>DATMYQ010000031.1:0-22383 GCA_035560935.1 Patescibacteria group bacterium | reverse complement strand
GTGATATATAGAGTATCAGTAAATGAATGTCTGCGAAATGACAGTCACGGAATTTTACTATAGATTGAATCGAGAGGGGAACTTTTTCTTGAGTAACACGCATATCCGCAACTTTTCAATTATTGCCCATATTGACCATGGTAAATCCACGCTGGCGGACCGCCTGCTGGAATTTACCGGCGCCCTCTCATCCCGCGAAATGGAGGACCAGGTTCTGGATCAGATGGATCTGGAACGGGAACGGGGCATCACCATCAAGGCTCAGTCGGTCCGTATCGACTATAAGGCCCGTGACGGAAAGACCTATGTGCTGAATTTGATCGACACTCCGGGACACGTGGATTTTACCTATGAAGTTTCCCGCAGTCTGGCAGCCTGCGAAGGCGCGCTGCTGGTGATTGACGCTGCCCAGGGGATTGAGGCCCAGACGCTGGCCAACGTGTATCTGGCCCTGGAACACAATCTGGAAATTATCCCGGTGATCAACAAGATTGATCTTCCCAGCGCCGACCCGGAAAAGGTCAAGCAGGAAGTAGAAGACGTCATCGGCATCGACGCCTCGGAAGCCGTTCTGGTCAGCGCCAAAACCGGTTTCGGCATCGAAGCGGTTTTGGAGGCCATTGTCAGCCGGGTTCCGTCGCCGAAAGGCGAGGCGGACGCGCCGCTGCAGGCGCTGATTTTTGATTCGCATTTTGACTCCTACAAAGGGATTATTATTTATGTTCGGGTGATGCAGGGCAGTATCAAGCCGGGGATGAAGATCAAAATGATCGCCACCGATAAGAAATTTGAGGTGGTGGATGTCGGCGTTTTCCGCCCGGCGATGACCGTGGTCGATCGCCTGGGACCGGGCGAAGTGGGCTTTATTACCGCCAGCATCAAAAATGTAAAAGACACCCGGGTGGGGGATACGGTGACCGACGCGGAACATCCCACCGGTGCGTTGCCGGGTTACCGCAAAATTACGCCGATGGTGTATTGCGGCCTGTATCCGGTGGACAGCTCTGAATATGATTCGCTGCGGGACGCTTTGGAAAAGCTGCAGCTCAATGACGCTTCGCTGATTTTTGAAGCGGAGACCTCGGTGGCTTTGGGATTTGGTTTCCGTTGCGGCTTTTTAGGCTTGCTTCATATGGATGTCATTCAGGAGCGGCTGGAGCGGGAGTACAATCTCACGCTGATTACCACGGCCCCCAGCGTAATTTACCGCGTATTCCGCACCGACGGCGAAGTCATCGACATTGACAATCCGGCGCATTTGCCGACGCCGCAGGAAATTGACCATATTGACGAACCCTATGTGAAGGCGACGGTTATCGTACCCAACGACTATGTGGGGGCGGTTATGGAATTATCCCAGGAAAAACGGGGCGACTTCAAGGATATGAAGTACCTGGATACGACCCGGGTTATGCTGACATACCATTTGCCGCTGAGCGAGATTATTTACGATTATTTTGACCGTCTGAAATCTTCCACCCGGGGTTATGCTTCCTTAGACTATGAATTAATCGCTTACCAGACCTCGAGCCTGGTCAAGCTGGATATTCTGCTGAACGGCGACCCTGTGGACGCATTGAGCGTTATCGTTCACCGGGACAAGGCGACGCATCGCGGTCGGCAGCTGGCGGAAAAACTCAAAGGGATCATCCCCAAGCAAATGTTTGAAATCCCGATTCAGGCCGCCATCGGCAACAAAGTCATTGCGCGGGAAACGGTGCGGGCCATGCGTAAAGACGTACTGGCCAAGTGTTACGGCGGCGATATCACCCGTAAACGCAAATTGCTGGAAAAACAAAAAGAAGGCAAAAAACGGATGAAACAGGTGGGCAGCGTGGAAGTGCCTCAGGAAGCGTTCATGGCCATCTTAAAGATGGACTGATGACGATGAAAACAATGGGTATATACGTTCATATTCCTTTCTGCCGGCAAAAATGCTTATATTGCGATTTTCCATCGTTCTCCGGACAAGAGTCTCTATATGAAGAGTATGCTGCCGCTTTGGACCGGGAAATTACCGGCCGGGGCGGCTTATTCTCTGCGGTTCCGGTGGATACGGTGTTTTTCGGCGGCGGTACGCCGACGGCGCTGCCGGCCCGTCAGCTGGCGAAACTGCTGCAATCGCTTCGGGAATACTTTGCGGTGACGGCGGACGCCGAAATCAGTCTGGAAGCGAACCCGGGAACCGTTGACGCCGCGGCGTTACATACGTTGCGGCAGGCCGGCTTTAACAGGATCAGCTTCGGGGTGCAGAGTTTTCACGATCCATTGTTGAAAGCGCTGGGACGGCTTCATGACAGCGCCGGCGGAGCGGCGGCGGTTGAAGCGGCCCGGCGGGCCGGGTTTGACAATGTTAGTGTGGACTTGATGTATGGGTTACCCGGCCAGACGCTGGCGCAACTGCAAGAAAGCCTGCGGCGGGCGGTGGCGCTGGCTGTGGACCATCTGTCGGTCTACGGGCTGAAGGTGGAGGACGGCACGCCCTTCGGCGACGCCTGGGAAGCGGGCGCGCTGGATTTGCCGCTGGAAGAAACGGAGGAAGCCATGTATGATTTCGTCACCCGCTGGCTGCCGGAGCAGGGGTACGGGCGGTACGAGATATCCAATTACTCCCTTCCGGGGCGGTACTGCCGGCACAACCTGAGATACTGGCGTTATCTGCCGTATCTGGGACTGGGGTCGGCTGCCCATTCCTTTATTGAAGGGCAGCGGCGGGCGAATGTCACCGACGTGAAGGAATATATTCACCGGATCCAAAACAGCGGAACGGCGGAAGATTTTGTGGAAGAGTATCAACGGAGCCACGCCCTGTCGGAATACGTTTTTTTGGCGCTGCGTACCTGCGAGGGGATGGCATTGGCGGAATTTTCCCAGTGTTTTGCAGCGGATTTCCGGCAGCTTTACCAGCCCGTTATTGAACAGCTGCAGCGGGAAGGACTGATTTCCCTGACCGGGGAAAAACTGTTTTTAACAGAACGGGGAATGAAATACAGCAATGTAGTTTTTCGCGCATTTATAGCGGATAATTCGCAGTAATCTATTGACATTCAGCTAAAGGAATGGTATTTTTTTTATAGATGTTAGCACTCGGTCAAACAGAGTGCTAACAACCCGGGAGAGGTGATTACCATGTTGGACGAACGCAAACGGAAAATTCTTCAGGCGATTATTGATGATTATATTTCTACGGCGGAACCGATCGGTTCCCGGACGATTGCCCGTAAATTCAATCTGGGCATCAGTCCGGCCACGATTCGTAATGAGATGGCTGACCTGGAACTGCAGGGGTATTTGGAACAGCCGCATACTTCCGCCGGCCGGGTTCCCTCGCCGAAGGGCTACCGTTTTTACGTGGACTGCCTGATGGAACGTCCGGAAGTGACTCCCCGGGAAATTGCCATTATCGACAACTGGTACCAGACGAAGGTGCGCCGTATTGATGAAGTGTTCCAGGAAACGGCCCGGATCTTGTCCAAAGTGACCCGGAATGTTTCGCTGGTGCTGGTGCCGCAGGCTGCGCACTGCCGATTCAAATATATTCAATTTCTGCCCTTCGACGAACGGCGGGCGATTTTGGTGGTTGTGACCGACGCTGGCCTGATGGAAAACAAGGTCATTGATATCCCTCAGGGGCTGTCTCTGGAAGATCTGCAGCAGATTGGCGTCAATATGAATCAGCGGCTGAACGGATTGTCCTTTGATCAGATCAAGACCTCGGTTTTGTCGGAAGTGAAGCAAAGTGTATTGGAAGATCCGGCTCTGTTTGAGACGGCGCTGAATATTTTGCGGCAGGTTCTGGCGGTGGAAAAAGGCGAAAAATTGTATATGGGCGGCACGACGCAGCTTTTGAGCCAGCCGGAATTCCAGGATATCGGCAAGGTTAAAGGATTGCTGGATATGCTGGAAGAAGAACGGCTGCTTTGCGATATTCTCCATATGCATGAAAGCGACGGCATGATTGTTACCATTGGCCAGGAAAACAAATACAGCGGCATACAGGATTGCAGCATGATTCAAGCGACGTACCGCGTAGAGGGTCAGGTGGTGGGAACGGTGGCCGTTCTTGGCCCTACCCGTATGGAATATGGAAAAACGATCAGCGTACTGGAGTTTATGCACCGGCACTTGGGTGAAATACTCCAAAAATATAAAATATAACAGCCTTGGCAGGAGCATATCCTGCCCCGGTTTTTAGTGTCATCCTAAACAGCGGGAGGAACCTTTGTATGAATTTGAAACAGGCGGGGAGCGGTTCGGAAGTGGATGAGCGTTTGGCGGCATTGTTGACCAATGCCAACGCAGTGCGGGCGATTACCGCTGCCGTGGAAGGAACCATTGGGCCGAAAGGTCTGGACACCATGCTGGTGGACCGGTTTGGCGAAGTCATTATCACCAATGACGGCGTGACGATTCTGGATAAGATGGACGTGAACCATCCGGCGGCCAAAATGCTGATCAATATCGCCAAGGCGCAGCAGGCGGAAGTCGGCGACGGTACAACCACCGCCACGATTATGGCCGGCGGTCTGGTGGGCGAAGGCGTCAGCCAGGTTATGCGGGGCGTTCCGGTGGCCCGGGTGATTGAGGGTGTCCGTTACGGTATTGACCGGGCGCTGGAAGCGATCCGGGAGCGAGGAAAAACCATTGACGATATGACCGATCCGGTGCTGCGGAATATTGCCATGATTGCCGGACGGGAGCATGAAGATATCGCGCAGCTGGTGGTGGAAGCGGGCCAGCTGATCGGCGTTGAAAAACTGCGGGAGCATAATTTTAAACTGTCGGATATCATTACGGCGGAAGTCGGGGCCGACAACGAAGTGTTTATGGGCGTGATTATTGATCAGGAACGGATGACCCAGGAAATGCCGGAAACGGTCAATGAAGCCAAAATCATGCTGATTGATGACGCTCTGGAGCCGGAAGAAATCGAAGACGAGGCTTTAGCCACGGAAGCCGGTTTTAAAAGGTACGTGGACCTGCAGGAAGAATTCAAGGTGAATGTGGCCAAGATTGTGGAACTGGGCGTTAACGTGGTGCTGACGGACCGCGGCGTTCATGACGCCGCCGAAGAAATTCTTACCGATGCCGGCGTGATGGTGATGCAGCGGGTGGCGGCCAAGGATATGCGGCGGGTGGCCGATCACAGCGGCGCCCGGCTGATGAAGCGGACCGGCTTGAAGAAAAGTACCGTCGACCTGGAAAAATATCTGGGACGGGCTGATAAAGTATATGCCGATGAGAAGCTGGAGCAGATCCGGGTTCTGGGCGGCAAAGGCAAACCGATGGCGACGATTCTGGTGGGAGCCGCCACGGAAGAGGTGGTTGGCGAGCGGGAGCGCATCGCCAAAGACGCCGCTTCCAGTGTGCAGGCTGCCGTCAAGGGCGGTTACGTGCCCGGCGGCGGGTCCATTGAAATCGCGGTGGCGCGGGTCGTGGCCAAAGGCCGCGACAATGTAAAAGGGATGGCGGCTTACGGCGTGGATTGCGTCGTGAACGCCCTGAAACAGCCCTTGGCGCAAATTGTGGAAAATGCCGGATTTAATCCGTTGGAAAAAGTGGAGGAAGTGGTTGTCAGTCAGACGGAGCAGGAAAAAGACTCTTTAGGAATTGACTGCGACACGGGGGCCGTTTTGGATATGCTGGAGCGCGGGGTGCTGGACCCGGTACCGGTAAAACTTCACGCCGTAAAGGCCGCCGGTGAAGTGGCGGTGGCGATTTTGCGGATCGATACGATCATCAAGAAAAAAGAAGAGGGCGCTAATGCTGCAAAAGGCGGCGAAGAGGCCGGCATGCCGGACTTTTAACATAAAACGGGAGTGATTGAAAATGCATAAGAAAAAAACAGCTTCGCACGATGAAAAATTATCTCCGGAAGAAGGAATACGCCAGGGAGAAGACAATGTCATATCCACGCCGGATGGTGAGGTTTGTTTTCAATTGCCGGAGCTGGACAAGTATATAAAGCTTCTGGAAGAAAAAAATCGTTTGTTGGATGAAACCAACGACCGGCTGAAGCGTTTGCAGGCCGATTTTGATAATTTCCGCCGCCGGACCCGGCAGGAGAAAGAAGAATTGTCCGGGATCGTGACGGAAAGAGTTGTCACTGAATTTTTGCCGGTAGTGGATAATTTTGGCCGGGCGTTGACCAGTTCAACACCGGAGGCCGGCAGCTTTGTCACCGGCGTGGAAATGATTTACCGGCAATTCGTTGGCGTGCTGGAGGGTTTGGGCGTCGAGACGATTCAGGTGATCGGCGAACAGTTTGACCCGGCCCGGCATGAAGCGGTGATGCGGGTGGAAGATCCGGAAAAAGCCGACGGCGTCATCGTGGAAGAGCTGCAAAAGGGTTACAGCCTGCGGGGAAAAGTCATTCGCCCCAGCATGGTTAAAGTTGTCAGTAACGGTTAATTCCGTTGCAATAAAAATGGTATCTGAAATTTTTAAACATACGTTTCAAGGAGGAGAAAAATATGGGTAAAGTAATTGGTATTGACTTGGGCACAACCAACTCGGTGGTTGCCGTAATGGAAGGTGGCGAACCGATTGTTATCGCTAACGCGGAAGGCAGCCGCCTGACGCCGTCTGTGGTGGGCTTTTCCAAAACCGACGAGCGCTTGGTGGGACAGCTGGCAAAACGTCAGGCGGTTTCCAATCCTGACCGTACGATCAGCTCGATCAAACGGCATATGGGTACGGATTACAAAGTAAAAATCGACGATAAAGACTATACGGCGCAAGAAATTTCGGCCATGATCCTGCAAAAACTGAAAACCGACGCGGAAGCGTATTTGGGTGAAAAAGTGACCCAGGCGGTTATCACCGTTCCGGCGTACTTCACGGACAGCCAACGCCAGGCGACGAAAGACGCCGGCGCTATCGCCGGTCTGGAAGTACTGCGGATTATCAACGAGCCGACGGCGGCGTCTTTGGCTTATGGCATGGATAAGAGCCAGGATCATACCATTCTGGTTTTTGACCTGGGCGGCGGCACGTTTGACGTCTCCATTCTGGAACTGGGCGAAGGCGTTTTTGAAGTAAAATCTACCAGTGGCAACAACCGTCTGGGCGGCGACGACTTCGACGAGCGGGTCATGAAATGGATGATCGCCGAATTCAAAAAAGAAAGCGGCATTGATCTGGGCGCCGATAAAATGGCGCAGCAGCGCCTGCTGGAAGCGGCGGAAAAAGCCAAAATCGAATTGTCCGGCGTACTGAGCACCAACATCAACCTGCCCTTCATCACGGCGGACCAGTCCGGCCCTAAACATCTGGACATGAACCTGACCCGGGCGAAATTTGAAGAATTGACCGCTGATCTGGTGGAAGCCACCATGGGACCGGCCCGTCAGGCGATCACCGACTCAGGTCTGACTGCCAATGAGATCGACAAAGTCATTCTGGTGGGTGGTTCGACCCGTATTCCGGCGGTTCAGGAAGCCATTAAAAAAGTTCTGGGCAAAGAGCCGTTCAAAGGCTTGAACCCGGATGAGTGCGTGGCCGTGGGCGCTGCCATCCAGGCCGGCGTTCTGGTGGGCGACGTAAAAGATGTGCTGCTACTGGACGTTACCCCACTGTCGCTGGGTATTGAAACCATGGGCGGCGTGTTCACCAAAATTATTGACCGCAATACCACCATTCCCACGTCCAAGAGCCAGACTTTCTCCACGGCGGCGGATAACCAGCCTTCAGTGGACATTCATGTGCTCCAGGGTGAACGGGAAATGGCTTCTTATAACAAAACGCTGGGACGTTTTGAACTTTCCGGCATTCCACCCGCAGCGCGCGGCGTACCCCGTATTGAAGTGTCATTTGACATTGACGCCAACGGCATCGTGCACGTTTCGGCCAAAGACCTGGGCACCGGCAAGGAACAAAAAATCACCATTACTTCTTCCGGCGGTCTGGACAAAGGCGAAGTGGAGCGGATGGTCAAGGAAGCGGAAGCTCATGCCGCCGAAGACAAAGCCCGCAAGGACGAAGTGGAAGTGCGCAACAGCGCGGACTCCCTGATCTACAACGCGGAAAAAACTATAAAAGACCTGGGCGAAAAAGCCGACAAAGAGCTGGTTGAAAAAATCAATAAGGCTGTGGAAGTCTTGAAAGAGTCCCTCAAAGGAACCGATCTGGAAAAAATCAAGGCGGATACGGAAGAACTGACCAAGCCGTTGTACGAATTGTCGGCAGCCGCTTACAGCCAGGCGGAAGCTGCTCAGGGCGCAGCCCCGGGACAGGAAGCCGGCGGCGCTGCTGCGGGCGAACAGCATAAAGACGACAAAGTGGTTGACGCGGAATATAAAGTCATGGACGACGAGAAAAAGAAATAAGCGGCAAAGGATGGTGAAATGTGAGCAAACGTGACTATTATGAAGTGCTGGGAGTAGCACGGACGGCTTCTGAAGATGAAGTAAAAAAAGCGTTTCGGAAGATGGCCCGCAAGTACCATCCTGACGTGAACCGTGAGAATCCCAAAGAAGCTGAGGAAAAATTCAAAGAAGTCAACGAAGCTTACGAAATACTGTCCAACTCTGAACGGCGGGCGCAGTATGACCAATATGGTCATGCTGCGTTTGACTCCGCTCAGGGAGGGGGGCCTGGCGGGTTCGGCGGCGCCGGCGGCGGGTTCTCCGACATTTTCGATATGTTTTTTGGACAGTCGGGTTTTGGTTTTGGCGGACGTCAGAATGGCCCGGAACGCGGGTCGGATTTGCGGTATGATCTGGAGATTACCTTTGAACAGTCTGCGTTCGGCGTAGAAACAGAAGTACAGATTCCCCGGACGGAAGACTGCAGCGCCTGTCAAGGAACCGGCGCTGCGCCCGGGACGCATCCGGAAACCTGCCCGCAGTGTAAAGGTTCCGGACAGGTACAGGTGGCGCAAAACACGCCGTTTGGCCGCATGGTGAATGTAAAACCTTGCGACCGCTGCCATGGAGAAGGAAAAATTGTCCAGTCTCCCTGCAAGGAATGTCATGGCAAAGGCAAGATACGGGCCCGGCGGAAGATCAAAGTCAAAGTGCCGGCGGGCGTGGACAACGGCTCACGTCTGCGGGTCAGCCGCGAGGGCGAGGCTGGCATGCGCGGAGGCCCGCCGGGTGATTTGTACGTTTACATTTTTGTAAAACCCCACAAATTGTTCACCCGTGACGGCGACGATATTCTTTGCGAAGTGCCCATCAGTTTCGTTCAGGCTTCCCTGGGCGATGAGATTGAAGTGCCGACCCTGGAAGGCCAGGTAAAACTAAAAGTTCCGGAAGGAACCCAGTCGGGAACTATTTTCCGTTTGCGGGACAAAGGAATTCAGCACGTACGGGGCAGCGGCAAAGGGGATCAGCACGTAAGAGTGAAGGTCATTACGCCGAAAAACCTCAACGAGCGTCAGAAAGAACTGCTACGGGAATTTGGTCAAACCGGAGGCGAAAGCGTGAATCCGGAGCAAAAAGGTTTTTTTAAAAAAGTAAAAGACGCTTTTGGAGTGGTCTGATTCCTTGCGCCTGAAAAAAGCGGAAATTTTTGAACGAAGATGAGAAGGGAGGACGTTGTATGAAATGGGCTGAAATCAGTATTCAGACCACTCATGAGGCCACTGAGGCCGTGGCGGATATCTTCCATGACCTGGGTTCCAGCGGCGTTGTCATTGAAGACCCGGAACTGGTCAATTCTTATCGGCGTTCCGGCAGCTGGGACTATTGCGATA
The DNA here is from genome assembly GCA_035560935.1 of Patescibacteria group bacterium. Lineage (GTDB taxonomy): Bacteria > Bacillota > Negativicutes > Sporomusales > Sporomusaceae > DATMYQ01. The sequence continues at coordinate 12,686 of DATMYQ010000031.1, read as the reverse complement.
TTCCGGAAGCATTAAATACGGAAGTGGTTACGGTGACGGCGTATTTGCCGGTGGACGAGCGTCTGCAGGAGAAACTGCGCCAGTTTGAAGCCCGGGTCAACCATTTGGCCCAGTGCGATCTGGATAAGGGCTTAGGCCTTATTACCTGGCGGGAAGTCCAGGAAGAAGACTGGGCCACCTCCTGGAAGCAATACTTTCATACGGCCCGGGTGGGTGAACGGGTGGTTATTAAACCCTCCTGGGAAGAGTACCGGGCGGAGGAACGGGATCTGGTCATTGAACTGGATCCGGGGATGGCGTTCGGTACCGGCACCCATCACACCACCGCCATGTGCATCTGCGCTCTGGAGGAAGTGTTAAAACCCGGCGATCAGGTTTTTGACGTGGGGACGGGTTCCGGGGTTCTGGCGGTGGCCGCGGCCAAACTGGGGGCGGCGGATGTTTTGGCGGCGGATTTCGATCCGGTAGCCGTCCGGGTGGCCAGTGAAAACGTCGCCGCCAATCAGGTGGGCGATCGTGTGAAAGTGGAGGTTGGCGATTTACTGACCGGCTTTAGCGGACAGGCGGATGTGATTGTCGCCAATATTATTGCGGACATTATTATCCGCATGCTGCCGGACGTGCCGAAGCATCTGCGTCCCGGCGGCGTCTTTATTGCCAGCGGCATTATTGTGGAACGCCGGGACGAAGTGCTGAACGCGCTGCAGGCGCAGCATCTTACGGTGGAAAAAGTCAGCGAAGAAGGCGGCTGGAACGCAATCATCGCCCGCAGGGAGCAATAAAACCATGCGGCGCTTTTTTCTGCCTCAGCCCTTGTCGGACCAGATGATCATTGAAGGCAATGACGCCCGCCATATTGGCCGTGTGCTGCGGATGACCCCAGGCGATACGCTGGCGGTCGCCGGCGCTGATGGACGGGTAGCGATGGCGCGGATCAGCGAGCTGTCGGAAAATCAGGTTTTTCTGCAGATCGTTGAATTGATTGAAGATCATACGGAACCGCGGACGAAAGTCTGGCTGGCCCAGGGTTTGGCTAAAGGGGAAAAAATGGATTTTATCGTCCAGAAAGCGGTGGAACTGGGAGTGACCGGCGTGATTCCGCTGGCCACCGACCATGCCGTGATTCGATGGGACGAGAATAAACGGGCCGAGCGGGTCAAACGCTGGCAAAAAATTGCCCAGGAAGCGGCGAAGCAGTGCGGACGCTCACGAATTCCGCAAATCCTGCCGGTGATGTCTTTAGCGGACTGCCTGGCGGAGCGGCTGCAGCTGGCGCAGGAGATCCGGACCGTGATGCTGTATGAAGGCGAAACCCCGCAATCCTTCCGGCAGGTGCTGTCGGAAACCGCCGCATTCACGCCGCTGCTGCTGCTGATTGGTCCGGAAGGCGGCTTTAGCGGCGGCGAAGTGGAATTGTGCCGGCGGCAGCAGGTGGCTGCGGTGACGCTGGGGTCCCGGATACTGCGAACCGAGACGGCGGCGCTGGCCGCCCTGACCATTGCCATGTATCATTGTGGAGAACTGGGAGACTGATATGCCAAACGTTGCATTTACAACCCTGGGCTGCAAAGTCAATCAATATGAAACGGAGTCTTTGACCGGCCTGTTTTTGCAGAGCCGTTATCAGGTGGTGGATTTTGAAGAGGTCGCGGATGTTTACGTCATCAATACCTGTTCTGTGACGCATCTGGGAGAAAAAAAATCGCGGCAGTTGATTCGCCGGGCCGCGCGCCGGAATCCGGCGGCGGTGATCGCCGTAACCGGCTGTTACGCTCAGGTTTCGCCGGAACAGGTGGCGGCGCTGCCGGAAGTGGATGTGATCATCGGCACGCAAAACCGCCAGCGCATTGTGGAATTGGTGGAGGCGGCGGTCACTCAACACCGACAGGTAAACATCGTCAGTGACATCGGCGAGGCGACCGCCTTTGAAGAATTGTCCCAGATTGTTTCGCCGGACCGGACACGGGCGTTTTTGAAAATACAGGATGGCTGCGAAAATTTCTGCACCTACTGTATTATTCCGTATTCCCGGGGGCGTTTGCGTTCCCGGCGGCCGGAGGCGATTGTTCAGGAAGCCCGGTTTCTGCTGGAGCAAGGGTTCCGGGAAATTGTGCTGACGGGCATTCATCTGGGGGCTTACGGGCAGGATTTTAAAGAAGCCGCCATTAATTTGTCCGACGCCGTGAAGGATTTGTTGGAACTGGAGGGTTTACTGCGGCTGCGGCTCAGCTCCATTGAATCAGTTGAATTGCCGGAACTGCTAATCCGGATGATGGCGACGGATTCGCGGCTGTGTCCTCATTTGCATTTGCCGCTGCAATCCGGCGATGATGAAATTTTGCAGGCGATGAACCGCTCCTATGACACGGCGGAATATGCGGAATTGCTGCAGCGCTTGCGGCGGCAGATTCCGGATTTGGCTGTTACCACCGATGTGATCGTCGGTTTTCCCGGAGAAACGGAGCAGCATTTCAACAACACCTGCCGTTTCGTGGAGCAGGCCGGATTTTCCCGGGTCCATGTGTTTCCCTATTCCCGGCGCACGGGAACTCCCGCCGCCAGCTATTCTGGACAGATTGATGAAGAACTGAAAAAACAAAGGGTTCATCGGCTGCAAGAGATCGCCGCCCGTCAGGCGCAGGCGTTTCAGGAGCAGTTTACCGGCCGGACGATGGCGGTTTTATGGGAGAATGAAACGGAAAATCCCAGCGGACTCACCGGCAACTATCTGCGGGTGTATGCGGATCCCGCCGGAAAACCGGGTGAAATAACCCGGGTACGCCTGGAAAAGCTGTATCGCGACGGCTTCTGGGGTGAGGTCTGTTCCGGTTAATTTCCGGCGCTGCCAGCCGCAGGATCAAACGGATCGCTGTTTCATGATTTCGGCGGAGAATTTCAACGATTTCTGCAGGATATTTCGAGAAAAGACAGAATAGAATACCCTGGGAAACTTTCTTGAGAGGAAGGGGACTTTGGGTGATGTCGGACTGTATTTTTTGCAAGATTGCTGCGAAAGAAATTCCGTCACAGCTGGTTTATGAAGACGAACGCGTCATTGCGATCAACGATATTCAGCCGGCTGCGCCGGTGCATATTTTGGTTATTCCCAAAAAGCACAGCGCCAATATCATGGAAATTGCGGCGGATGATCAGGGGATTGCCGGTTATGTAATGGAAGTGATTCCGCAAATTGCGGCCCAGGCCGGTTTGGCGGAAGAGGGCTTCCGGGTGGTAGTGAATACGAAGGAAATTGGCGGGCAAACGGTTCCGCATATTCATTGGCATCTTCTTGGCGGGAGAAACATGAAATGGCCTCCCGGTTGATATTGACAAAACAATGTATTGCCGTGTATAATAGCTAGGTGTATATGATCTAAATACACTTCCTCGTAATGGCCTAGTGGAGGGAGGGAAATCAGATGTCAGAAGTAAAAGTAGGTAAAAACGAAACTTTGGATAGTGCGCTCCGTCGATTCAAGCGTACTTGCCAGAAGGCTGGTGTTCTTGCTGAAGTCAGAAAGCGCGAGCACTATGAGAAACCCAGCGTCAAACGGAAGAAAAAATCCGAAGCGGCTCGCAAACGCAAATTCAAAGCATAATTCGTTTCGGGGGTAGCCATATGTCTCTTAAAGACAGGTTGATGGAAGACATGAAGTTGGCGATGAAAGAAAAGGAAGAGGGTAAACAGCGTTTATCCGTAATCCGGATGGTTCGGGCCAGCATCAAAAATGTTGAGATTGACCGTAAGTGCGAATTGTCGGAAGATGAAGTGCTGGATGTGTTGGCGAGGGAAGTAAAGCTGCGTCGTGACGCGATGGAAGAGTTCCGGAAAGGAAACCGGCCTGATCTGGTGGAAAATCTGGAGCGGGAACTCGTGGTTCTGATGCAATACTTGCCGCAACAACTTACTGAAGAAGAGATCCGGAAACTGGTCACGGAAGCAGTACATGAAGCGCAGGCCGTCACGCCCAAAGACATGGGGAAAGTGATGGCGGTGTTAATGCCGAAAGTGAAGGGCCGTTCCGACGGTAAGTTGGTAAATTCTTTGGTGCGGGAGGCTCTTTCCGCAAATCCATAAGTGTTATGTTTGTTATGATCCGGTGCTGTTGCAGCACCGGATTTTTAATTATCGGATTGACGGTTCATACAAAAGGAATGTATGCCGGCTATGACGAAAGTAAGTAATAAATCACTTTGGGACTGACGGGCAGAAACGGGGGAGAGATTCGCGATGAAAGTGATTGGAGCATGGTTCGGTGGACTGCTGCAAATGAAGGAGTTGGATTTTTTTCGCCGGTATCAGGGCTGTGTTTTAAAAATCTGTAGCATCCTGCTGCTGGGGGCGGTTCTGTTGAGCGGCGGTCTAGTTTCGGCCGCCGCCGGGGAAGGGCCTGTGGTGGTGGTGACAATCCGGGGAGAAATCGACGGCGGGCAGGCAGCGTTGGTGCAAAAAGCCCTGACAGCGGCAAAGGATAACGGCGCTACGGCTGTTTTGGTGGAGATTGATACGTTCGGCGGCATGGTGGACGCGGCGGTGAAGATTCGCGATATGATCAGCGAAACCACCGTTCCCACGATCTGCTACATTAAGAACCGGGCCTGGTCAGCGGGAGCGCTGATTGCTTTGGCCCACAAACACATCGTTATTGCGCCGGGGGGCAGCATTGGCGCGGCGGAGCCCATTCCCACCACCGAGAAAACGGTGGCGGCCTTGCGGGCCGAGTTCGCCGCCACCGCAAACAAAACAGGACGGGACCCCAAGGTGGCGGAGGCCATGGTGGATAAATCGCTGGGGTATCCGGGTTTTGCCGAACCGGGACAGATTTTGGCCTTGGCCGATTACCAGGCGGTCAAAGTAGGGTACGCGGAAATCGTGGCGACCGACAGGGCGGCGGTAATGGCAAGATATGGCCTGTCCGAAAAACCGGTACTGGAATACAGTCAGGGCTGGCCGGAAAAACTGGCGGGCTGGCTGTCGGATCCGGCGGTGAAATCAATTCTGATCTCGATTATCGTTTTGGCGGTGCTCACGGAAATTAAAACTGCTGGAATGGGTATTGCGGCGGTGTTCGGTATCGTTGCGGCGGTTCTCTTTTTCGGTGGCCAATGGATGTCCGGCTTGGCGGGATGGACCGAATTGCTGTTGTTTATTGGCGGGGTGGTTCTGGTTATTGTCGAGCTGACGGTACCGGGCTTTGGCTTTTTTGGCCTGGCGGGCATTGCTTGCATTTTGTTCAGTTTTTTTCTCGCCCTGGGAGCGGATTTGACGGCGGTGAATCTTTTAGCCGCAAGTCTTGCGGGGGCGATTGTTATCTTTTTGATTATTGTCCGGAGACTGCCTTCCAGCCGGTTATGGCGTCATATTGTATTGCATGATGCGGAGACGACTCAGTCCGGATATACCAGCGGTCTGGATTATGAAGCGTATCTGGGGCGCGAAGGCCTGACACGGTCGCCGCTGCGGCCGGCGGGAATCATGGTGCTGGATGAGCAGCAACTGGATGTGGTTTCCGAAGGACAGTTTATTCCGCCGCAAACGCGGGTTACAGTGGTTAACGTCAGCAGCAATCGGATTGTGGTCCGTCCGGTGAAGGAAGAGTAGCGGCGATTGTTTTAGCGTGAGACTGACTGAGTGAACCGAAGAAAAGAAGAACTGAAGGAGGTAAAATTTATGGTAACGTTAGTGGGAAGTGTGTTTTTTGTTTTTCTGTTTATTATCGGGGTGGCGATTTTTCTGCATTTTGTCCCGTTGGGATTGTGGATTTCCGCCATGGCGGCAGGAGTGAATGTGGGAATTTTTACGCTGGTGGGCATGCGTTTGCGGCGGGTACCGCCGGTGAAAATTGTGATGCCGCTGATTAAAGCCAACAAGGCAGGCTTGGAAGTCAATGTAAACCAGCTGGAAGCGCATTTTCTGGCTGGCGGCGACGTGGACAAAGTGATCAACGCGTTGATTGCCGCGCAACGGGCGCAAATACCGCTGCCCTTTGAACGGTCGGCGGCCATTGACCTGGCCGGGCGCAACGTGCTGGAAGCGGTGCAAATGAGCGTAAACCCCAAGGTCATCGAAACGCCTTTCGTCTCGGCGGTGGCCAAGAACGGTATCGAATTGAAAGTAAAAGCACGGGTAACGGTCCGGGCCAATCTGGACCGCCTGGTGGGCGGCGCCGGCGAAGCCACCATTATCGCCCGGGTTGGTGAAGGGATCGTAACAACCGTCGGTTCCACCGAGGATCACAAAGAAGTGCTGGCCAATCCGGATTACATTTCCCGCACGGTGTTGACCAAAGGGCTGGATTCGGGTACGGCTTTTGAAATTCTGTCCATTGATATTGCCGATGTGGATGTGGGCCGTAACATTGGCGCCGAACTGATGACGGACCAGGCGGAAGCGGAAAAACGGATTGCCCAGGCCAAAGCAGAGGAGCGGCGGGCGATGGCGGTGGCCCGAGAGCAGGAAATGCGCGCTTATACCCAGGAAATGCAAGCCAAAGTGGTGGAAGCCCAGGCGGAAATTCCTCATGGTTTGGCGCTGGCGCTGCAAGAAGGCCGGATGGGTGTTATGGACTACTATAATATGAACAACCTCATGGCGGACACGCAAATGCGGGAGACGATCGCCAAATCGGGACCGGCGGATGCCCGACCGGCGCATCATGATGAACCGAAAGGCCGGTGATCGGTATGGATATCATTATTCCGATACTGGTAATGCTGCTGTTCTACCTGGTTCCCGAACTGCTGAAAAAGAGGAAAAAACCGGAGGAATATGAATATCCGGAAATTCCTGAACCGATGGCTCAGGGAAAACCGGCCAATATACCGGAGCCTCCCCGGGGATTGCCGATGGAACGCTTGGATATTGCGGAACCCTCGACGATCTCGCGGGGAACGATGCCAGCGGTGAGCATGCCGCCGCCGGTGGATGTGCCGCAGGGGTTATCTAACAATGACAGCGGCGCGTGGCAGGGAAAGTTGACACCGGCGCTGTTGGCGAACGGTATCGTTTTCGCCACCATTTTGGGACAGCCCCGCTGCCGGGAACCGTTTCATCGTTCACGACAGTTTCGTTGACAAAATGCCGTCTCTGCGGCCTCAGGTGCTGCCAGGGACGGCATTTTCTTTGATTATATGATGAGATGGAATGAGAAAAAGAGATTGCTCTGGAGGAATCAGGGGGTTGTTGTCGAATCCATATAAAGGTTTAATATGAGTCTGGCTGCTGGGGAGGAAAAATTTTCTTGGAAAAACGAATTAACTTTGCCGATCATCAGGAAGCGGTCGCGATATTGGGGCGTAATGACGAATTCCTTCGATTGGTGAATGATCAGTGTGCTTGCCGCCTAACGGCACGCAGCGAGGAATTGGTCCTTGATGGTGAACCGGAAGAAGTGGAAAAGATCATCCGTTTATTTGCTGAGTTGCTATTTCTCTATCGTCAGGGCAATCCTGTAACTTCCCATGATGTACGGTACAGTCTGAGGATGTTGAATGAAGGCCGGGTGGAACACCTTCATCAGATGATGGAAGATACCGTTTTGATCACTGCCCGCGGACGTCATATCAAGCCCAAGACATTGGGACAAAAAATATATTTGGAAGCGATCAGGAATAACTATATTACCTTTGGTGTTGGCGTGGCCGGTACAGGAAAAACTTACCTGGCAGTGGCCATGGCTTTATTGGCGTTGAAAACTAAAGAAGTGGAAAGAATTATCCTTACCCGGCCGGCAGTGGAAGCCGGTGAAAAATTAGGGTTTCTTCCCGGCGATTTGCAGGAAAAGGTGGATCCGTACCTGCGCCCGTTGTACGATGCGATGTACGATGTACTGGGTATGGAAACGGTTCAAAAATATATGGCCAAAAATATTATTGAAGTGGCACCGCTGGCGTATATGCGGGGACGGACGCTGGACGATTCTTTTATCATTCTTGATGAAGCGCAAAATACCACGCTGGAACAGATGAAAATGTTCCTTACGCGTCTGGGATTTGGGTCCAAGATGGTTATTACCGGTGATGCGACGCAAGTGGACTTGCCGCAGGCACATCGTTCCGGACTGAAGCATGCTGTGGAAGTTCTGAAAGATGTCAACGGCATTGAAATGGTTTATTTGAATGAAGGCGATGTGATTCGCCATGAAATAGTCAGTCAGATTATCAAAGCTTATGACCGTTTCGAAAATACAAAGTCGCATTCGCGCAACTAATTGAGCCCGACATGCGATTCCCACCGTATTTCGGGAATCATGTCTGGTAATCGGATTCTACTGGAGTTGAAAATCGATGAGATCAATTCATCAACTGTTGCAAGATTTTCTGGACCGGTCCGCTAACGACTATACTCAGTCTTTGGCGTATCGGCTGGTATTAGGCACGGTTTTTTTTATCTTATGCATGCTTATTCTTTCGGCAGATTTTTTTCCGGAAAAGATTGCATTACAGGTAGGGCAGGTCAGTGACAGTGACGTGATTGCCCCTCGTACGGTATCATATGTGGACTTGGCAAAAACCAAAAAATTGGAAATGGAAGTCCTGGCCAGTGTGGCCAATGTGTACGATCTGGATGTTGCTGCCATGACCAAAGCGGAAGAAAGTATGGGGCAGATCTTCAAAGCAGCTCAATTAGTTGCAGCAGATAAAAATACTCTTTCAACGGAACAAAAACAAGAACGGTTACAGGCGGAACTATCGGTTTCATTACCGCAATCCGTAGTGAATGAACTGGCAGTAATGGATGCTCCCACTCTCGCCAAAACGGAAGAATATACTCGGACTTTGTTGAGAAAATATCTGCAGCGGGGTATACGGGATGATGACCTGGACATCGCTCGCCGCCAAGTAGTGATTGAGACTGAAGAACTGGAATTGAGCAAAACGGTAGAGACCGTAATTGCCGGTGTTGCTCAAACTTTACTGCGTCCAACGTTTATTTTGAACGTACGTGAGACAGATAAACGGAAACAGGCGGCGTTGGCTAACATTGAACCGGTGCGTGAAACGGTAAAGAAAGGTTATGTTTTGGTCCGGCGCGGTGATGTGGTGACGGTGGAACAAATTCAGGTTATGCAGGAAATGGGATTGTACGCCGGTCGGTTTAATGAGTTACGGGTATTGGGACTAGGTGTATTCGTCCTGACGATGAGTGGGATTTTTCTCTGTTATTTGAAACGCTTTTCACCGCATGTATTCCAAAACGATGCAAAGCTGCTGTTGCTGACACTGATCTTATTGTTGACGGTGATGCTGGGGAAAGCCGCCTATTATTATTCTGCTTTCGCAGCCCCGGTGGCTGCAGGGGCGTTGCTTACCGCCATTTTGGTCAATACCCGGGCCGGTATCATGATGGCAGTGGTTTTAGTAGCATTTTTTGGCGTCATTGTGGAAAATGATATGAGAGCTATAGTGACGATTCTGGCCGGCAGCCTCACAGGGATATATAGTGTTTCCAAAATGACGCATGGTTATAGTTTGACCCGAACGGGCATTATGATAGCAGTAGTCCATTTTTTGGTTATCGGTTCCCTGGGATTGATTGAACAGTTACCACATATGCAGTTGTTTCAGCAGATTGTGATCGGTCTGGTCAATGGGATTACAGTGGCCGTAATTACCACTGGTTTATTGCCTTATTTGGAGCATGCGTTTAATATTACAACAACGATTAAACTTTTGAATTTTGCCAGACCGAATCATCCTCTGTTACAGCGATTGATGATGGATGCTCCGGGAACATATCACCACAGTGTGCTGGTGGGGAATTTGGCGGAAACGGCTGCCGGCAGTATTGGAGCGGATCCTATTATTGTTCGGGTCGGCGCTTATTATCACGATATTGGCAAAATTAAGCGACCGTACTTCTTTATTGAAAATCAGGTGGGGGCAGAAAATCCCCACGATAAAATAGCACCATCCCTGAGTACGCTGATTGTTACTTCTCATATACGGGACGGTGAAGAACTATGCCGTGAATATCAAATACCGGCAGTGATTGTGGATATTGTTCGTCAACATCATGGAACCATGTTAGTTTCCTATTTCTATAATCGGGCGGCGGAGACGGAAAGAAGCGAATGCATTATTGAAGCGGATTTTCGCTATGAAGGGCCTTGTCCGCAAAGCAAGGAAGCGGCGCTGGTTATGCTGGCAGACGCTTGTGAAGCAGCCGTACGTTCGATTAATAAACCAAATGTGAACCGTATTGAGGCGATGGTACGGCGAGTGATTAAAGAACGGCTTCACGATGGTCAGCTGGATGAATGCAATCTGACTTTACGAGACCTGAAAATCATTGGCGATGTTTATATTCGTCTGTTGTCGGGCATGTTTCATAACCGGATTGAGTATCCGGAGGCTTTGAAAGAACTAGAAAGGAAGAAAGGGAAAAATGGAAATAACTATAAGCAACTGCCGGCCCGGGAAGACAGTGGATCCTGCTCTGGAAACAACAGTGAGAACGGTACTTGCAAAAACAGCTGAGGTTTACGGGCTGAAAGAAAATACGGAAGTGAGCGTAGTATTAGCGGATGACCCTTATATTCATGAATTGAACCTCCAATACCGGGGGAAAGACCGTCCCACGGACGTTTTGTCCTTCGCGTTGAATGAAGGAGAGGAGCCAGAGATTGTCGCCGACGCTGACCTGACGCCGACGGTGCTGCTGGGAGATATCGTCATTTCCCTGGAGACGGCGGCGCGTCAGGCGGAAGAATACAATCATGGGCTGGAGCGGGAAGTCGCCTATCTCACCGTCCATGGAATGATGCATTTGCTGGGTTATGATCATGAAACCGAGGAAGAGCGGGAAGAAATGCGGGGAGAGGAAGAACATGTGCTGCAATTGCTGGGGATTGGCCGTTAACCGGCGGGTGTAACGATGAAACCGAAAAAAACGCGTTCGCTGCTGTCGGCGTTTCAGGACGCTGGCAAGGGGATCACTTATTGCTTTTGCTCCCAAAGAAATATGAAAATTCATCTGCTGGCGGCGGCGGGCGTATTGCTGGCCGGAGCTGTGACCGGACTCAGCACGTTGCAATATTGCGTGCTGGTGCTGGTGATTATGGCAGTTTTAATGGCAGAAATGATCAATACTGCCATTGAATCCGTAGTGGACCTAGTGATGCCGGAATATCATCCGTTGGCAGCGCTTGCCAAGGATGTGGCGGCGGGAGCCGTTTTATTGGCTGCAGTAGCGGCGGTGGTGGTAGGTGTGCTGATCTTCGGACCCTGGCTTTGGGGATTGCTGCAGCGCCTGGTTTAATAAAATAACGGTTGTGAAACTGACAGGAGATTGTTATCATGGATAATTTGCTAAAGGCCGCACGGACGGCGAGAGAAAATGCTTATGCGCCCTATTCGGGATTTGCGGTGGGGGCTGCCGTGCTGGGAGCCAGCGGCAAAATTTATAGCGGCTGCAATATCGAAAATGCTTCTTACGGACTGTCGAACTGTGCGGAGAGAACTGCTATTTTCAAGGCAGTTTCAGCGGGAGAACGGATACTGCTGGCGTTAGCGGTGGTAGCCGATACCCCTGAGCCGGTTTCGCCCTGCGGCGCGTGCCGCCAGGTCATGGCGGAATTCGATATCCCACAGGTTATGCTGGAAAATTTGCAGGGAGACAGACGGGTGACGACCACGAAAGAATTGTTGCCTTGCAGCTTTAATAAAACGGATTTCAGGAAAGAAGGTGATGCGTGATGGCAGTTTCGTCGCAGCATAAATCAGGTTTCGTCGCAGTTATCGGCCGGCCGAATGTTGGCAAATCTACCTTGATGAACAGCTTGATTGGTCAAAAAGTAGCGATCATGTCGGACAAACCGCAAACAACGCGCAATAAAATTCTGGGGGTGCTGACCTTACCGGACAGCCAGATTTTATTTATCGATACCCCCGGTATTCATAAACCGAAGCATAAATTGGGCGAATATATGGTTCGCGCGGCGGAGAATACGCTGCGGGAAGTAGACGTCGTCATTTTTGTCATCGACGCCACGGCGGAATTGGGACCGGGAGACCGTTACATTCTGGACGGCCTGGCCAAGATCAAAACGCCGGTTATTTTGGCGATTAATAAAATTGATAAACTGCAAAAATCGCAACTGCTGCCGATTATTGAAAAATACAGCGCACTGCACACCTTTGCGGCCACGATCCCCATTTCCGCGCTGGACAAGACCAATCTGGAAGGGCTGGTCACGGAGATTAAGACCTATCTGGAACCGGGTCCTCAGTATTATCCGGAAGATATGATCACCGACCAACCGGAGCGGTTGGTGATCGCGGAACTGATCCGGGAGAAAGTGTTATTAATGACGCAAGAGGAAATACCGCATGCCATTTTAGTGGATATTGAGGAAATCACTACCCGTAAGAACGATGATCTGTTTATTCGCGCGGTAATTTATGTGGAACGGGAATCGCAAAAAGGGATTGTCATTGGCGCCGGCGGGCATTTGCTGAAAGAAGTAGGAAAACTGGCTCGGAGTGATATTGAAACGTTATTGGGATCGAAAGTATATTTAGACCTGTGGGTCAAGGTAAAAAAAGACTGGCGGAACAAAGACGGCGTGTTGCGTAATTTTGGCTTCGAATAAGAAAGAACAGAGTCAAAATCTACCGGATGAACCAGCTTTGTTGACTGGGATGACGGATTAATGGTATCATTTGTAAAGAGGGATAAAATTTAT
>DATMYQ010000030.1:0-4226 GCA_035560935.1 Patescibacteria group bacterium | reverse complement strand
GGATGCTGCCCGAAATATTCCAATGGACTTCCACTGAAATTCGTATTATAATCTTTAAAGTAGTTTTGCAGCTTCGTTGCTTAGCGGTGCCCCGATCTAATCATTTTGCGATATGCGATACTCCTAAATTTCGATTGAAATAAATTGGAGGTTTTTGGGATGAATGGTTTTCGTTGCTTTACCACTCTTTTGCTGGTCGTTGCGTTGTCGCTACAATTGGCGGCTATTCCGGCCGCCGCGGAACCAACGCTGATGACTCTGGACGAATGTATCGATTTGGCGCTGAAAAATAATCCGTCAGCTAAAATTGCGCAACTTGGCCAGGAAAAATCTTACTGGTCACTCAAACAGGCCCGGGCCGCCAAAGGCTTTACCATTGGCTTTACCCACACAGACCAGCGGTATAATACGCCACCCAACGTGTATTCTTCCATTTATACATGGACGACGACGTACTCCAATGCGGTATCCCTGACGTTGCCGCTTTACTCGGGTGGGAAGCTGGAGAGCCAGATTGATCAGGGAAAACAAAATTTGGAAGTTGCGAATCAAAATCTTGTGGCAACGCAGCAACAACTCAAACAAGATGTAACCAATGATTATTTTAATGCGTTGCAATACCAAAATCTTAAGACTATTTATCAGGAAACAGTGAATAATTATGCCGCACATCTGAAGATTGTTGAAGCGCAATTCAGAGAAGGCATGGTGGCGAAATCGGATGTGTTGTCCACTGCGGTGTCGATGGCGGATTCGGAAAATGACCGCTTGGTATACGAAAATAGTTTTGATATGGCGATGGCGACGTTAAAGAATGATATTTGTGTACCGCTCAATACGGAACTGAACTTATCGGATAATATCCCGTTTAATAAATTGCGCTTGTCGCTCCCCTATTGTACCCGTTACGCTTTGCTGCATCGGCCGGAAATCGCTCAATATGAGGCTAAAATTAAAATTGCCCAGGATGATGTGACCATTGCCCGTAGCGGCTATTTGCCTACGGTTGATCTCAATGCGGCCCAAAACTGGTCGGATACGGAATTGCCGGGGAATAAAGACCCATACTGGCAGGTTGCGGTGACTACTTCCTGGAATGTTTTCGACTCCGGTGTCACCCGGGCTAAACTTCGCCAGGCAGTTCTGGAGTTGGCCAGCGTCAGGGAAGAAGCACGGCAGAAAGCAGACTCGATTACTTTAGAAGTCCGCCAATATTATCACAGTATGGAGGAAGCCGAGAAACGGATGGTTAGCAGCCAGGTTGCTATTGAGCAAGCCCAAGAAAGCCTGCGCATCGCGGAAGTTCGCTATAAGGCGGGTCTGGGAACCAACCTGGACGTGCTGGATGCGGTGCTGGCGTTAAATAATGCAAAAACCAACAATGTGCAAGGTTTGTATGATTACCAGAATTATAAGGCGAAGCTGGCGAAATCCATGGGGATAGGGGTCGCCGAATCATTTCCCGATGAAACTGCTCAATCGCCCGCTCCGGCCATAGACGCCGCGAGGAAGTACTCTGCGGAAAAGTCCAGTGTAGACGATCGTCAGACCCTCCGATTACCCTTAAAAAAATAACGGTGTAGATAAATGAAAACCGCGGGCTGTCAAGAGGCAGCCTGTTTTTGTGCATATGGCGCTGCCAAGGCGTTTAGTAAAGGAGTGTGATAATTTTGTTACTGAGAATTATAATCGTTATTGCCGCCTCGATTTTTATGAGTGCGTATCTGCCCAATTGGGCCGGAGCACAGCACCGAAATGGCATACCCGTACTGCTTTACCATCACGTGAGCGACGATCATTCGGATATGCCGGATTTGACCATTACAGTGGCAGAGTTTGGACGACAAATGAATTTATTGAGTTCCAATGGCTTTCAGACGATTACTTTGACAGACTTTCGGGAATATATGCGGGGCGGTGAGGCGAATTTGCCCGAAAACCCGATTATAATAACGTTTGATGATGGTTACGCGGATAATTATAAAAATGCGTTTCCCATCTTAAAACAGAATAATTTGCAAGCCGTTATCTTTATGGTCGGGATTAATTTCGACCGTCAAAACCGCCTTTCCAAAGAAAATATCAAAGAAATGCTGAAAGTGGGATTTGCTGTCGGCGCTCATTCGATGACGCATCCGGATTTAAGAACTTTATCGGACAAAAAATTGCATGACGAAGTCTTTCGCAGCAAAGAAACGGCGGCGACAGCGTCGCGTTCGGCCGTGGAATTTTTTGCCTATCCGGGGGGACAATATAATTTAACGGTGGAGGAAAACGTCGAGGCCGCCGGATTTCAGGGGGCTTTTACCGTATTAACGGGACTTAATTATCCAGGACGGGATCATTTGTATCTGCTGCGGCGAATTCCAATATTCCGTTTTACCGACTTTGACCGACTATTGGTATTGTTAAAAAGCAATCATCCGAAGACAGGCCTCTTGGACTACTCCCTCTGACTGCGACCATTTCCGGCGCGGGTTGGACTCTGCTGCACACGGATTTTTCAGTATGTTAATTGACCTGACAAATGTATTATACATCGTGCCGGTGTCACTGATAATTGGCATTTTGTTGCGTGAAAATGAAGGTTTTCATATACAAAATGTGGTATTTGCACGGACGATTCAGGTACTGTATACGACAACTCGGATGAATTTTTGAGCGATTCAGAACATTGCATTCGTGTCAGCATTGCCAAACGGATTATACTGGGAATGAAAAATGTCAGAAAAGGAGGACAACAAATGGGAACACAATCGCAAAGCCTTCCTAATCGGTGGCTGATTGCCATCATGGGCACTTTACTGCAGGTTTGCCTGGGAACAGTATATGCCTGGAGCTTCTTTCAGCAACCGGTTATGGCGGCAAACAACTGGTCTAACTCACAAGCAGCGTGGGCGTTTAGTTTGGCAATCTTTTTTCTTGGATTGGCTGCAGCCTGGGGGGGGATCAATCTTCCCAAATACGGACCGCGTAAGCTGGCGATGACAGGTGGCTTTTTGTTTAGTACCGGCTATCTGATTGCGGCGTATGCACTTTCGATTAAAAGTCTGGTGTTGCTCTATGTGGGCTATGGTGTTATTGGTGGTATGGGTTTAGGTCTGGGTTACGTTACGCCGGTGGCCACAGCGGCCAAATGGTTTCCAGACAAAAAAGGTTTTATTACCGGTATGGTGGTTATGGGCTTTGGCTTCGGCGCGTTAATCATGGCGAAAATACTGGCGCCGATTTTCATGGGTATCACGAATGGCAACCTGGTTTTGGTATTCTCCTACGTGGGTGCAATTATGTATGTTATTACCCTGCCGGCTGGCTATCTGCTGGTGAATCCTCCGGCGGGCTACGTTCCGGCTGGTTATACTCCACCGGTGGTTTCTGCCGGATCACAGGCAGCTGATGACAGTGTGACTTCTAAGCAATGTTTGACTTCCAGTAAATTTTTGATGATCTGGACGGTGTTTTTCTTTAACATTATTGCCGGTATTATGTTTATCAGCTTCCAGTCTCCTTTGTTGCAGGACTTGCTGAAAAAGACGATGGATCCGGCTACTTTGTCTGATCCCAAGGTAATTGCCGGTCTGGCGGCTTCCGGAGCGACGCTGATCGCTATCAGCTCGATCTTTAACGGTGTTGGACGCTTTTTCTGGGGCGGTTTGTCGGATAAAATTGGCCGGGTGCAAACCTTTCGGGCGCTGTTGGGTACAGAGCTGGTTGTTTTTATTGCCCTGATGTTTGTTGACAGCCCGATGATCTTTGGTGTATTGGTCTGCTACATCCTGCTTTGCTACGGCGGCGGTTTTGGCGCAATGCCCTCGTTTATTCTGGATTCGTTTGGTTCCCGGCTGATGCCGGTAATGTACGGGACCGTGCTGACTGCCTGGGGCTGTGGCGGTATTGTTGGACCGCAGATTGTGGCTTTTCTAAAGGATAATTTTGCCGCTCAGGCAACCCAGTATACTTTTATGGCTGCTTCCGTGCTGCTGTTCCTGGGTTTATTGATCACTTTGGCACTGAACAACAAAAAATTTGTTCCCAGTAATTCCGATGCCCAGGTGAATGGAGTAAAATCCGTTTAACAACAACTTTTAATAAACCTGAAAGACTCTCATAAAAAACAGACAGGGCTCTATAAAAGAGCCTTGTCTGTTTTTTATGAGAGTCTTTACTAAAACTGCATTTTGCAAACAAAAGTAAAAAAGTGATTGACAGGAAGAAATACTTAACGT
>DATMYQ010000029.1:0-2953 GCA_035560935.1 Patescibacteria group bacterium | reverse complement strand
AAATACCAGATATTGGAACAAAAATGCCGTAATGAAGAAGTGAATCTGCTCGCCATATTTAATGCCGCCCCCGTCGGCATGTTTATTCTCGACGAGACCAGGATGATTAACAAAGTCAACGATACTGCGCTGAAATTATTGCACAAAACCCGCAATACCGTATTGGGGAAAAGCTTTGGCAATGGTTTTGGCTGCACCGGCAGTACGGAAGATTCCCGGGGCTGCAGCTACGGATCGGTGCAATGTCCGGCTTGCCCGTTACGGACAGCGGTTTTGCACGCGTTCGGAGGATCGATTACCGCAGGCATAGAGTACAAACACAGTTTCAACAACCATGACCGCAAAATATCTTTTTGGCTGCGGGCCAGCGTGACACCGATCATGGTCGAAAATCGTATGCACGTGATGGTGACACTGGCGGATATCACCGCCAATAAACAACAAGAGATGGCTGTGGTCCAGTCCCGCAACTTTTATATGAAGATTTTTGAAAGCTTTCCCACGATTATCTGGCGCAGTAATTTTAACGGTGAGAACGACTATTTCAACCGGAACTGGCATGAATTTACCGGCCAGCCGGTCGAGGCGGCGCTGGGATACGGCTGGTTGGAGCGTGTCCATCCCGATGACCGGAAAAAATATTATGTTCCGGAAATACAGACGGATAACGCGAGGGATTTGGAAGACCGTGAAATTCGGGTACTGAACCGAAACGGGCAATATCGCTGGCTGTATTGCGTCAATCGCCTGTACTACAACATGGACGACATTCCGGAAGGATATATCGGCATGGGTCTGGACATTACCGACCGCAAAACGGCGGAAGAGGGATTAAACCGGTATATATCCGAACGAAAAATTGCCGAGAAGGAGCTCAAAAAAGCCAAGGAAGAAGCGGAACTGGCCTACAAAGCCAAAAGTGAATTTTTGGCCAACATGAGTCATGAAATCCGGACGCCGATCAACGGCATCGTCGGCATGATCGATCTGACCTTACTGGCGGAACTCCACGCCGAGCAAAAAGAGAATCTGGTCATTGCCAAATCATGTGCGAAATCATTGCTGCTCATCATTAACGATATCCTGGACTTCTCGAAGCTGGAAGCGGAAAAGGTCACCATCGAAAACATCAATTTTGCCGTCAGAAACCTGACTGATGAACTTATTCGCTCTCACGCCCCCAGTGCAATGCGCAAGGGACTGGCGCTGAATTCCTCAGTATGTGCTGCGGCTCCGGCGGTTATAACCGGCGATCCCAATCGTCTGCGCCAGGTGTTGGATAATCTGATTGGCAACGGCATCAAGTTTACGAAAAACGGTGCCGTGACATTGTCCATCACCGAAGCCATTGTCCGGGGAGAGGAGGCGACGCTGACATTTTCGGTTGCCGACACGGGGATTGGCATCGCCCAGGAGGAAATGGACAAGCTTTTCAAAACCTTCAGCCAGGTGGACAGTTCTATCACCCGGCGCTTTGGCGGGACCGGGTTAGGGTTGATTATTTCGAAACGCCTGGTGGAAATCATGGGCGGCACGCTGTGGGTAGAGAGCGAAAAAAATCAGGGCAGCACCTTCTACTTCACAATAAAGTGTAAAGTGGGCGCTGAAGTGGAGAGTGACCCCCTGCAGGAGTTCGACGATATTCAAGCCAGCGTGCCATTGAATATTCTTCTGGTTGAGGATGATGTGATCAGCCAGACCAGCACCATGAGACTGCTGAACAAAATGGGACATAATGTGGAATTGGCAAAAAATGGCCGCGATGCGCTGGACATGCTAAAATGTAACCAATATGGCGTCATCCTGATGGATATTCAGATGCCCGAGATTGATGGTATAGAAACCACACGGCGAATCCGGGAAGCGGAACTGAATACCCGCGAACATGTTCCGATCATTGCGCTGACCGCGCATGCGTTGTCTGGAGACAGGGAACGTTTTTTGGCGGCGGGTATGGACGAGTATATCGCCAAACCGGTGCAACTGCATCAGCTTTTCAGCAAACTGGAGGAATTTTCTCAGCGTCAAAGCCGGCAGGGAGCATTAACTGCCAGTAATATATGGATTAATGAAACCGGTGATATCCAGCGAATCGCACCGCCGGTGCAGGCCGTAACTTCCGAGTCATCACCTATATGGTCGCAGATCATCACAGAAGTCCGGCAGCTGATCGTTGCCGCCGGCAATCACGATCTTGCCACAACGGAGGATATTGCTCACCAGATCAAGGAATTGGCCATTAAAATCAATGAGGAAGAGTTGAAAAGTGTCGCATTTAAGATTGAACTGGCCGTACGAAGGGGCAATATCCAGAAAGCCGGTGAGCATATTGTTCAACTCAGCGGTTTGGTTGACGAATTGTTTAAACCGTCAAACATATCATAAAGGAGTGTAAAGTGTAAGTATGAGAATATTAATTGCGGAAGATGATGGCACCAGCAGAAGGTTCCTTTTGAAATTTCTGTCGCAATATGGCGAGTGCGATTTGACTGTGGACGGACTGGAAGCGTTGGATGCATTTTTACTGTCGGTCAAGGAGAAAAACCCGTATGACCTCGTCTGTCTGGACATTATGATGCCTAAAGTTGATGGCGTCAAGGTTCTGAAAACGATACGGACCCTCGAAAAGGAAAACGGTGTTGCCACGGAAAATCGTGTAAAGGCGATTATGATTACCGCCCTGGGCGAAACCGAATATGTGCAGCAAGCGTTTGCTATCGGCTGCGAGGCCTATGCCGCCAAACCGGTCGACACGGAAAAACTGGTGCAGGTGATGCAAAAACTGGGCCTGATAAAGACCGGTACCGGAGAGTTGTCGTCATAAAAAGGGTGACAGCGGTCAAACACAAGCGGTATTTTGCATGCAGGAACGGCGTGGATGTAGTGAGTTTCCGGGAAAAATTCATAAAAAAACGCAGGCTGTTCGGAGTTCAAAATCCGGACAGTCGCTGTT
>DATMYQ010000028.1:0-3244 GCA_035560935.1 Patescibacteria group bacterium | reverse complement strand
AAGAAATGAACATATAATAACGAATATATTTCTAATGGGTACAGGTGACCTGTGAAGGGTCAGAGAGAAGGTGCATCATGAAAAAAAATCTGTGTTTTTTGCTGGTTACCCTGTTATTGGGGGCGGCTGGCTTGGGTTTGGCGGGATGCTCCCGCAGCGGCGCGGAGGATTCGGCGGTGAATAAAACAGAGCCGCCGGCGGTGAAAACGGAAACGGGCGTCACCACGGGGAAGGCTCTGGCGGTATTTTCCCTGGCCTCATTAAATGGTGGTAAAGTGACGGTAGCGGCGGCGGGTAAGCCGCTGGTGATCAACTTCTGGGCTACCTGGTGTCCGCCCTGTCGGGAGGAGATGCCGGAACTGAACCGGTTTGCCGCTGCTCATAAGGAAAAGGTGGATTTTTGGGCGGTGAATATTCAGGAACCAGTGAGCAAGGTCAGTGATTTTATGCAGCAGAATCAGTACACAATACCGGTTCTGACGGATTTAGACGGTGAGGTAGCTAAATCCTTTCGAGTTACGGCGATACCCACCACGGTCGTTGTCGACCGCAACGGCGTGATTCGCCACCGTAAAGCAGGAGCCGTAACCGCCAGTGAACTGGAAGCCGTACTTAAAGATTTGTAAAGGCGGTATGACACTATGGTGGATCAGAGTTTATCTCTGCTTTCCGTATTTATAGCCGGAGTATTGTCGTTTTTCTCGCCATGTGTGCTGCCGTTGCTCCCGGCCTACAGCGCCATTCTGACCGGACTGGGCGGAGACGGCAAATCTTCGTCCGCCCGGCGATGGGGGAATTCATTGAGTTTTATGGCCGGGTTTGCCGTGGTTTTTATTTTGATGGGAGCCACGGCATCCTACCTGGGGCAGCTATTTGGCGAATACCAGGAGCCGATGCGGAAGCTCGGTGCTGTGTTCATCATCGTGATGGGTTTTCTGATGATGGGCCTGTTCCGGATTTCCTGGCTGGAAAGAGAATACCGGCCAGGTTTGCAGCGGGTCTTTCGGGGGCCGGCTGCCGCCTTCGCGATGGGCATTGCCTTCACCGCCGGCTGGACTCCCTGCACCGGACCGATTCTGGCGGCGGTGCTTATGTACGCGGGAACAAGCGCCAGCATAGGGCAGGGGGCTTTTTTGCTGCTGGTGTATACGCTGGGATTTGCCATTCCGTTTTTGACGCTGGTGCTACTGTGCGACCGGATCGCTTCGCGGCTGCGGCTGTTCTACGGTCTGCTGCCCTGGCTGCAGCGCATTGCCGGTCTTTTGCTGGTCATTGCCGGAGTGCTGCTGTATTTTGACCTGATGCAGCGTATTCTGGGAGAATACTGGAACGTATTTTAAGGATTGTTCTCATTATAGGTGATGGCGTCAGGGCTGTAAACCGCTGACCGGGGAAGCTTTCAGACGGAAAGCAGCCGCAGCAGGGAAAAATTCAGGGCGTCGCAGGACACCAGACGGTAGTCGATTCCCTGAAAAGAACCATTGAAGGCGAGTTTTATCGATTCGTCATGCAGATGGCCGTACACGCAACGGAACACTTGATACTTTGCCAACAGAGCGGTTAACGGGTTCGCCTGCGGCTCCGGCGTGAACGGCGGATAATGAAGCATCACCAGCAGGTTTGCGAAGCCTGCGCGGCGGGCTGCCTGCAGCGACGTTTCCAAACGGAGGAGCTCCCGTTGATAGATGGGCGTGTCTTCTTCCGTAAACGAGGGTTCCTGGGGGCAGAGCCAGCCGCGGCTGCCGCAGACGGCCCAGCTGCCGGCGGCGTAATAATTGTTGTGCAAAAAAAAGATCTCGCCGCGTACGGCCTGCGTCATTTTGCTGACGGTTTGCCACCAGTAATCGTGGTTGCCGCGAATGATGACTTTTTTTCCGGGCAGCTGCCTGATGCTTTCTAAATCTACAAGCGCGTCCGGCAGTTTCATCGCCCAGGAAGTATCTCCGGCCAGCAGAACCACATCGTCGTCGCGGACCTGGTCCTGCCAATTGCGCCGGATGGCGTTCCAATGGTTTTTCCAGTGGTCGCCGAAGATTTCCATGGTTTTTTGCGGGGGATTCCCCGATAAATGCAAATCGCCGATGGCGAAAATTTCCATATAGTAAACTCCTTTATATTTCGAACAAACTCCCCAGCGCCGCGGCTCCGAAAATCCCGATCAGCAGAGCGGCCAGACGGTTCACCATCTGATATTGACGGGCACCCAGGCGGTCGCGCAGCTTTTCCACCGTTCCGCAAAGAAACAGCCACCAGAGGGCGGAACCGGTAAATACGCCGGCGACCAGCGTTGCCGCACGGGGGAAGGATGTGCCGCTGTCGGCCATGCCCAGACCGGCGAAAATTCCGGCAAAGGCAAAAATAGTCATGGGATTGGTTAGTGTGAGCAAAAAGGTGGACAGATACGCCCGGGCCAGAGTGGAAGGCTTGCATACGCCGTTGGTTTCCGCCGGCTTTGCATGGAAATTTTTATAGGCCAAAAACAAAAGAAACAGGCCGCCGAAGCCCCGCAGCCAGGCTTGCTGGGCTTGCAGAAAGCCGGACGCCATGGTCAGTCCCAAACCGGCGACCAATCCGTAAATAGCATCGGCGGTGGCGGCGCCCAGACCGGAGAGGAGTCCCACCAGAAGTCCGGCGCTTAAGGTGCGCCGGATGCACAGCAGTCCGATGGGGCCGACGGGCGCAGCGATGGAGAATCCGATAAAAAGGCCTTTGACTAAATAGGCAGCGAGCATCAAGAAGCCTCCCTTATTATATACTTATTCCTCGTTCAAAGGCAGACGTCCGGTTTCTTTGCAGGTGGAAAGGACTATAGTGGTCCGGGTGCCGTTGATTCCCGGTAAAGACTTTAACTGCAGGGAAATCAGCCGCTCCAGATCCTGGATTTTTGGGCAGCGCACTTTGAGCAGGTAATCGCCTTCTCCGGCGATGTGATGGCATTCTACAATCTCGGGAGTCTGTTCCAGCCAAGCCAGGAACGCCGGACGATGTTCCGGAGTGCTGAGCGCGACGGTGATGAAGGCCATGAGTCCGTAACCGGCCGCTTCGGGATTGATCAGCGCGGTATAACCCTTAATGACGCCGCGTTCTTCCAGACGACGGACGCGGTCCGCCGCCGCCGGCGCGGAAAGATTCAACAGAGTACCCAGTTCGGCCCAGGTGCTTCGACCATATTCACTTAAACGACGGATGATTTTTGAATCGATGGAATCGAGCACGAAAACACCTCGTTTGATAATAAATTTAC
>DATMYQ010000027.1:0-22987 GCA_035560935.1 Patescibacteria group bacterium | reverse complement strand
TTCCTACCATTTTTTGTTACGCCGGTCATCAGCAAATCGGTGCCCACCACTACCTACAAGGAGGTTTTACCACTCATGACAACCAGTGCACCCGCCAAAGCCCGCCTGTATTTCCTCGACAATCTGCGCTCGTTTATCATTTTGCTGGTTATCGCCTTTCACGTTTCCCTCGGCTATATGTTTCCACCGTTGGAATGGTGGTATGTTATCGATATAAAGCAAAGCCTTTTTTTCACCGCTTTCGTTATGCTGGTCGACGTATTTATCATGCCCACGATGTTCCTGATTGCCGGTTACTTTACCGTCCCGGTCCTGCAGCGCGGCTCTGTTTCCGCCTTTTTCCGCAATAAAATCAACCGGATCGTTCTGCCCTGGATCGCCGGCGTTCTGCTGTTAGCCCCCGCCATCACCTATATGATCTGGTTCAGCCGCTCCGCCACGCCGCCCGCGTACCTGTTTTTTTGGCAAACGATGTTTTTTACTCCCAAAATTTTCAACCAGGCCCATTACTGGTTTCTGGGGCTGTTGTTTTATTTTTATCTGCTGGCTGTCAGCCTTTATCGCTTCAGGCCGGCTCTGCTCCGGGCCAAGGCCCAGCCCACCGACCCGACAGTTCCTCTTTTTCTGGGGTTCGGCGCAATCACTGCGACGACCTTCTGGCTGGCCACGTTGGTCGCGCCGGCGGATCTGTGGTTCAACCAGCTCTATGTCATTGCCTTTCAGCCTTCCCGCCTGCTGCTGTATCTTGCGTATTTCCTGCTCGGTATTCATGCCTGGCGCAATGCTTGGTTTACCGCGGCCGGCTATCGCCCTTCACTGCGGCAATGGAGTCTGATTACCCTTTTGTTCGCCGTGATATTCCTGTTATACCGCCTTTCCTTCCCGGTTCCGCCAACCAGCCTGTTAAAAGCCGGTCACGCCGTGCTGCATTCTTTCTTTTGTCTCGGCATGGTGTTTACCTTGTTGGCGTTCTTTCAGCACAAAATGAACGGCAGCGGCTATTTATGGCGGCGGCTGTCGCTGACTTCTTACACGATCTATTACATCCACCAAGCGGTCGTTCTGCCCGTGGCCTACGCGGCGCAAAAGCTTGATATGGCCATCGCAGCGAAATATCTGCTGGTCAGCGCCGTCTGTCTGCTGGCAACTTACCTGACGGCAGAAATAATTATCCGCATCAAATCTCTCTGTTCAACCAAACTCGGCTAATTCTGTCCCTTTAACTACTGTGACGAATGCCGCTGCCTGTTCTATGTATAAGGCAGGAGTTTTATGGCTTTTCACCATAAAACTCCTGCCTTGTTTATGTGCAAATCATGGTCTGCAATCGATTTTATGGTTTCTGCAGCCCATCCAGCGCCAAATTCAATTCCAGTACATTGACGCGCGGTTCACCGAGAAATCCGCCCTGCCGTCCCTTTTGCTGACTGTCAACCAAGCTGTACACCAGCGCAGCTGGCAGGCTCCGTTCCCGGGCCACCCGCTCCACCTGCAGATACGCAGCAGCGGTTGAAATATCGGGATCCAGACCGCTGGCGGACGCGGTAACCAAATCAGCGGGAACCGCAACACGATTATCCAGATGATTCTCCTCCCGGACCTGGGCAACCCTTTCCCGCACGGCGTCGACTAATTTCCTGTTGGTCGGTCCCAGGTTAGATCCTCCGGAGCTGTTGCCGTCATAGCCATCACTGCCCGCCGCTGACGGCCGACCATGAAAATAGCCGGCCAGGGTAAAATTTTGTCCGATCAACCGGGAACCGACAACGATTCCATCTTTGTACAGTAACGAACCACTGGCTTGTTGCCGAAAAAGCCTTTGCGCCAGTCCGGTGACAACCAACGGGTATACAAATCCGGTCAACATCGTTAACGTCAAGAGCATCGTTAATGCCCCGATAAATTTTCTAAACATGTTTGTTTCCCTCCCATCCACCATCGATCGGATTTGGCATTTTGATGCGGCCAATAACCCTGATTCGATTGCTCCCCAGATGACTCACTAACAATACATCTTGGTCCTCTTCATAAAGGATACTGACACCGTTGGCAAATTCCGCCGCCGTGATACCAAAAACCGTCGCCAGACGTGCCATTATTTCCTCTCCGGGACGCCAAACATTATTCTCATAATGATCAATGGCTTCTATAGAAACGCCGCTACGTTCAGCTAACTGTGCTACCGTCAGTTTATGCTGCAGGCGCAGCAGGCGAATGGTATCACCGGTTTGGATCCATGTGTTACGCTTCTCGTTCATCTACACCCACCCCAGCGCTACGATAATCCAGTCAATGAGTTTAATGCCGATAAAAGGGACAACCAGCCCCCCCACTCCATAGATCAGTATATTGCGTTTCAGGATTACGCCGGCTCCCACCGGCCGGTAAGTGACGCCGCGCAGCGCCAGCGGCACCAGCGCGACAATGATCAGCGCGTTAAAGATCACAGCGCTCAAAATAGCGCTTTGCGGCGTAGCCAGTCCCATGACGTTAAATGTCCCCAACTCCGGATAAGTGGCGGCGAACATGGCCGGGATGATAGCAAAGTATTTGGCCACATCGTTAGCCACGCTGAAAGTGGTCAACGCGCCCCGGGTCATCAGCAGTTGTTTGCCGATTTCCACAATTTCGATCAATTTGGTGGGATTGCTGTCCAGGTCCACCATATTACCGGCCTCTTTGGCCGCCTGGGTGCCGCTGTTCATCGCCACCCCCACATCAGCCTGAGCCAGAGCCGGTGCATCATTGGTACCGTCACCGGTCATTGCCACCAGCAATCCTTTTTCCTGATACTCCCTAATCAGCCGTAATTTAGCCTCTGGCGTCGCCTGAGCAAAAAAGTCATCCACACCGGCTTCTGCGGCAATGGCTGCGGCGGTCATGGGATTGTCGCCCGTAACCATTACCGTTTTGATTCCCATCTGCCGCAAATCCCGGAACCGTTCTTTAATGCCGCCCTTGACAATGTCCTTAAGATGAATGACACCCAGCACCAGCGCGTCCTGCGCCACAATCAGCGGCGTCCCGCCGGATTTGGCAATATCCTCGCAAACCGCGCGGACTTCCGGGGGGATATGCCCGTTCTGCCGGTCGACATATTGTTCAATGGCGTCAATGGACCCCTTCCGGATTTGCTGCGCCCGCAAATTGACGCCACTCATCCGGCTCTGAGCGGTAAAAGGCACAAATTCCGCCCCCAGGTCCGCCAGATCCCGCTCTCGCAAATTGAATCTTTCCTTGGCCAGCACCACTACGCTGCGCCCTTCCGGCGTTTCATCCGCCAGCGACGCCAGTTGGGCTCCATCCGCCAGTTGGGCTTCCGTGATCCCTGGGGCAGCGATAAACGCAGCGGCCATCCGATTGCCCAACGTGATGGTGCCGGTTTTATCCAACAGCAGAACGTTCACATCACCGGCCGCTTCCACCGCCCGTCCAGACATGGCCAACACATTCCGTTTCAGCAAGCGGTCCATACCGGCAATGCCGATGGCACTGAGCAAACCGCCAATAGTTGTAGGAATTAGGCAAACCAACAGCGCAATCAGCAAAATGACCGGTACTGCGGCGCCGGAATATATGGCGAACGGCTCAATAGCGGCCACTGCCGCCAGAAAAATAATAGTCAGCCCGACCAGCAAGATGGTCAGCGCAATCTCGTTAGGAGTTTTTTTCCGTCTGGCGCCTTCAACCAGGGAAATCATTTTGTCCAGGAATGTTTCGCCGGGATTGGCGGTAATTTTAATCTTTATCCAATCGGACAAAACCCGCGTGCCGCCGGTCACCGCCGACCGGTCGCCGCCCGCTTCCCGGATCACCGGCGCTGATTCTCCGGTAACGGCACTTTCGTCCACCGATGCTATTCCCTCAACAATTTCTCCATCGCCGGGAATGAATTCGCCGGCGCTAACCAGCACCAGATCTCCCTTACGCAAGTTTGCCGCGTCAACGCTCTGAATCCCCTGGCCGTCAATCCGGTTCGCCTTGGTTAAGGTACGGGCTTTGCGCAATGCCTGGGCCTGGGCTTTTCCCCTGCCTTCGGCAATGGCTTCGGCCAGATTGGCAAAAAACACGGTACCCCAAAGCCAGAATGCCAGTTGCGCGGTAAACGCCAGATCCGCACCGCCGATCCCTTCCCGGATCATAAATCCCGTGGTAATAACGGCTCCCACATAAACAATAAACATTACCGGGTTGCGCCACTGAACCCGGGGATCCAGCTTGACTACCGCGTTTCGGCAGGATTCCATCAGGATTTGCCGGTCAAAATTTTTACGAACGCTCATACTTTTTCACTCCTTCTAAAAACTGACACCCCGCAGCATCAGCAAATGTTCGACGATGGGTCCCAGAGCCAGCGCCGGCAGAAATGTCAGCGCCCCGATGATCAGCACCACGCCGACCAATAACACACTAAACAGCCAGTCTGTAGTGGGAAAGGTTCCCGCGCCCGGTGGCACGGTTTTTTTCCCGGCCAGACCGCCGGCAATGGCCAGCAGAGGTATAATGACTCCGAAGCGCCCTATAAGCATGGCAACCGTCATCAGCAGATTATAAAAAGGAGAATTGGCCGACAGTCCGCCAAACGCACTGCCGTTATTGCCCACGCCGGAAGAAAAGGCGTATAAAATCTCACTCAGCCCGTGGGGTCCCGGGTTGGCCAACGCACTGGTTCCCGCTTCACTCACCGCCGCCACCCCGCTTAGTGCCAAAATGGTCACAGCCTGCAGTAAAATAGCAATGGTTGCCAGCTTGGTTTCCCTGGCTTCGATTTTTTTACCCAGATACTCCGGCGTGCGACCGACCATCAAGCCGACGATGAACACAGTAATGAACACATGACTGATCATACCGTAGAAGCCGGCACCAACGCCGCCAATCACCACCTCTCCCAGCATCATCTGCAACATTGGAAAGAGTCCGCCCAGCGGGGTGTAGCTGTCATGCATAGAATTGACAGCACCACAGGAAGCACTGGTGGTCACTGTGGCAAACAAAGCGGATCCGCCAATGCCGAAACGGACTTCTTTTCCCTCCATTGCAGTGGGTTCTGCCATCCCGGCACCGGCCAGAATCGGGTTTCCCCCGCTCTCGCTGGCATAAGTACCGGCCAGCATGATTCCGAACAACAGAAACATGGCCGCCAGAACACTGTATCCCTGACGCCGGTCCCCGGCCATATGGCCGAAGGTAAACAGCAGCGCCGTAGGAACCAGAAAAATGCTCAACACTTGCAGGAAGTTGACCAACGGCGTGGGATTTTCAAAGGGATGGGCGGAATTGGCATTGAAAAAACCGCCGCCGTTGGTTC
The DNA here is from genome assembly GCA_035560935.1 of Patescibacteria group bacterium. Lineage (GTDB taxonomy): Bacteria > Bacillota > Negativicutes > Sporomusales > Sporomusaceae > DATMYQ01. The sequence continues at coordinate 17,679 of DATMYQ010000027.1, read as the reverse complement.
CCAGCATTTTAATCGCTTCCTGGGACGCCACCGGCCCCATGGCCATGGTTTGCGTCCCTCCCTCCAGCGTTTGGATCGTAATGTACGGCGCCAGATTCTGCAGCACGCCCTGCTGAACCAGTACCAGCGAAAACACCAGCGACAGCGGCAACAAAATCCAAACCACGCTGCGCACCATATCTACCCAAAAATTGCCAATCAAGCCAGCACTACGCCGGGTTAACCCTCTGATCAGCGCCACAGCAACGGCCAGGCCGGTAGCCGCAGAAAGAAAATTGTGCACAGTAAGCACCGTCATCTGGGTAAAATAGCTCATGGTGCTTTCACCGCCATAGGCCTGCCAGTTGGTATTGGTTAAAAAGCTGACTGCCGTATTCAAATTCAGATCCCAGGGAGAAATCCCCGGCAGTTTTTCCGGATTGAGAGGCAGATAGCCCTGAAAGCTCTGCACTGCCAGCAAAACCAGCAATCCGGCCAGTGAAAACCAGCCTATCGCTCCGGCATATTGGCGCCAGTTCATTTCCTGCGCCGGCTGTACACCGGCTATCCGGTAAATCCAATTCTCCACCGGCCGGAAAACCGGATCAAACAAAGTTTCCTTTCCGGAAAATACGTTGCTCATATACTGCCCCAGCGGCCAGGCGGCCAGCAGCAGGACAACGATAAAGACAGCAAACAGAATAAAATCGCTCATCATCTCAAAATTCCTCCGGTTTCCATAATACATAAATCAGATAGACCGTTAACAGCAAGACCGTGATTCCTCCCAGCCAGTAGTCGATCATATTTCTTGGCGCCTCCCTTTTACATCCCGCTCCCGGGTTCTGTCTTCAGTGTACTCCTATTGCCGGTAAACACGGGGTAAAAGAAAAGACCGGCAGCGTAAAGGAAATGTAAAAATTTTTATTAAACCAAAAAGGCGCGGGGAGTTTCCTCCCCACGCCTTTTTGATAACGAATTCATTGATTAACGTCCCAGCAAACGATACCCAATGCCTGATTCCGTGACAATGTAACGGGGTCTGGCCGGATTTTCCTCCAATTTCCGTCTTAGCTGGCCAATGTAGACACGAATATAATGGGTATCTTCATTGTAAGCCGTACCCCACACCGCCTTCAACAGTTGTTTGTGAGTCAGCACCCGTCCGGCATGCTGCGCCAGCACTTTCATAATGTCGTACTCGGTCGGTGTCAAATGAACTTCCTGGCCGCTGACTGTCACCTTGCGCAGTGCCAAATCAATCACCAACTCCCCACAGGTGACCACCGCTTCCCCGTCCTCGTTTACAGCAAGCCGTCTTTGCGCAACCCGCATCCGGGCCATTAATTCGCCGATGCTGAAAGGTTTGGTCACATAATCATCCGCCCCCAAGTCCAGCGCTGCGATTTTTTCTTCTTCCTGATCCCGGGCAGACAAAATCAGAATGGGAACACTTGACCATTCCCGGATCCGCCGGACCACTTCTTTGCCATCCATATCCGGTAATCCCAAATCGACAATCACCATTTCCGGATTTGTCAACGCCGCCTGATGAATTCCTTCTTGTCCGTCGGACGCTTCGCTAATTTTGTAACCATGGGCAGTAAGGGCCACCCGCAGCAATTTCCGAATCTGTGGTTCATCATCCACCACCAAAACCTGGATTCCTTTATCCGTCGTCATAGCCTTCCCCCTTTTCCGGTAAGGGCCTGGGTTTCTCATTCGTCCCAACCGGTATCGTAAACGAAAGCATTACGCCCCCCTCTGTCCGGTTTTCCGCCCATATATAACCGCCGTGAGCCTCGACGATGCCTTTGCAAATGGACAGGCCCAAACCGGTTCCGCTCACAGATTTTTGTGGTTGACGCACCCGGTAAAACTTATCAAAAACTTGTGTCAGGTCAGCTTCCGGAATACCGGCGCCAGTATCAGTCACCGTCGTTTGGATGGCATCGCCGGTAAATTTTACGGCAATGTCCACTGTTGCGGTCTGGGGTGAATACTTTAGCGCATTGTCCAGAAGATTGATCAGTACTTGCTCCAGCAACACGCAATCACCGCGAAACAAAGGCAAATCGGCTGTCATTTGAGTATTGATACGTCGCCCCCGCAGATGATCGCCCATCCGCCGCAAAGCCGAACCGACGATGTCTTCCATATCGCACCAATCATGTTTGAGCTGCAGCATGCCACTTTCCAGACGAGCCGTATCCAATAAATTGGACACTACCCGTTCCATTCTGGCAGCCCCTTCCTGCACCGCTTCCAGTAATTCCTGCCGCTCTTTCAACGTATACACGGTTTCACCCTCCAGTAAAGTCGAGACAGAACCGATGATAGAAGCCAATGGCGTACGCAATTCGTGAGAAATGGAATTAAACAGCGCGGTGCGCAACCGGTCCGATTCAGCCAACAACGCCGCTTCCCGGGCCTTTTCCGCCAAACTGACTCTTTCCATGGCCATTGCCGCCAATCCCGCCCAGGCATCAATCAGCCGCCGCTCCTCGGAAGTTACCAATTTTCCTCCCAAGCCAATACCTAATACCCCAACCGCTTTTTCCCGGGTGCGCAGCGGCAGGTACAAATTACTGGATCCCGGCAGAGTTTCGGTCGATCGTCCGGCTGCCTGGCCATGTTCATAAACCCAGACCGCCACTGCCATTTCGCCCGCATCCGCCACCAGCGGATTATCCGCTATGATCGGTGCGCCGTCGTTTGCTCCGGGAAGGTAATACGCCCGCGACCCCAGTCTTCCATCGGACTCCGGCAGTAACAGCGCCACCGGCCGCTCCAAGGTATCTGCAGCCCGTCGGGCCAACTCCCGGGCAATCGTGTCCATATCAATAACCGCCGCAATTTCGCGGCTAAATTCATAAAGAGCCCGGGTGCTTTTCTCGCGGGAACGAGCAACCGTTGCTTCCTGTCGCAAGGCCTCAGTGCGTCCCCCCAATACGAAAGCCACCAGCATAAAAATACCAAAGCTCCAGATGTACCGGATATCGGCAACCGTGAATTCAAAAAAAGGCGGCACAAACAAATAATCAAAAGAAAGTACGCAAAGCAGTGCCGTAGCATAAGCAGGCCAGCGCCCCCACCAAAAAGCGCTGAAAATTACTGGCAATTGATAAAGCAGGGCGATATTTACCGTTTCCAGACGTTCCGACAGAAACCAGCAAAAGGCCGTGACCAACGCGCTCATTCCCGCACCGCCCCAGAACGAGCGCCAATTAAGCTGCATGCGCACCGCCTCTGTTTTCGCGGGTACCGCCGCTTCCTGCTCCGCGCCGGCCTGGATCACGTAAACATTGATGCCACCACTTCTGCGGATGAGATCATCCACCACGGATCCTTTCAGCCAGTCACGCCACCGGCTATGTCTTGGTTTTCCGACCACCACGGCGTTCACATTGTGGCTGCGAGCCGCTTCCAGCATTTCACTGACCAGATCGGGGCCGACTACCGTCAGGGTTTTAGCACCCAACTCTTCCGCCAGCCGCAGATTACGGACAACGCGATTTCGTTCCGCTTCCGTCATTTTTCGGGAGGATTCCACGTACACCGCCAGCCAGTCCGCCTGCAGGCCATCGGCTAAACGCCGGGCAGCCCGGATAAGCTGCGTGGAAAAAGGACTGGCACTGACGCAGACCATCACTCGTCCCGCCGCTGGCCAGGGACCGTCAATCCGGTGTTCCCGCATGTAATCGCTAAGTTCCTCATCCACCTGGCGGGCAGTAAAGCGTAACGCCAATTCCCGCAAAGCGTTGATATTGCCCGGCCGAAAAAAGTTCTGCAGCGCCCGTTCCGCCTGACCGGGAATATATACTTTTCCTTCCTTCAACCGTTTAATCAGTTCTTCCGGCGGAATGTCAATCAGCTGAATCGTGTCCGCTTGCTCCAGTACCGAGTCTGGCACCGTCTCCCGGACACTGACACCGGTAATTTGCGCCACGATATCGTTTAAACTTTCGATATGCTGTATATTCACGGTGGTATATACGTTAATTCCCGCCTGCAACAGTTCCTCCACGTCCTGAAATCGCCGGACATGGCGGGATCCGGGAATATTGGTATGCGCCAATTCGTCCACCAGCACCAATTCCGGTTTGAGCCGCAAAACGGCGTCTACATCCATTTCCGTCATTTCCCGTTCGCGATAGTTCAATAGCCGTGCCGGCAACCTTGGCAACCCCGTCACCAATTTTTCTGTTTCCTGGCGTCCATGGGTTTCAATCCAGCCAATGACTACCTGAATACCGTCGGCCAGACGTTCCTGCGCAGTTTCCAGCATGGTATAAGTTTTGCCAACACCTGCGGCAGCTCCCAAAAACACCGTCAACTTTCCCCGGTTCGCCCGCGAAATTTTTTCCAGAAGTTCGTCCGGATCTGGGCGTTGCACTTCTTTGTTGTCTCCCGCCATCTGATAATCCTCCTGCAGCCGATGCCAGGAGTTGCTGGCACCGGCTTATCTTATGGGTGTATTCTACACGATTTCCGGATCAACAGGCTGACAAAAATTCGGCAAACAATATAAATAAAATGTAAAGATTCGCGAAGATAACGCCAGTGTTGTGCCCGGCAACGATGTTAAAGGCCTCTCTTTGCGCATCCGTTCAAAAGTTTTGATATAACGTTTGGATTGATCTTGCCCGCTATACCTTAGTGCCGGCTGTGAGCCAAAAACCACTCGTACAGTGCCGGGTTTTTATATACTCCCGCAATGTCATGTCCCTGATCCGGCAAAACACTCAGCTTCGCTGTCCCGCCCTGTTCATGCAGGGCTTTAAACATTGCCTCCTCGTTTTCCAGCGGACAAACAGGATCTTTGTCACCATGAAACGCCCATAACGGCATGGACACAAACTGCGGATTCCATTGGCTCGGAATAACCGGATTTGAAGCCAGCGGCGCACTGGCCGCAAAATATTCCGGATGCCGGCTGCTCAAATGCCAGGTGCCATTCCCGCCCATACTGGTCCCCGTCACATACACTCTATTCCGGTCGATACGATATTTTTCGAAAACCTCATCCAGTAGCCCAGTCAACAGCTCCGCCTTATTCAGCCAGTTCTCATTTTCGGGACATTGCGGCGCCAGCACCACAAACGGAAAGTCGGAACGTTGTTCCGCAACCCAGGTGGGTCCGTAACTTTTCACCAGATCCAGATTTTGACCACGCAGAGAACTTCCATGTAAAAACAGAATCAGTGGCCACTGATTGCTGGTTTTAGTGTATTCGGCCGGAAAGATGATCATATATTGCATTTTTTGATTATGATATGCAAACTGATTTTTCTTTTCCACAAAACGGTCTGACCGTTCCACCGGCCCCGGAATCTTTGGTTTCAGCATAGCTGAAGATACGGATTCCGCCTCTTTTTTCCTGGGTTCGTCAATCCCTGCATTTCTTTGCCAAAAGCAACCGCCTGCAAGAATTACAATCAGGACCGCCACACCGATTATTTTTCTCAAAATCCACACTTCCTGTCTCTGATCACGACCGCAACATTCTTCGTATTAACCCCTGAGATCATTATAAGGCTTCAATGCGTCATTTTGCCCGAAAAAGTTTAAGAATAAGAGCAACTTCGCAAGCTATCTGACAACAACACAACCTTGCAAAGGAAACTACTTCATAAATAAAACGTCAAATGCCGCTTTATTGTCCTCAAAATGTTCAAAAAAAATCGCCGACGCTTCACAACAGCATGGCGACGGCGAGATCCATTCCGTGTTGATTTTTTGGTATCAAAGCATTCCTTTTTTCCAGAGAACAAACGCGCCGATAACCGTTAAGAAGCAAGAGGCAGTGAGTGCAATGACAAAGCCGTTATTTTCACCAAAGGGCACGTCGACATTCATACCCATAAAACTGGAAACCATTGTTGGCAGCGCAATCAGAATCGTCATCGAGGCCAGAAATTTCATAACGATGTTCAGGTTGTTGGAGATAATGGATGCAAAGGTATCCATCATGCCGTTGAGAATGTTACTGTACATCTCAACCATTTCAATGGCCTGTTTATTCTCGATAATGACGTCTTCTAACAGGTCTTCATCCTCTTCATACATCTTGATTAAATGTTCAATTTGATTGTTGCGGCGCAGCCGGAACAACCGTTCCATCACGCTGCCATTGGCACGCAACGCAGCATGGAAATAGGTCAATCCTTTATGCAGTTCCAACAGCTCGAACAGTTCTTCATTTTTCATGGAACGGCGCAGTTTGCTTTCGATTTCATCGGTGCGGCGATTGATTGCCGTCAAGTATTTCAAATACAGCTCTGCCGACCGGAACAAAATTTGAAACAACAGGCGGGTTTTTTTTGCCGTGTGGAATGTGTGGGACTGCAACACGCCGAATCCTTCCAGTACCGGATTCGGTTCCGAACACACCGTAATAAAATAGCCCCGGCAGATGATGATTCCCAGCGGGAGTGTGTCATAGCTGTTTACTCCGCGCATTATCGGAACGTTGGTGATGATGAGTATATTCTCCTCTTCCAATTCCGTGCGCGAACGCTCGTCGACGTCCAGCGCCGGTCGCAACAGTTCCAGGGGCGTACCGGTAAGTGCAACCACCCGCGCAAGTTCTTCTTCAGTCGGCTGAATCAGTTGGAGCCAAGCACCCGCTTCTACTTCATTTACGCTGAGTTCCTTCAATTGCCCTTGGTGACTTCTGAAAATCTTTAGCATGCAAAAACATCCTGCTTCCCTTAAATTTCTTGTTTGCGCCAGCCTGCTGACGCATATTGCCTGATTTCGGCCACAGAGCACAACAGCATTCTACTTCGACAGCCGGTGAATTCCTCCCTCCATACATAAGGTAAATAAAAGATTAAATTACCGTAAACGGAAGAGAAGTTGAATTGCGCTTGATTCTGTTGCATAATAAAAGCTGAGAAAACAAACCCGGCAACGTAATCCGGAAAAAGGAGTTAGACAGTGACGTTAACCGATTTTGTGATTCGCTTGTCTTTCGCGTTTGTCCTAGGCTCGTTCATTGGTCTGGAGCGCCAATGGCGGCAGCGTACGGCAGGTCTGAGGACCAATACTCTGGTCTCCACCGGTGCGGCTTTATTTGTAATGATGTCCTTTATGACCACTAATGACTCCAGCCCAAACCGTATAGCCGCTCAGATCGTATCCGGTATTGGTTTTCTTGGTGCGGGCGTCATTATGCGAGACGGCTTCAGCATTCGCGGACTGAACACGGCAGCAACTTTATGGTGTTCAGCGGCTATTGGCGCCATGGCCGGCGCCAGTTTCCTTACGGAATCATGTATTGGTACCGTGGCCATTTTACTGGCAAATATTGCTTTGAGACCTTTGGCGCAAAAAGTTAACAAAACGCCTACCGATTCGACTGAAGAGGAAATCCAGTACGATATTAAAATCACTTGTCTGGCAGAGTACGAAACACAAATTCGCACATTATTATTGCATATGGTAAGCGGTGAGCTTTTGGCACTTCATTCGCTGCACAGTAAAGAAGCCGATGATGATAAAACGAAAGATGTGGTGGAAGCCCGACTGCTTAGCACCAATGGACGGCTTGACCATGCGGTGGAAAAAATCGTCAGTCAAATTAGTTTGGAAACAGGCGTAACGGCCATCAGTTGGAAAATTATCCCCTATGATGCTGTTTAAAATCCCTTATATTCCAGATCTCATATCTTAATCTCTTTTTATTGCTTTATCCGCAGGAATTGCGGATTTTTGTTTTTTTATACCCATTATCTGCGTTTCTGTCTTCTCACTGCCATTATTTTAAATCTAGCCGAAGAGATATTGACGAATCTCCCTGCATCAGATAGAATAAACGCATGAGCAATTATTCATATATTGGCGGTGATAAAATGAGTGATCGGGATTGCGACGTATGTGAACAACTGTGTGAACATCCTTTGAACATTTGCCGTGCCAAAGCCGACATGCTTTCGGACGAGCACACTCAGCAGCTAGCCGAACTTTTTAAAATTTTAGGTGATCCGACCCGGATAAAAATTCTCCGCGCCCTGTCCACGCAGGAACTCTGCGTCTGCGATATTGTTGCCGTGGTCCAAATGGGGCAATCGGCAGTATCTCATCAGCTGCGGATTCTGCGTGGCGCACGCTTGGTCAAATACCGCAAGGAAGGCAAGATGGTATGGTATTCCATCGACGATGATCACATTGAAATACTTTTATCGCAAGGAATAGAACATATACAGCATCGATAGGAGGGTAAAACACGATGCAGGTTGATGAAAATGTAACGGATCCATTCAGTAATCACTGCTGCGGCGGCTATAATGCAAACAAGCAAAGTGCAATTTCCAGCCAAAAAAGAATTCCCGGTAAATGCGAAACAACCAGACAGGAATACCCCCGTCCGGGTTCAGACACCCTTTATCAGGTGGACGGCATTACCTGCATGGATTGCGCCCAGAAATTTGAGAAAGCAGTAGGCAGTCTTCCTGGGGTTGTAAAAGCGTCGCTGAATACGATGACCGGTAAACTTACCGTGCAAGGCACAGTGGATTTAGCAGCAATCCGCCGTCTGGGCGCCGAAGAAGATTATAAGATCACGAGCTGCGCCGCTCAACCAACCGCTAACTCTGCCGCGTTGGAAACAAAACCGGAATGGGAACTCCGGCGGGCCATCCTGTCCGGCTTTGCTCTGGTTACCGCATATGGAGTGGAAAGCGGGGGCGGATCATCCATGCTTTTCCTGCCACTGTATACTGCCGCTGTGGTGTCCGGCGGTTGGGGCAACTTTAAAAGAGCCTCCCACGCCCTGCCCCGTTTCAATTTTAACATGAGTGTGCTTATGAGTATTGCCGTAGTCGGCGCAATGGCGATTGGCCAATATGAAGAAGGAGCTTCCGTTGCTTTCCTTTACGCCATCTCGGAAATGCTTGAAGCCTGGACGATGGATAAAGCGCGCCGCTCGATCCGGCAACTCATGAACATCGCCCCAGCCACAGCCCGCCTCTGGCGCGATGGCAACGAAACAGAAATTCCCGTAGAGCAAATTATGATTGGCGATGTCATGCTGATCCGGCCCGGCGAAAAACTCGCCATGGATGGCATTATTCTGCGAGGCGAATCGACCATCAACCAAGCGGCCATTACCGGTGAATCGATTCCCGTGGAAAAAGGGCCGGGTGCGGAAGTTTACGCCGGTACTTTGAACGCCAATGGATTCATTGAAGTGGAAGTCACTAAACTTGTACAGGATACAACCATCGCGAAAATCATTCATCTGGTGGAAGAGGCACAGGGACAGCGAGCTCCCTCGCAAGCCTTCGTAGAACGCTTTGCCGCAATCTATACTCCCGTAGTCTTGACTTTGGCTATCGGCATTATGTTTCTTCCGCCGTTACTGCTGGATTATGACTGGGCTGCCTGGATTTATCGCGGGCTGACACTTTTGGTCGTTTCCTGCCCCTGCGCACTCGTGGTATCGACGCCAATCGCCATTGTAAGCGCTATCAGCAATGCCGCCAGGAACGGCGTTCTCATTAAGGGCGGTATTTATTTGGAAGAATTCGCCGCTCTGAACGCGATTGCTTTTGACAAAACCGGCACATTGACCAAAGGAGAACCGAAGGTAACGGATCTGCTGCCGCTAGGGCATTTTTCCGGAACCGATTTGCTGGCAATGGCGGCCAGCCTGGAAGCAAGATCGGAACATCCGCTGGCGATGACCATCGTCAAAGCGGCGGAAACTAAAGGTCTGGAAGTCTCGCCCCCGGAAAATTTCACGGCACTCACCGGCCGCGGCGCGCAAGGCAGCATCAACGGTCAAACCGTATATATCGGCAATCCGCGGCTATTCAACGAAATGGGCGTTTCCTTAACTTCCGTGGAAAAGGAAATCGCCCGTCTGCAAGAAGAAGGAAAAACGGCGATGCTGGTCGGCACCCGTGAATCTTTTTTCGGCATCATCGCCGTTGCGGACGAAGTCCGTGAAGGTAGTCATGCTGTCATCACCGCTTTGAAAAATGCAGACATCCGGCACACCATTATGCTAACCGGCGATAATGCAGTCACCGCGAATTCCATCGCTTTACAGACCGGTGTGGACGAATTCCGCGCCGAGCTGCTTCCTGAAGATAAGGTAATGGCCATCAAAGAACTTCTGGAAAAGCATGGTAAGGTAGCTATGGTTGGCGACGGCATCAATGACGCTCCGGCGCTGGCTCTCGCCACTGTGGGTATTGCCATGGGAGGAGCGGGTACGGATACAGCGCTTGAAACGGCGGATATTGCCCTCATGGCGGATGACCTCCGCATGCTGCCGTTTACAAGTCGTTTGAGTCGTAAAACGCTGGACATTATCCGGCAAAATATCGGCTTTGCCCTGGCAATAAAATTAGTGGCCGTTATCGCGGTATTTCCCGGCTGGCTTACGCTCTGGCTGGCAATATTGGCGGATATGGGAGCGTCAATTATTGTCACGCTAAATAGTCTGCGGCTATTACGGATCAGCCCCGGAAAGTAACCTGGCAGCCGTTTGCTGTTACCTGCTTCCCTAAAGTTTTTCCCTCCTCAGCAGGATTCCTCTTCCATGCGTCGAAATTACAGATAAATATCTATACGTGCGAAACCACGGCCAGCCACCGTGGTTTTCCTGATATTCCGGAAGATTGGAGGGAAAAGACAACGGTTGCACGAAAACCACAATGCTATACTCATCCTGACACACTGGATAAATTTTTAAATTTAACAAGAGAGGACTGTTATCAATAATGAAACTTTCAAACAAGGTTGCCATGATCGTGGCTTGGACCATTCTGTTAACGCTTACTTTCGCCGTGGCCGCTTTTGCTGCAGAATCCGAGAAACCTGCAATCGCCGTTCTGTTTGTCAACAATGCCAAAACCACCTACGACGACGAACTGGGCAAGAAAATTACTGACAACATCAATAGCACTTTGTCTTCAAAATACACGCTGGTCCCCGGCAAACCGTTCGTTGAAAAGCTGGCCAAACTGGGGATTACCGATCTCAGCACCGCGGAAAGAAATGATATTAGTGAAGCATTCAAAAGCGAAAGCATCAATTTCGTTATCTATATTGAATTACAACCCGTATTGATCAAAAGCTGGGAGTCATTTTTCAATCAGGGAACGGCGGCAACAGTCACATTACCGCTAAAAGTCATTGATCTGTCACAAAACAAATATCTGTATAACGGAAAATTTATTGAGCAGGCAGACAACAGCAGCATTTTCGGTGGCGTCGGGACGAAAGCCGGCGCCCTCGCTGCCCTGGGTAAAGTTTTGAAGTCTGTGGACGAGGTATTAGTCAGCAGAATCCCGGAAACCTTTGCTCCCTCGACAAAATCGAATACAGCGCCCGGCAAAATCGAACAATAATATCTGGGTAAATCAGGCCAAAAATATGGGCAATTCGTCGTTCCCAGGCTAAACTCACAAAAACCCTCTGCAGAAAACCTGCAGAGGGTTGATTTTTCTGGTGGAGACGAGGGGAATCGAACCCCTGACCTCTTGAATGCGAATTGAGAAAATCCATCGAGCAGGGCTCTGAAACCCAGTAAAATCAAGCATTCATTTTTGTCACTTTAGATGATTTGGACCCGATTTGGTGGAATCGGTTAGAAGAATGTTAGAAGCGTTAGAAGCACGCCGACCCGCCATTTGTCGGGGGTACAGGGGGACCCCTCCCCCTGTAGCTGGAAACAAAAAAGGAAAACGCCGGCGGCAGGATGAACCGGCGCGCTGATCGGCGAGCGCGGGCCGCTTTTCCCCCTGGCCAATGGCGCACGAAAGAAAACGTGGGGCGGGACAACGGGCAGAGGGCGGAACAAAAAACGCGAGTCCTGCTGGATATGACCGCAGCCGATTCCCGGGTAGCCTCCCGCCTCCTGGCTGTTTCGTGGCGGAGGACGGGCGGCCTGCGTTCCTATAGGGCGTCAGCCCGCCGGCAGGCTGCGCCGGTCCGGAGCTTACCCGGGTCCCCGAACCGGTGGCCGATCTGGAGAATCCAGTCGGTCACGGGTGAGGCGTATCCCTCCTGTTCGTAGATGGGCCTTCTTTTGCGGATGGCCTACGGGGTTTTCCGGTGCCGCGTACCGCAGCGGATGGCGGATCGGCGTGCATAGCGGCAAGGAGTGGCCGAGGGTGCGGCGTCTTTTGCGCCGTAGGACAGATGGATGGCGGATAAACGAAAATAGGCGCTTTGAATGAGCGAGGCACACCGGCGGCCATAGGGTGCATGAGAGCAAAGGGCGGCGGGCGGACGTCGGATAATCCTCTGTTTATGTCGCAGGGGATAGTATCCCCGGAGGGCGGCGGAAGCGAACCCGCAGGGCGGCCGGCGACATAAAAGCGATTATCGGATGGCCGCAGCAACAGTGTCGCCCTGCCAAAAAGAAAAGGCCGCCGCGCCGAGCGGAGGAGCGAAGCCGCTGGCGCGACGGGTGCTGGCTGAGGAAGGATGCCGCTTCTGGCGGATGCAGGCGGCGTGCCAGCGGCGCAGCGGCGGTGAGTCTCGTCCAGATGGTTTCTCGCTCGGTCTGCTCTTGTCGTTTGGTTTTGCGATGCGCTTGCTGTTTGGTTTGGCTGTCTGGTTTTTGTGGTCTATTTTGTGGTGTGTTTTTTCATCCGCTCTTTTATGTCCGCTACAGCCAGGATATTGCGCCGCTGATCAGGTAAATCATGCTTATGGCCAATGTTACGGTTTTGAGCCAGTTTTTTAAGACGGTCAGCGATTTTGCGGACAGTGGCAGCGCCGACAGGCTGGGGCGGGGCAGGGACATTTCTTTGGGCATTTCGTTTTTCAGTTCTTGTCGCAGGCACTGCATGGCCGTCCCTCCCGGCATTTAAGGCAGCGGTCAGTGTGCGCCTCCAGTTTGATGGCCAGGTTGTTCGCCGCCTGGGTGAATGCGTCCAGTTTGTTTTCAAATTTTACGAGCAGGTAGGCGGCCACGGCGATGGGGAAGCCTACTTGCCCGATGATGGTGACAATGTCCATTTTCTTTTTCCTCCTGTATGGGAAAAGGAGCGTTTGCCAGCAGCGCACGCTCCTTTTCCGTTTTTTTGTCGGGGCTTACTATGGGGTTGGGGATGGGGCTTGGGCTTAAGCAGCCGGTTGCGGGTCTTCTTCGTCTTCGTCCACGTTTAACGATTCCCGATCTTTGGGCGGCGGGCCATAAACGATCGGTAGTTCACCCATGATGACATCCTCCACCTTTCTTACGCCAAGGCGACCGAGTCGGTCACACGGACAACGGCTTTTACTTTTTCGGTCAGGTTGCCGCCGTTGTTGGCGGTGGTGAAAATGTTTTTCGCCACAATGTTGTCCATGACGGTATTGGCCTGGACGGCGGTCAGGTCATCTTTCGGATCCGAGAGGGAAAGGGTGATTTCTTTCCCGGCGGTATTCCGAAAGGTTAGTTCCAGAACTTTTTTCTGTGCCATGCGTTACACCTCCATTCGGGTTATTTTCGTTTGTGCGGGTGGGTTCGGTTACTGGCTCACCAGGTTATTGCTCTCGGTGAGAACAATGTCCGCCAAAGGGTATTTCTGCAGCTCTGCCAGCGCCGTACCGACAGCATATACGTCATCGATGCTGGCGGCGGGTTTGACGCCGGTCATGTTCCGTTTGGCGTAGACGGGAGAACCGGCGGCGTTTAAGCCCGTCTGCACTCGCAGGGTCAGGGTTCCGTTTTGCGGAACTTTTACAACAGCCATGCTGAAAACCTCCTTTCGTGTTTTGTCGGGCCGGGGCGATTCCGGCAGGGTATGTGCTATGCGCCAGTGGCGCGATTAGCCGAAGTAGTTCTGCACGCCGTTTGCGATGGCGTGGCCGATTTTGCGCTGCCATTCGGGATTTACCAGGATGGCCCGGTCTTTGGCGGAAGAGATAAAGCCGCATTCCACCAGGATGGCGGGCATGTCGGTGGCTTCCAATACGGTATAGCGGGCGGATTTTACGCCACGGTTAAAGGTGTAAGCGAGCTCCACCAGTTGGGCCTGAATGGCAGTAGCCAGCGCCTGGCCCGGCAAGGAATTTTCGTAGTGGTAGGTTTCGACACCGCAGGCGGCCGGCGACGAAAAGGAATTGCAATGGATGGAGAGGAAAAGATCGGCGGCCCAATCATTGGCGACAGCAGCTCGGCAAGTGAGTCCGGTGTCGGTGATGTCTCCCTGGCGGGTGAGGGTGATGCCATGGGCCAATGCCGTGAGGGCTTCGCCGATGCAAAGGGCAATGGCCAGATTCAAATCCGCTTCGGTGATTTTTCCGGCTACGGCGCCCGGCTCCACCGGGCCGCTGTGGCCGGGGTCAATGCATATTTTCATGCGCTATGCCTCCATGTCTTCAAAGTTCAGAACATATGTTCGTTACGACTATAGCATAGCAGATTTGTTGGGGGTTGTTAAATGAAAGAGGTTTTGAAAAACGAAAAGACGGAAGGTCTGCATTTTCGGCAGTTGCCTTCCATCTAGTCATGCGGTTCTATTCTACTTGTTTTCCTTAATATCACAGTGGGTTATTGTTTTACGTCAGAGCAATTTCCCAAACCGGAACCTCCCCCTGTATCCACAGAATAATTTTGACAATATATTTAAACCGTCTCCCTTTATGCTATAAGTATGCTTGCGAATTACGATGAGTACCATTTCAAGAACTTTTGCCATAATGTTTTCTTTTCTTTGGGAGGTTCTTTCTGATTGGAGGCATCGGTGATAGGGGATTGGTAATAGTTTTTCTTCACTACTTGGTCTTGAAGTCTTATTGTCTTGATCGTTTCATTGGATAAACGATTTGCCCATAATACGGTATTATTTCGTATCCAGTAGTGAGATTGACACTTGAAATTCCAATTTCCAATTGACGGATCAAGCGAAACAGTCTTTCCATCAAATATGAGTTTCCAATCCGTCGGACTTATAGGAGTAACGACCTGTTTCCCGCATCCGCAACAACATTTATGCACTGCTGTAGTGTAGGGAATAGAGATATAAACGATCATTTCCTCAAGAGTAGGAGGAATGAATTCAACGAATTTAAAAGCTATCTCATGGCTTGGTTTCATGGTTTATCCTCATTTGTGAGTATATTTCCGTCAATAGTGTAAGTACAGAAGTGCTCGCGATCAATATCGGAATAAAATCCGCATAGCTTCTTCCATTTAATCACTGCTAACGATGCATTCAGTGCATTGAGATCTGCAATTTGAATATTACGATCATACTCATTATTGCCAGCACCATTTGTAAATGGAATTCGATTATTGGCTTTGATATGACCGCAGTAATCTGGCGTGCTGCTTGCAACTCGGACAATGCCGCCCAGGGAATCATCCATCTGATATACACCTAACCCAACTTCAATAAACGGAATCGAGCAACCATGCAGAGTTTCAACAATACTTTTTTTAACATCACCACGATCAACACAAAGGAATACAAAGTCCATTTCGCCAAGTTGATTAAGATTTGTTTCATCAATATATATTTCATGAGAAACGATGCCACGATGCATGTTAGAGTAGATATGATCAAAATAACTAACCTTGCTTAATTTTTCATCTAACTGACTGCTTGAAGGCGCACCAGGCGCTCGGAATGCATTATGTTGTAAAAATTTGTCTCCATCAAAAAGATGGATCTCCTGCACAGGGGTTTTAGCGACCAAATCCAAGACATATGACCCTGTGCCACCAAGTCCGACTATCGCAATCTTGTTCAACTGAAGCTTGTCTGTTATCGCACTAATTCCTGCGCGGCTGGAAGCGGTATCCATATACTTGAATACCGCCTCTTCTACCTTAGCTTCAATCACCGGAAATGTACGAGATGTAACGCTGGGATCAAGTGCTTGTGCGTGACAGGAAATAATTTGTGCATACGTCGACATTTTTTCATAATAATCTTCATAATACCCGCATAACGGTTTAGATGAGAAATCATGATCGACCCAAAGATTTGTCACTAATTCCTTACGGATACTACTCAGTATAACCTTAGTCAGCGAACTTCCTTTTGAATCACAAGGAGATTGCCCTTCAAAATGGACTACATGTGTTTCCGGTTTTATCGTGATATCATTATTGAGCATCAATGTTGAGATAAGACTGCCATATAAAATTTCCTTTTGCGCATTGACATATGGAATGTTACTGAGCACCAAGTGGCCGGAAACGACGCTAATATCATAACCATCGTCACGCAGTTTTTTAAGATCTGCGCTACGATTTATCAGTAGATGTGACATTAAATATCATCCCATCCTTTACTCTAACGCTTCTACTTTCCACTACGGTTCCTTCCGGATTAGATTGCGGTCCATTTCTGTAGCTTATGGTAAATGTCACATCAGAACCAGTCGGCGGATCAACGAAAGCCAAGGCTATCAGTTCACTATATGTGAGTACGTCATCTCTAACAACCTTTTGTTGCGCATTTACAACAACAGTGAATTCGATTTGACTGTAAAAATGCTGATCTCCTTTGAGATGCACTATTGTCGCATCGTTTGGGATAAATTCATCTTCATGGTTCCCATCTATTTCGCAGAAGAGTTTACGCGATTCCAAATGCCCGAGCATATACAAAGCCACACCGGTAGTTGGATTGGGAGATTCATAGACCTTACGGTCAAGGTGTATACGAACCGGGTGATTACTGTGACTTGTTTCTTGCATAAAAAAATCCCTCCTATTTTATAGCAGGAAATACATGAAACACAACGAACTGTATATTAGGTTCAAGGTGTCTATATGCATTCCCCTCGAAATTTTGTGAAATAGCCCAGTCACTTCACGACGAATATCTACAATGAAGTTTTGAATCGAAGATCTTTTAAGCAAGCGGAACATCCTGCCCGATGTTCCGTTTGCTTTTGCTTTGTGGTGGATCTCGCAACAAACATACACCTCCATTTTCATTCTCTATTATTTATACGATTGCGGGTGACAATGTGCCCAATCTTTTTATATAAACGAACAAGAGAGGGTGCGTAAATGCACCCTCTCTTTAATAATCATCTTCTTCAAATTCATCGCCATCATCAGTACTATTATCAGGAACCGATATCAATGAAAGAACCATGTTCAGTCGCGAGAAATCGACATGTTCTTCCCATATATGAGGAATATTTTTTGCTCGATCGCCAATAATCCAGTTGGCAACATGCCCTTTGGTTTTACTGTCTAAAATTACAGATGGCAGCACTATACCTCTAGAACGGATATCCAATCCTTGCTTTAGAAATTTCGGAGATCGTATTCGCCATAAGCAGGTGTTGTTTTGGGATAAAGCAATGGCGCATGAATCGTACTCGGTTTTTTCGACCAGTTTTCTCGCAGCGGCACATAATGATAATCCGTACTCCTCAGCTATATCTTTACTGAGCTGGATGGAGACTTCCCTCTTCTTTAATATTTCTACCGCGTCTTTTGTCGGAAACAAAAGTTCGGACGCAAATACGTTTGCCTCATATTCCTCTTCTTTGTCAGATTTAAACGTTTCAATATCGGCCGTTCGGCACTCATATTCCGTTTTAACGTGCCAGGGAATGCAAAAGTGACCAATTTCATGTCCGATTGTAAATCGTTTCCTTCCATAGTACGCAATGTGCACATTGATCAAAACCGCAGCAGAATCATTTTCTTGTATTAAGCAGCCACTGACCTTACCTGTTTCTCCAAGATCGTCTTCTATCAACTCAATTCCTAAATAATTACAT
>DATMYQ010000026.1:0-2275 GCA_035560935.1 Patescibacteria group bacterium | reverse complement strand
GAGTTGTCTTATCCCAAAGCGAATAAGGCGTCAGACATCATTTTTCCATGAAATTTAAGGAGGTATTTTCGAATGAATCAACTCACTTATTACGGACATTCCTGTTTTTTACTGCATAACGCATCGGATTCGCTACTGTTTGACCCTTTTTTCACCGGCAACCCCTGGAACAAAGCCCGGGCCGAAGAGATCCGCAGCCGGTATGTGCTGGTATCTCACGGTCACGGCGATCATTTGGGCGACGCCATAACCATTGCCAAACAATCCGACGCGCTGGTCGTGTCCACTTACGAAATAACCGCGCTGGCGGAAGAACAGGGCTGCAAAGCCCACGGCATGCATCTGGGCGGCAAGCACGCTTTCGACTTCGGCTACGTTCGCGTCACTCCCGCCTTCCATGGCTCGGGAGTTCCCGGCGGCCATGCGGCGGGCTTCATCGTTCACTTCCACGGCACGACCCTCTATTTCGCCGGCGATACGGCGCTGTTTGGCGATATGGCTTTATTGGGCCGTCTGGAAAAACTGGATTACGCGTTGCTGCCCATCGGCGACAATTTCACCATGGGACCGTCCGACGCGGTGGAAGCCGCCAAAATGCTGCAGGCCCGCCACGTTATTCCCATGCATTACAGCACCTGGCCGCTGATTGAGCAATCGCCGGAGGCCTTTAAAACCCAGACGGAAGCAGCTTGCAGCAGTTCCGTGCTGGTGGTGGAACCCGGTTCAACCATTTCTCTTGACTAAGCAAAAAAAGCAGGCTGCAGCAGCGGATATAACCCACTACCGCGTCCGGTGCTGAGCCTGCAGCCAGGAAAATCTCTTCAATTGCCGGAAACACGGATATGGTCTAACCGTATCCGTGTTTCTGCAAAGCTTGCCGCGAACACATTCCAGCTTATCAACCAGCACATTCCAGCTAATTACCGGCTTATTCCGGCTTATTATTGCTCCCGCGATTAAGAAGCCAAGCTGCGCCCCTGCAATATGACCAAAGTCAGTTTTTTCAGTGGTCACGTTTCAAATCAGCCACGGTTAAGCCAAGGTGCTTTCCGGCAAACCACCGGCGGCAATGCCGGTGCGCACGGTACGCAAGATTTCTTCGTGATCCAAGTCCGCTGCCACCACACTGTCAGCCGGTGCATTTTCCCAGCGTTGCCGGGCATGGGCACGATTTAACAGCATCTGCTGATACATCTCGCTTGCGGCATGGCGGCAGTGGTCGTGCCGCTCCGGTAGTACGGGCGACCTTCAAAACAGTAGGGCCGCGCCTCCGGCACCGGGCAGGCTTCGAGAATCAGCACCACCCGGTCGGACTCCGGCAGCGCCGCCTGACTGACCAGAACCTGCGTCGCCGGTTCAAAACCGCGCAAAACATTGGCGATATCCTGCTGCGTCTTATCCGTCACCTGCTGACCGGCAATGCGCCCTTCCGGCGTGATCCCGATCATCACCCGTCCGCCGGCGGCGTTTAAAAACGCACACAAGGTTTCACCCGCCCGCGTCAGTTGACCGGTAGATTTTTTCAATTCCAGCACTTCCGATTCGCCGGATACAATCTGGCGGCGGATCTCGTCTAATATCATCGCGCTTTTCACCTCGATTTCCCATTGTTCAATAAATACCTTCTGGGTTTTATTCTTGTCGTAGACCGTTGACGAAAAATTACTGATTCGCCATTTCCGCCAGCAGCAATTCCACCGGGTGCCGGTAGTTCGCCCGCGGGCCCAGAATCACCCGGCTGAGAGATTTGCTCATTTCCACCCGGATCACATGGTCATCGGGAATATCGTCGTCAATTTTCCAGGACAGATGCAGCAACATATCGTTAATCTGGCCCAAAATGCTGCGGTCATAGGTTTTTGTAAAAACGACTTCGCCGCAGCGGCTGATATACCGCTCCACCACGTCCGGCGCTAAGCCTTCGGCCAGAAAGGTCTCCTCAATCGCCGCCATCACGATGCTATCGAACCGTTTGAAATGCTCAGCCTTCATTCCGTACAAAACCACACAATAGCGGGTTTTGTCATTCATAAGGATCACCCCTTTGCGCCGGGCAAAGACGAATAAACTGGCGTGCCAGGAATACAGGTGATTGATCGGGACGGGGCTATCCGTCGGCAATTTGATTTTCATCGTGTGCGTATTTCGGCAACATCCGGACACCCATTCCGGTAGTATCCGGACAGTGTAACGGCGACATCCGGACAGCGTAACGGAATTATCCGGACAGCATTTCGGATCATCCGGACACCTTGTTGGGCCAACAAAACGGATG
>DATMYQ010000025.1:0-21896 GCA_035560935.1 Patescibacteria group bacterium | reverse complement strand
GCAGAGAACACATTTTGTTGTGCTTCCTGCGAACAAAGAAGAGGAATCACATGCTGGAAACGTACGAGAAGGAATTCCTTAATTACTTGGTAGTTGAACGGGGACTGGCACGGAATACATTGGAGTCTTATGGAAGGGATCTGCGTCAGTTTCGCCACTTTTTGGCCGCTCAAAAATCGCAATTTACGCAGAACTCCGGACGTGATGCGATCCTTAGCTATCTAACTCACCTGAAAAATCAGGGGAAATCCGCTTCTACTTTAGCCCGTAATTTGGCCGCGTTGAAATCCTTTTGCCATTTTTTGCTGCGTGAACGTTATTTGGAACGAAATCCGGCCACAAATCTGGAATCTCCCAAATTGGACAAGCGGCTACCAAAAGTGCTGTCACCCGAAGAAGTTAATGCATTGCTGCTGCGTCCTCATCCGCAGAATCCGGCCGGACTTCGGGACAAAACGATGTTGGAACTTTTGTATGCCACCGGGTTGCGGGTATCAGAGCTGGTCAATCTAACTTTGTCAGATGTTCAACCTTCGATAGGTTATGTGAAATGTTATGGAAAAGGTTCAAAAGAAAGAATTGTCCCGCTGGGATCCATAGCGCTTACTTGTGTGGAAGCTTACTTGAGCCGGGGGAGACCGAAACTTTTAAAAAAGACTCAAACAACCGCGTTATTTCTTAATGCGGCGGGGCGGGGAATGACTCGGCAAGGTTTTTGGCAAATTATCAAAAAATATGCCGCCGAAGCGGGAATCAATAAAAATATCACACCGCATACCCTGCGGCACTCTTTTGCTACTCATTTATTAGAAAACGGTGCCGACTTACGGTCGGTACAGGAGATGCTGGGACATGCCAATATTTCCACTACGCAGATTTACACACATGTGACAAAAACTCACCTGGTGGAAGTGTACGATAAATCGCATCCAAGGGCATAGTGGTCACTAATCCAGGGATCGGGAGAAGGAGAGCTTGAGCATGTTTAAACGAATCCTTGTCATTATTCTTGACAGCGTCGGAATTGGCGAATTACCCGATGCCGGTGAATTCGGTGATTCCGGTGCAAATACATTAGGGAACATTGCCCGTTACAACGGCGGTCTGCGGGTCCCGGCAATGGAAGCAATGGGATTGGGCTGTATTGCCCCATTGGAAGGAGTCAGGGCTGTTTCTGATCCGATAGCCATGCACGGAAAAATGGCGGAACTTTCGCGAGGCAAGGATACCACCAGCGGCCACTGGGAAATGGCGGGATGCCCTGTGTTTACTCCCTTTCCGGTGTACTCACAGGGTTTTCCGCCGGAAGTAATTTCTGCATTTACCCAGTATTCCGGGTTAAAGGTATTAGGCAACAAAGCTGCGTCCGGTACAGAAATTATTGCTGAATTGGGCGAAGAACATATGCGGACGGCATACCCGATCGTGTACACTTCTGCGGACAGCGTATTCCAGATCGCCGCACATGAAGGTGTGATTCCATTAACACGATTATATGAATTATGCCGCATTGCCCGAGAGCAAGTGTGCATTGGTGAACACGCAGTGGGTAGAATTATTGCCAGACCGTTTATTGGTGAACCGGGACATTTTACCCGTACGGCCAATCGTCATGATTATAGTGTCCCGCCACCCTCCCCCACAGTATTGGAGCAGTTAACAGATGCCGGACACTTGGTTACCGGCATTGGAAAAATATCAGATATTTTTGCTACACGTGGAGTGGGGCGTTCCTTTTCTACCCGTTCCAATCAACATGGAATGGATATCGTGCTGGATTTGGTAAGGCATGATAGAACGAATGGATTAGTAATGGCAAACTTGGTAGAGTTTGATAGTTCCTATGGGCACCGAAACGACGTTGATGGATATGCCAGAGCACTGGAGGAATTTGATAGTCAACTGGCAGTGTTATTGCCTCATCTGCAAATGTCTGACTTGCTTATAATTACCGCTGACCACGGTTGCGATCCTACGTTCCCGGGGACGGATCATACCCGGGAATATGTGCCGTTGATGGCCTATACTCCCGGTTGGCAAAAAAACAAAAAAACGGGGTGCACTTTAGGAGTTCGCACCTCGTTTGCTGATTTGGGAGCCACTTTAGCAGAAAATTTTGCAGTGGCTCCGCTGAAATATGGTACTAGTTTTTTAGATCAATTGCGATAAAAAAAACAGAAGAATACTTGGATGGCAGGTCGCTTAAACGGTGCGGTCTTTATTATAACTTTCCCATGCCTGTATGATTTGCCGGCGGGCAAGGTCCATGCGTTTGGCCGCTGCTTTGGCGCAGCGTTTTTCCGCTTCACTGGATAAATCATACAATGTGTTGGTAAATGTAGACACCAATGCCAGCAATAATTGGTGTGTTGCGTCCGGTGCCTGTGGGATCGCCGCTGCGTCCGGCTGCTCGTCCAGAGTTTGAAGCAACTGAACTGCTGCCAGCAATTTTGTTTCAGGAATGCGTTCGATTAGTTCTAACAATTGTTCTTTTTCTGTATTTGCCATCTTGAACCTCCCATTAGGTATAAGAAAAGACAAACAACCGGGTCAGCGAGGTGTTTGTTGCCTTCGCCATATATTATATCATTATTATGCAGCGTTAGGGGATGTTTTTTGCAACTTACCGGTATTACATGCACAAGGTAATTATGTTTTCTTTTCAGCGTTTTTTTAGTATAATACTATAATGGACCAACGATAAAGAAGGAGGATACTTCGTGTTCGGATTTGACCCAGATATGTTATTTCGTATTCCGGCGCTGCTCATAGCGCTGACGTTTCATGAATACGCTCATGCTCGAGTAGCTAATGCCTTAGGAGACCCTACTGCCCGGATGGCAGGACGTTTAACATTGAATCCCATTGCGCACCTCGATCCTATCGGATTGCTGATGCTCTGGCTGTTTAAATTTGGCTGGGCTAAACCGGTTCCGGTGAACCCGAGCTACTTTCGTAATGAAAAACAAGGAATGTTGTTGGTCTCTCTTGCTGGGCCGGCCTCTAACATTCTGTTAGCATTTTCCACGGCAGTTGTGATTGAATTACTATTCAAGTTTCATGTACTAGGTGGTGGGCTTGGCCAAATACTGCAACTCACCTATATCTATAATATTTTACTGGCTATTTTTAATTTGCTGCCGATTCCGCCTCTCGATGGCGCTAAAATCCTTAGCAGCTTATTGCCCGGTCGTCAGGCTTATGCTTTTGAAAGTCTCGATCCATATGGCCCGTTTATCCTGATGGGCCTGGTTTATTTAGGTGTGGTCAGTATGGTTACCAACCCGCTTGAGCATGGGTTGCATCTGTTTATCAGTTCTGTTGTTCAGATTCTATTCTAATTCATTCAGGGGGAATAATTACATGGCGAATGGTAAAGGCCGTATTTTTAGTGGTATGCAACCGTCCGGAAAGTTTCACATGGGTAATTTTCAAGTATTGCGTAACTGGATTCGACTGCAGGAAGAGTATGAATCTTTTTACTGTATTGTTGACTGGCATGCGCTGACTTCATCGTATGAAGACACAAAATTGATCCCAGAACGTATTTATAATATGACTTTAGATTGGTTGAGTGGCGGGCTGGATCCGGAAAAAAGCATTATTTTTGTCCAATCACATGTTAAAGAACATGCAGAATTACACTTGCTGTTGTCTATGATGACGCCGTTGTCCTGGCTGGAACGGGTACCTACATACAAGGATAAACTACAGCAATTGGGTGAGCAGGGAAAAGAAATCAATACCTATGGATTTCTTGGGTATCCGGAATTAATGACTGCCGATATTATTTTATATAAAGCCAATGTGGTCCCGGTAGCGGAAGATCAATTACCACATTTGGAACTGGCCCGGGAAATCGTACGGCGTTTTTCAAACTTGTACCAGCCTATTTTCCCGGAACCACAACAAATTTTGAGTCCATTGTTGCCGGGTATTGATGGCCGAAAAATGAGTAAGTCCTATGGGAATGAAATTCCTTATTCCGCAGAGCCGGATGAGCTGCGGGTGCTGGTACGGCAAATGGTAACGGATCCGCAACGGGTAAAGAAAACGGATCCGGGACACCCTGAAGTTTGCACTGTTTTCACTTTCCATAAAATTGTCAGCACGAATCAGGTAGAAGAAATTGCCTGCAACTGCCGCGCCGCCAATGTAGGCTGTGTTGATTGCAAAAAAATGCTGGCAGAAAATATGATTTCCACACTGGCAAATGTTCATGCGCAACGTAAAGTACTGGCCGGAAAGCCAGGATATATTAAAGAAATACTGGCGCATGGCGCTGAACGGGCCCGTAAAGTGGCTGCAGCCACTATGGAAGAAGTACGCCAAGCAATGAACCTGGCATAGCGGATAATGAATGCGTATCAGGTCAATCTGGCAGTCTTCCAAGGTCCGATGGATTTATTAATGCATCTGATTGAAAAGGATCAGCTGGATATCTATGATATTCCCATTGCCGCGGTGACCGAACAATATCTGGCTTATATTAAGGCGTGGGAAGAATTCAATATCGAAATTGCCAGCGAATTTTTGGTGATGGCAGCTACATTGCTGCAGATCAAATCCCGGATGCTGCTGCCAAAGCCACCGATTTCCGCACAGGATTTTGAGGAGGAAGACCCACGCCGGGAACTGGTAGACCGGCTGTTGGAGTACCGATGTTTCAAACAGGCCGCATTGCTGTTGGCAGACGCGAGGGAACGGCAAACTTGTTACCACGTGAGAACGCCACAACATTTGACGGCTCAGTATGTTTTCCCCGATGGTCTAAGTTTGGACAGCCTATTGCAGGCATTTGCTGCTATTTGGGAAAGTACAGTGGCCGAATATGCAATTATTGACCGTGAAACCGTGAGCGTGCAGGATAAAATGCAGGACATTGTCTATCTGCTGCGAAAAAATCCAGGACCTCTGGAATTGGATAAAACCCTGATTCGATCGGGTACCCGCGAAGAAATGATCGCTGCTTTTTTGGCTATTTTAGAACTGCTTAGGCTGAAGCGGATTCGCATTCAGCAAACCGGAAAATTTGGTCCCATATATCTCTATCATAGGAGTGAAGTGGCGTGTTCTATCGACATTTAAAAGGACCGATTGAAGCGTTGCTCTTTGCTAACGGCAACCCGCTACCTGCTGCTAAACTGGCCCTGCTGTTGAACATTGATGAAGAAAACGTTCAATTATTATTGGCAGAAATGGCTGCAGATATGGCTGGCGATGGCCGGGGACTGATGTTACAGGAAGTGGCTGGCGGTTATCAGCTATGTACAAAACCAGAATTGGTAGATACTGTAAATCTTCTGGTTACCACTCCCGAATCCCGTTTGTCGTCGGCAGCAATGGAAACTTTGGCGATTATTGCTTTTAAGCAACCGATTACCCGTCAGGAAATGGAAGCAATACGCGGAGTTAAAGTAGACGGTGTGGTAACCACTTTGTTGGAGCGGGGATTGATTCGGGAAGCGGGACGGAAAGAAGCAGTGGGGCGGCCGATTCTTTATATTACCACTGATGTGTTTTTACAATGTTTTGGATTAAATACTCTTCAGGATTTGCCGGCCCTCTCTCAATTCTTGCCTGATCCCGACCAACCGTCCTGACGGGACCGTTGGTCGCTTTCTATTGCCGATTTAATGAAATCAACTTCACTTTTTATGGTACACTTCAGAAAGGGATTGTTATTATGTGCCTTGCTTTCCAAAGAAAAAATCTATTGATTTTGGGAATTATTTTTACCGTCTTTGCCTTGATGCCGTTACCCGCTGGCGCCGTTGCCACTCCAGATATTCAAGCAAAATCGGCTATTTTGATTGACGCTACCACCGGAAGAGTTTTTTACGCCAAAGCAGAACATGCGCGGCGCTATCCTGCAAGTACCACAAAAATGTTAACGCTGATTACTGCCTTGGAAAAAGGAAACTTAGGGGACACGGTCGTTGCCAGTCAACGGGCGGCGACCACAGAAGGTTCCACTATTTGGCTTACAGCTGGTGAAACGCTAAAATTGTCAGATTTGCTGTATGGAGCCATTTTGGCATCAGGGAATGATGCTACGGTGGCGATTGCGGAACATATTGCCGGATCTGTGGAAGAATTTGCGGAGCTTATGAATGAAAAAGCCCGACAAATCGGTGCAAATGAGTCTCATTTCACAAATGCCAGTGGGTTGCCGGATCTCAACCATTATTCCACTGCCTACGATTTGGCCAAGATTGCCGCCTATGGTTACAAAAATCCTTCTTTTGTCGATTTTGTTTCTGTACGAAGACAAGTGCTACCTTGGACAGGCAAAGAAAAGCCTCGTGAACTTTATACTGAAAATAAATTGCTCTGGACATACGAAGGTGCCAATGGCGTTAAGACCGGCTATACCGACGCGGCTGGACGCTGTGTGATTGCCGCCGCGCAACGTAATGGGATACAATTGATTGCTGTGATTTTGGATAGCCCGATTATGTGGACGGATTCGATGAAACTACTGGATTACGGTTTTGTTCAGCTTCAGCCAGTGGAATTAGTAAAGAAAAATGAACGCCGACAAACGTTGCCGGTGCTTCGTGGAACGGCAAAAACAGTTCAGGCCGTCAGTGCCGCTTCCATTGTCGTCCCGATGACCGATAGCGAGCGCGAAGAGTACCAAGTATCTGTACAACTGCCAGCGCGACTGGAAGCGCCGGTCCGCAAGGGCGAAAAAATTGGTATCGCAAAAGTGTTGTTTCAGGGACAGGAAGTGGCGGCCACTGATTTGATTGCGGATAGAACGGTGGAACGGTTACCATTGCTGGAGAGTTGGTGGAGCAGTCTGTGGGGATTTTTCTCACAGTTAGTGATGAACGAGAATGCCTGAAGAATCACGGATCCGTTCGTGCCCCATGTAAGTCTTCCAGGTTGCGCGTTCCTTTAATCGAAAAAGAACCCAAAATGAAGAACTTGCCGGAAAAAGGGAAATGAAGGAGAACAATATATGATGTTGGAACGACTGCAGAAAGTCATTGCCCAGGCAGGTCTTGCCTCCCGTAGAGAAGCAGAAAACCTGATTACTGCCGGGAGAGTCAGCGTGAATGGTAAAATCGTCACGGAACTGGGCGTCAAAGTACATCCGGTTAATGCAAAAATCAGGGTGGACGGTAAGCTGATCATTGCGGAAAAGCTGGTCTATCTGTTACTGTTCAAACCTAAAGGTGTTTTAACAACGTTACAAGACTCCAGAGGGCGCAAGACAGTGGCTGATTTGGTTAGAGATGTTTCTGCCCGGGTCTATCCGGTTGGTCGTCTGGACTACAACACCGAGGGCCTGCTGCTGTTAACTAACGACGGCGAACTAACCAACCAGTTGACGCATCCAAGTCATCATGTTGACAAAACCTATTTGGCCAAAGTACAGGGTATGCCGACCGAAGACCGGCTGGATAAATTACGCGTCGGCATCCAGTTAGAAGATGGCTTGACAGCCCCGGCTTTGATTATGATAAAAGAACGGGATCAGGAAAAAAATCTGACCACTTTGGAGATTGTCATTCATGAGGGGAAGAATCGTCAGATTCGGCGGATGTGCGAAGCGATAGGCCATGAAGTGAAAAATCTGAAAAGGACTAGGTTGGCTTTCCTGACCCTGGAGGGATTGCACCGGGGTCAATATCGGCATTTAACTCCCGCAGAAGTGCGGGAGTTGAAAAATCCTGCTCGTAAGTTACCGGAAAAAGGGCGGTAATGAGTATGAAAAACGTTATCGTCATTGGTGGCGGCGCAGCAGGTCTAATGGCCGCAGTCAGTGCTGCGGAACATGGTGCTGCTTCAGTAACTATTTTGGAAAAAATGCCGGCAGTGGGACGAAAACTCCTGATTACCGGTAAAGGGCGTTGCAATCTGACGAATCACTGCGATGTTTCCGGACTAGTGAAGAATATGCCGGGAAACGGATCTTTTTTGTACAGTGCCTTTCATTCGTTTGGCAATCAGGATTTGGTAAATTTTTTGGCCCGCTGGGGTTTGGAAACTAAAGTGGAGCGGGGCGGACGGGTCTTTCCCGTCAGTGATCGAGCTCACGATGTGGTCCGAACCTTTTTGCGGATGTTGGAGAAGCTAAATATTCGCCTGCTGACTGGACAAAAAGTCGAACAACTGACCGTTGTCGATGGCCGGATAACCGAAGCGATAACTACAACCGGACGATATCCTGGCGAGGAGTTTATTCTGGCCACCGGCGGCGCCTCTTATCCAGGGACCGGTTCTTCCGGCGACGGATATCGTATAGCGGCCGCTTTGGGGCATCAAATCATTGATATCCGTCCCTCACTGGCGCCGCTGGAAGTGGCAGAGGAATGGGTAAAAGAATTGCAGGGCCTGTCGCTCAAGAACGTACAGGCTACACTATTGTCTGAAGGGAAAAAAATCGCTGCCGAATTTGGAGAAATGCTTTTTACTCACTTTGGCTTGTCGGGACCTATTATTCTTTCACTAAGTCACAATGCATCCCGATTGTTGACACAACATCCCGACCGTGAGCTGACGATTGAGATTAATCTGAAACCGGCGTTGAGTGAGGAGCAACTTGATAAACGGCTGCAACGGGATTTTGCACAGTTCTCCCGTAAACAGCTGAAAAATTCTCTGCATGAATTATTACCCTCCAAAATGATCCCGGTCATGATTGATCTGTCTTTTCTGGATCCTGATAAATTCGTTCATCAACTGACTCGTACCGAACGTCTGCGACTAATGCAGAAATTGCAGCATCTTAGTTTTACGGTCACTGCTACCCGGCCCATTTCCGAGGCAATCGTTACGGCGGGCGGAGTTCATGTCAAAGAATTGGACGCCTCCAGTATGCGTTCAAGACTACTGGACAATCTTTTTTTCGCTGGAGAACTGATTGACATCGATGGCTATACCGGGGGGTTTAATTTACAAGCAGCATTTTCCACCGGTTTTGTTGCCGGTCGGTCAGCGGCGGAATCATTCTAGAAAATCCGTGGAGATGGGCAGGATATTTCCTGCCTGTGAGGAATACTATAGTGGCATTCCCCCCAAAAAACGTTTATGGATTGGGGATATATGGAGGATAGAGTCATGATTATCATCTTGCATTCTCCCACGGAAGATCAGGTTCACCGAATACTGGAAAAACTGCAGAAAAACGGACTGACCGGTCATCGGATTATCTGTAGAAATAAACTTTACATTACCGCCAGCGGTGATTCACTCGCCTGTAAAGCCGAATTGTATGAACGAATGCCCGGTGTAGAAAAAGTAGTGATGATAGAGGCCCCTTTCAAACTGGCCAGTCGTGAATTTCAGCAAAACAATACTGTGGTCAAAGTGGCAGAAGCTTCCTTTGGTGGTCGGCATGTTCCGGTCATTGCCGGTCCTTGTGCAATTGAAAGTTATGAACAGTTTCGAACGACTGCCATAGCAGTAAAAGCAGCTGGCGCTTCCTTATTACGGGGAGGCGCATATAAACCTAGAACATCTCCTTATAGTTTTCAGGGGTTACAACGAGACGGGCTGGAGATTATCAGGGCGGTACGCCAGGAAGTCGGTCTGCCTGTCGTTACGGAAGTAACTGATCACAACCTGGTGGAAATGATGGCGGATGTGGCGGATATGCTGCAAATCGGCGCTCGCAACATGCAAAATTTTGTTTTGTTGCAGGAAGTTGCGAAAGCGGGACGTCCGGTATTGCTGAAGCGTGGTATGGCCGCAACCATGGAAGAATGGCTAATGGCGGCAGAATACATTCTGTCCAGCGGAAATTCCCAGGTGGTACTTTGTGAACGGGGCATTCGAACTTTTGAAACCTATACTCGCAATACTCTGGATCTGAACGCAATACCGGCTATCCATGAACTGTCTCACTTACCGATCATTGTTGATCCCAGCCATGGTACCGGTAAATGGCAATGGGTGGCACCGATGGCGAAAGCGGCAATGGCCGCCGGGGCAGATGGCTTAATTATTGAAGTTCATCCCTGTCCGGAAGAAGCGGTTTCCGACGGACCACAATCGTTGACTCCCAGTAATTTTTCACAACTGCTTTCAGAGTTGGAAGCTTTGGCAGCCCTTAGCCGCCGGTACGTTTGTCCCACTTTTCAGTAAAGGATGGCGCTGTTATGAAAAAACAAAATCGTATCATAAAACCAGCAAAAGCATTATCGGGGACTATAAGTATTCCCGGAGATAAATCCGTCTCTCACCGCAGCATTATGCTGTCTGGTTTGGCAAATACTTCAGTGACAATTAACAATTTTCTCCACGCGCAGGATTGCCTTTCCACCGTTGCCTGTATGAAGGCAATGGGAGTTAATGTCGAAATTGTGGCAGGCAGCCAGCAGCTCAAAGTGACTGGCAATGGTTTGTTTGGGCTGCAAGAACCAACAGATATCCTGGATGCGGGAAATTCCGGCACCACCTTACGCCTGTTATCAGGTATTTTGGCAGCACAGCCTTTTTTTAGCGTTATGACCGGTGATGCCTCTTTGCGCAAGCGTCCAATGGGCCGGGTCATTACACCGCTTTCTCAGATGGGTGCCCGAATTGCCGGCCGTGAATCGGCACGGTATGCGCCTTTAGCCATTATGCCGCCGAACGGCAGTCTGCAAGGAATTGATTATATCATGCCGGTTGCCAGCGCCCAAATCAAATCTGCAATCATGCTGGCTGCTTTGTTTGCCAACTCACCGTCACGGATTACCGAGCCGTATCCATCACGGGACCACAGTGAATGCATGCTGGAATCGTTTGGAGTGCCAGTAGCCCGTTCAGGCAATACCGTTATCGTGAATCCGGTGAAAGAGCTTAATGCTCCAACCGTTTTAGATGTTCCTGGAGATATCAGCTCCGCTGCGTTTTGGCTGGTGGCTGCAACCATCATTCCCGGCAGTGAAATCACTTTGACGGGGGTGGGCATTAATCCAACCCGAACTGGTATTTTGGACGTATTGGCGGAAATGGGGGCCGACATCGCAGTAAAAAATCAACGTTGGAGCGGCAAGGAACCCATTGCAGATATAACCGTCCGAAGCAGTGATTTAAAAGGAGTCACATTAGATGTGGAAATAATTCCCCGCCTCATTGATGAAATTCCGGTATTGGCTGTGGCCGCTTTGTTTGCCCGGGGTAAAACTGTGATCCGGGGAGCCGAGGAATTGAGAGTAAAAGAGACGGACCGGCTGGCAGCAGTAGCGGCGGAACTTGGAAAATTGGGTGCCCAACTGGAAGAAACGCCGGATGGATTAGTGATTGAAGGTCCGCAGAAATTGAACTTTGCACAGTGCCATTCGCATGACGACCATCGAATGGCCATGGCCGCGGCGGTAGCCGGACTGGCTTCTCAGGGTGTGGAAATTATTGAACCGGACTGTGTGGCCATATCGTATCCTGATTTTTACACCGTATTGGAAGCATTACGAATGCATAGCCGATAGATATTATTTAAAATCAGGGAGGATATCCATGAAAAAACTGACTATAGCCATTGACGGACCGGCCGGTGCCGGTAAAAGCACCGTTGCCAAGCTGGTGGCGGAACGTCTGAATTATATTTATATCGATACGGGTGCTATGTATCGTTCCGTAGCTTGGCAAGCGTTGCAAAAGCAGCAAACCGTTTCCGTCACCGAAGAAAAAAAGGTTGCAGTACTGGCAGAAAATATGAAATTAACGTTTGATTACACGGGAGGTAAACTAACTGTCTGTGTCGATGGCATTAATGTTACCGATGCAATACGCAGTCCGGAAGTAACCGCACTGGTCCCCGAGGTGGCCATGCTCCCTGCCCTACGGCAGGTTCTGGTCCGGATACAGCAGGAAATGGCTCGTGCCGGCGGGGTGGTTATGGACGGAAGGGATATCGGCACGCACGTATTGCCAAATGCAGACCTGAAGTTATTTTTGACGGCTTCTATTCAGGAACGGGCCAAACGCCGTTGGTTGGAACTGTCGGGAAAACAGATTGCCGTTGATCTAAATCAGTTGACTGCCGAGATTGCGGAACGGGATCGTCAGGATTCAGAACGCGAGGCCGCTCCTTTGGTCCAGGCTGCCGATGCACTACTTTTAGATACGACTGCCCTTTCGTTGAATGAAGTAGTACAGAAGATTGTCGATTTGTGCTTGGAAAAAGCCCATGCTTTATAGCGTTATTAAGTTTCTTTTAGGAAATTTCATCCGTCTTGTTTTTCGTCTGAAAGTGACTGGCAGTGAAAATATACCCCTTCAAGGGGGAGCTATTGTGGCCGCCAATCACATCAGCCTATGGGATCCGCCAGTGGTGGGTGCAGCACTGGCGCGGCGAGTTTCTTTTATGGCCAAAGAAGAACTGTTTAATCAGCCTTTACTGGGCTGGACCATTTTGCGTCTGGGTGCTTTTCCTGTCCGGCGCAATACCGCAGATCGTAATGCGATCCGTACCGCGTTAGGACGTCTGGCGGACGGCCACCTGGTGGGCCTATTTCCGGAAGGAACACGTAGTAAAACGGGAGAGCTTGGCAGTCCGGAGCCTGGTATTGCGCTGATTGCCGCCAAAGCGGGTGTGCCTATTATTCCTGCCGCAGTCATTGGTACTGACCAGGTGTTGTGCAATGGTACACTGCTCCCGCAGTTTGAAGTCCGTTTCGGTCCGCCTTTGTATCTTGTGCCGGGAAAAACCGATAAGGAAACGCTGGATGATATCAGTAACAATATCATGCATCAGATTGGTCAATTACTGCGCAATAACCAATCTTCCCGGTAAATTAGCTAAAATGGCAATAAAGTAGGATGAATATCATGACCAACAGCTTTTTAGACAATAATTTGTCAATGATTTTGGTTCAACGAATCGCAATTATTGCAGTGGTCGCTTATGTGTTTTCCCATACACAGGCTTTTCGTATTATGTTCAAAGAACATACAACGATAAGGGAAAAGATTCTGCTGATTATTTTTTTTACTGTTATTTCTATTTCCGGAACTTATTTCGGTATTCCTGTGGAAGACGCTATTGCCAACTTTAGGGATACCGGCGCAATTGTCGCCGGACTATTAGGAGGGCCGTGGGTAGGTGGTGTGGTTGGATTACTGAGCGGCTTGCAACGAATTTACATTGGCGGTTTTACGGCGGTGCAATGCGGGGTGGCCACGATACTAGGCGGAATATTGGCCGGCTATATCCATGCGAGAGTTCGACCACGGACTCCGGAATGGATCACCGGTGTAGTTACCGGCGTCAGTGTGGTTTTAGCCAGTATGGGGCTTATATTGCTATTTGCCAAGCCGTTTGGAACGGCTTTATCATTGGTTATTCAGGTAGTGTTGCCAATGACGCTGGCCAATGGTTTGGGCATTGCTGTTTTTATGATTATTGTGCATAATGCACGGCAATATCAGATGAAAATCGGCGCATTGCAAACGCACAAAGCATTGAAAATTGCCAATGCGGCTTTGGCCGATTTTCGACAAGGCCTTAATCCGGTTTCGGCGGAACGGGTAGCGACCACGATTTTGAAAATGACATCGGCAGCGGCGGTTGCTATCACGAGTGTGGAAGAAGTTTTGGCACATGTAGGTTTGGCGGATGATCACCACCACGGAGGTATCCCATTACAGACCGAACTAACCAAAAACTGTTTGCAAAGCCGTCAAATTACAGTGGCTCAACATGCCTCGGAAATTGGCTGTCCGGCTTCTGATTGTCCGTTAAAATCAGCCGTGGTTGTGCCGTTATTTTGCCGGGACGAATTGATGGGTAGCCTGAAACTTTACTACGCCCAGGAAGAAGCTATGACAGAGCTGGATCTGGAGTTTTGTCAGGGACTGGGACAAATTTTCAGCACACAGTTGGAACTGGGCGCATTGCAGCAAAAGGCAGAACTGGCAGTGGCTGCTGAGTTGAAGGCACTGCGTGCGCAGATTAATCCTCATTTTTTGTTTAACGCATTGAATACGATTGTTTCGTTATGCCGGACGGATCCGGAACACGCCCGGGAATTAATTATTGAACTCAGCGATTTCTTTCGCCGCAGTTTAAAAACAGCCAGGGATTACGTCAGCATCCAGGAAGAATTGGACCACGTGGATTCCTATCTGACTTTGGAAAAAGCACGATTTGGTCAACGTCTGATTATCGCAAAAGATATTGTCCCGGATGTGCTGAATGTGTTGATTCCGGCGTTTACACTGCAACCGTTGGTGGAAAATGCGGTAAAACATGGTCTTTTATCCAAACCGAATGGCGGAAAAATTTCCATTCATGCCCGACGGGACGGCGATGAAGTCGAAATTATTATTGAAGATGACGGGCAGGGAATTTCTCCCGCTATTTTGAGCCAAATTACCGATCATGGTTTTGGTACCGGGGCCGGCATTGGCCTGACGAATGTTAATGAGCGCCTGAAAACCATTTATGGGACCCGCCACGCGTTGATTATTCACAGCGTGGAAGGGGCAGGGACCTCCGTTCGCCTGCATATTCCCCTCCAGCGTCAACAGAAAGAGAGGGTGGTTTCATGATCGGTGCTGCTTACACGATTCGGGTACTGATCATCGATGATGAAGAACCGGCCCGTAATGAACTGAGATACTTGCTTAGTCAGCCGCCTGATGTAGTGGTGGTCGGCGAGTCGGATCATTGCCGCGATTTATTGAATGTGGTACAAACCCTGCGTCCGCATTTGGTATTTATGGACATCGATATGCCGGAAACAAATGGTATCCAGGCAGCCGAACTACTGCAGCAAGCCCTGTTACCGCCTTTGGTGGTGTTCGCTACGGCTCACGAGGAATATGCGCTAAAAGCATTTGACTTGAATGTGGTCGACTATTTGCTGAAACCATTTTCCGCCCGGCGAATTGAACGTTGCCTAGAAAAAGTTCGATCCATGCTGGAAAGGGCGATCATACCGGAGCAGAGATTGTCAGAGCTACTGTCTGACCGGACGATGACCAAAAAAAAATTAGTGTTGGAAGACAACGGAAAAATGACCGTGATTCCCTTTCAGGATATTATTGCCGCGAATTGTACGGATGGACAACTGGCCATCCATACTTCCGGCAAAACCTATCAAAGCAGCATGACGTTGCAGGAATTGTTGTCGAGGCTGGATGAAAGTCTGTTTTTTCGCAGTCATCGCGCCTACCTTGTTAATATCGAAAAAATCAGGGAGATTGTTCCCTGGTTCAATGGCACCTACAACTTACTGTTGGAAAACTTTCACGAGGAAATTCCGGTGAGCCGCCAACAAGCGGTTAAACTGAAGAAAATTTTTCATTTTTAAGCAATTGGGGGAACCGTATTGATGGAAATTATCACTGCTGCCTACAGTGGGTTTTGTTATGGTGTAAAACGGGCAGTGAATCTGACGCTGGAAGCTGTTTCTAATGACAGTCCCCGACCGGTAAGAACTCTGGGGCCGATTATCCATAACCCGCAGATGGTAAGTTATTTAGAAAGCAAAGGCGTGAGGGTAACGGATGATGTAACAGCGGTTACCGAAGGAACGTTAATTATTCGTTCTCACGGTGTGGGGCCGGAGATTTACCGTCAAGCCGAAGAACGGCGGCTGCTACTGTTGGATGCCACCTGTCCCCACGTAAAAAAAGCGCAGTTGGCGGCGAAAAAGCTTACGGTTGAAGGGTATCAGGTCGTGATTGCCGGTGAACGCGATCATCCGGAAGTCCGGGGAATTCAAGAATGGTCGGGAAACTGTGCGGTTGTGGTGGAAAACACAGAAGAAGCCGCAGCCTTGCCAGTCAATTCCCGGTTGGCACTGATCGCCCAGACGACATTCTCCGCGACAATTTTTCAGGAGATTACTGCGGTTTTGCGGCGGCAGTGCGAGGAACTTCATGTCGAATCGACGATTTGCACGGCCACTGACCAACGCCGCAAAGCCGCTATTGAGCTGGCCGGTCAGGTAGAAGTAATTGTAGTGGCGGGAGGTAAAAATAGCGCAAATACGGCCCGGCTCGCTCAGGCCTGTCGGGACGCCGGCTGCCGTCAGGTTTATCTTGTGGAAACGGCGGCTGAATTACAGCCTGCGTGGTTTAACGAAGCAAAAAAAGCTGGCATTACCGCCGGAGCATCGACTCCGGACTGGATTATTGAGGAGGTCAAACAGACAATGGAAAAATTTAACGAAACTGAAGCAGAAGAAGAAAAAAACACCCAGAATGAATCCGGTGATTTTATTGCTCATATTAAAACCGAAGCGATAGTCCGACTGGAAACTGGCACCATCATACCAGGTAAAGTCGTCGGTGTGCGCAAAGATGAAGTTTTTGTGGATATCGGCTATAAAGGAGAAGGCCGAATCAGTCTGGCGGAACTGGATTATCCGGTGCCGGAAAATGCAGCGGACGTGATTTCTGAAGGACAATTGATCAACGTCCTGGTATTGGACGCCGATACCGACGTCAATGGTCATGTGACACTGTCAAAAATTCAGGCGGACCGGATTGTCGCGTGGGAAGAACTGGAGAAGGCGGTTCAGGATAAAACCCCGGTGGAAGCCAAAATCACCGGCGTGATTAAAGGCGGCCTCAATGCGGCAGTATTCGGACTGCGGGCTTTTATCCCGGCATCCCAGTCCGCCCTGCGCTTTGTGGAAGATTTGCAACCATTTGTAGGGCAAACTTTCCTGACACTGCCCATTGAGCTGGATCAAAGTAAACAGCGTATTGTTCTTTCCCGAAAAGCGATTTTGGCGGAAGAACAGGAAAAGAAAGAGCAGGAAATATTGGCCCGTCTGCAGCCAGGAACCATCATCGCCGGGACCGTAA
The DNA here is from genome assembly GCA_035560935.1 of Patescibacteria group bacterium. Taxonomy (GTDB): domain Bacteria; phylum Bacillota; class Negativicutes; order Sporomusales; family Sporomusaceae; genus DATMYQ01. The sequence goes on along the minus strand of DATMYQ010000025.1, from coordinate 5,138 downwards.
CCCGTCTGGCGGACTTTGGAGCGTTCGTGGATGTGGGGGGGATGGATGGTCTGGTGCATATTTCCGATCTGGCCTGGCAGCGGGTGAAAACACCTGCGGAGGTAGTGACTGTCGGTGATGCGGTGCAAGTGGTGGTACTAAAAGTAGATCCCGCTGCCAAGCGTATTTCACTGAGCCTAAAACAAGTGGAAAGAGATCCCTGGCTGGATGCAGTGGACGAGTATAATGCCAATGATCTCCTGCCAGGAACGGTGACTAAAATTGCTAAATTTGGCGCCTTTGTTGAATTGAAAAAAGGTGTGGAAGGGCTGGTTCATCTTTCTGAACTGAGTGACCGGCGCGTAGCTTCTGCTGAGGAGGTTGTTAGTGAGGGACAAAAAGTTACCGTAAAAATTCTCTCCGTAGACAAACAAAACAAAAAAATATCCCTCAGTATGAGCCAGGCTCAGCAAGATAAGGAACGGGCTGAGTTCCAGCAGTTCCTGGACACGCAACCCCAAAGCGGTACACTGACTCTGGGAGATCAGTTTGCCCATTTATTCAAAAAACAGGACTAGGAGGTCCACCGTGCGGGAATCACGTAAAATGGACCATTTAAAATTTGCCATGTTGCTGCCGGATGGTCCCGGTGCTACTGGTTTTGACGATTTGCAACTGGTACACAATTGCCTTCCTAACTTGTCGGCGAAAGACATTTCTCTAAACGGTTCCATTGCGGGCATTGCGTTCGAACATCCATTGATCATCAATGCTATTACTGGCGGTGCTGCGGATGTGACCGTCGTCAATGCGGAGCTGGCAAAGTTTGCTCAACAGACCCGGTCCATTATGGCTGTAGGGTCACAATATGGTGCATTGGCGAACCCGGCTCTTCGCGAATCCTTTGCTATTGTACGCAAAATATATCAGGATGGACTGTTTTGGGCAAACATTGGTGCATATGCCACGGTGGAGGAAGCGCAGGCAGCAGTGGATATGATTGGTGCTTGTGCGTTGCAGATCCATTTGAACCCCGGCCAAGAAGCCGTAATGCCGGAAGGGGATCGTGATTATCGGGGATATCTGGATAATATTGCCCGGATTGCCGCCGCCGTTTCTGTCCCGGTTATTGTGAAAGAAGTGGGCTGCGGTATTGCCCGGGAACAAGCGGAGCAACTCTTAAAGGCAGGGATACGCGTTGTTGATGTGGGAGGGACCGGGGGGACTAATTTTCTGGCGATTGAAAACTCCCGACGCTTGCAACCGTTGACAACATCTGAACTTTCTTGGGGTATTCCTACAGCCGTCAGTGCGGTGGAAGTGGCATCGGCTATTTTGCCTGCATCCGGCCAGCTTATCGTTTCCGGCGGTATCCGCACTGCGCTGGATGTTGTTAAAGCGTTGAGCCTAGGGGCAACCGCCGTAGGAATAGCCGGTCCTGTTCTGCGTTGTATCCGTTCGGAAGGAACAGTGGCAGCAATCCAGTGGTTTGAAGAGTTACAGGAGTCCATTCAACGGTATCTCTTGTTGCTTGGCGCAGCCACGCCGGTGGATTTACAGCATGTTCCTGTAGTGATCGGTGGAGCCAGCCGAAATTGGTTGGAAGCCCGGGGGATTGATACGAGCAGATTCGCCCGTCGGTCCAAATAATGATACTTTTCCGGTACCGTAAAAGGCATGGTTTCGGCTGTGTCTTTTATTTATTGATCTATAGCGGGATGATTTCCATAAGAAGGTTGCAAAAACGCTATAACATAGGATATGATTAAACCAGCCGGTGAACTTCCAATGGGAGGCTTAGCTGGCTTGGTCGATTACACAATGTTTTCGTAAAAAGGAGGAACTGCAGTGGTGTATCGAGGCGTCATTGCCCAGGTGGTTCCCGGCAGCATTGCCGATGAACTTGGCGTGAAACCAGGGGACATACTCCTGAGCATCAACGGGCAGCCCATCAAGGATTTGATTGATCTTAGCTTTGCGGTCGCCGATGAAAACATTGAATTAGTGATCGAGAAGGAAAGTGGAGAACAGGAACTCTACGAATTTGAAAAAGATTATGATGAAAACTTAGGTATCGAATTTACCAGCGCTGTTTTTGACCGGGTACGTTCCTGTGCCAATCACTGTGTTTTCTGTTTTGTTGACCAAATGCCTACTGGTTTGAGGGAGACTTTGTATGTCAAAGATGATGATTATCGGTTATCGTTTTTGTATGGAAACTTTATTACGTTAACCAATATGACGCCGGAAGATATGCGGCGAATTCAGCAACTGCATTTATCGCCATTATACGTGTCGGTGCATACTACGGATGGCGGACTACGAACCAAAATGTTGGGAATTCCGCAGGCAGCGTCCATTATGGAACAGTTGAATGCGTTAATCGAACAGGGAATTGAAATCCACACCCAAGTCGTTCTCTGCCCGGGAATTAATGATGGCGAACATTTGAAGAAAACTATGGATGACCTTTTTGCCCTGCATCCGCAAGTGGTATCGCTGGCGATTGTACCGGTAGGTTTGACTAAATTCCGTGAACAATGTTATCCACTGCAAAAATTCACTCCGGCTGGAGCACGGGAAATCGTCCGGATGGTGGAAAAACGACAAGCGGATTGTTTTAAAGATACGGGAAACCATTTCGTATATTTATCGGATGAATTTTACTTGAACGCCGGTCGACCGATTCCGGAGGCGGCTCAATATGATGAATTTCCCCAACTGGAAAATGGTGTGGGATTGGTTCGCTGTTTCCTGGATGAATGGGATGCGGTTGCGGCGGAAACTCCGGTGGTTACCAGCGGCTTGCTGCGTCACGTTGACGTAGTCTGTGGCATTTCGGCGGCTAAAATTCTTAAATCGTTATTTGCCAAAATTGCTATCCCGAATTTACAGGTGCGAATCGTGGCCGTGGAAAATCAGTTTTTCGGGCCAGATGTAACCGTTACCGGACTTTTGACAGGACAGGATATCATTAACACTCTACTGCGGGAACCATCCCCAAAGCGGGATGCGGTGATTTTGCCCGGCGTGGCTTTACGTAGCGGCGAAACAGTTTTCTTGGATAATATGGATATCAAAGAAGTGACAGCTGCTATTGGCGTTCCTGTTCATATTGCCTATAGCGCCGGCGAACTGTACCGGCTGCTGAATCAATCGACACCGTTTACAGTTTTATAATATATTGCGCATTGCAGAAAACAGATGCAGAATAAGTAAGGTGGTATAACATGAGTAAACCAATCGTTGCCATCGTGGGGAGACCTAACGTAGGCAAATCGACACTGTTTAATTATATTGGACACAAACGGGTGTCTATAGTGGAAGATATTCCCGGCGTTACCCGGGACCGAATCTATATGGATGCAGAATGGCTAGGCCATGAGTTCACCATGATCGATACGGGCGGTATCGAGATTGATACCACGGATGAGATCATGACCCAGATGCGGCATCAGGCACAGCTGGCTATTGAAGAAGCGGATGTTGTGCTCTTTATGGTAGATGGGAAAACCGGACTCACTTCGGCCGATGAGGAGGTTGGCAGCCTGTTACGGGTTGCGCACAAACCGGTAATGTTGGTTGTCAATAAAATTGACAATATGAGAGAAACACACGGTATATATGAATTTTATAACTTGGGACTGGGTGACCCCATTCCCTTATCCGCAGTTAACGCCCTGAATCTTGGCGATCTTTTGGATGAACTGATTCGGCTGTTGCCTAATGAAAGTTATGTGTCTGAGCCCACTGACGAAATCAAAGTGGCCGTCATTGGCCGTCCAAACGTAGGTAAATCTTCACTGGTTAACTCGATCATTGGTGAAAACCGGGTGATTGTCAGCAATGTTCCCGGAACGACCCGAGATGCCATTGACACTCATTTTACCAGAGAGAATACTCCCTTTGTACTGATTGATACTGCCGGTATGCGGCGTAAGGGAAAAATCGACTTCCCCGTGGAACGCTACAGCGTAATTCGGGCCTTACGGGCGGTGGAACGAGCTGATGTGGTATTAATGGTTATTGATGCCGTGGATGGTGTAACCGAACAAGATAAAAAAATTGCCGGCTATGCCCATGACGCCGGTCGTGCAATTGTGTTGGTTGTCAACAAGTGGGACTTAGTGGAAAAAGACAGTAAGACCTCTTTGCGTTATACCGAAAATCTTCGCAGCGAACTAGGTTTTATGCAATATGCCCCGGTACTTTATACCTCGGCCTTAACCCAACAACGGGTTCATCGGGTGACCGAACTCATCAAATATGTGGCGGAACAACATTCCATGCGGATTTCCACCAGCGTGCTCAATCAGGTGGTGGAAGATGCTGTTTCCATCAATCCGGCACCGTCAGAAAAAGGCCGCCGGCTTAAAATTTACTTTACTACGCAACCGGAAGTGAAGCCGCCTACTTTTGTTTTTTTTGTAAATGAACCGGAGATTATGCATTTTTCTTATTTACGCTATCTGGAAAATAAACTTCGTGAAGCCTTTGGTTTTGAAGGCACCCCGCTGAAACTGGTAGTTCGTGGCCGAAAAGAAAAAGATGCTGACTAATGCTACGGGGGTGTGAGCCATGGACATTTTGCTTGTTTTTGTTGTTAGCTATTTGATCGGGTCCATTCCCAACGGCCTGCTCATTGGCAAAGCAATGGCCGGCGTTGATATCCGGGAATTTGGCAGTAAAAATATCGGCGCGACCAATGCTTACCGCGTCTTGGGTCCGTGGCCCGCTTTCTGGGTTTTTCTCACGGATATGCTTAAAGGAGTGGCGGGAGTCTTGCTGGCTCTGCAATTTTCCGGCTCACCGCTTTCTCAATTAGCGGGCGGAATTGCCGCCATTGCTGGTCATAACTGGTCAGTTTTTCTTGGATTTAAAGGTGGACGTGGCGTTGCCACTGGATTGGGCGTTATCGCTATTTTAGCTCCCTTAGTCACATTAACGGTATTTCTGGTCTGGCTGGCGATTGTCCTCGTAACGCGATATGTTTCGCTGGGCTCCATCGTAGCTGCGGCGTTGGTACCTCTCTTAATGTGGTATACCGGGGCCCAACAGGAAATTTTTATATTTGGCCTGTTGGCGGCGGTTTTTGTGATTGTGCGGCATCGTCCCAATATTCAACGTCTGCTAAAAGGTGAAGAACTAAAAATTAAAGC
>DATMYQ010000024.1:0-8033 GCA_035560935.1 Patescibacteria group bacterium | reverse complement strand
TATTTACCCCTCATACTGTAAATTAAGAAGCGCATAGACTATCGCGAAATGAGGCCGATTCGATGCAAACAGTTATAAATCTTCTCCAACGCCGCAAAAAATGGTTGTATTTTCTACTGATTGTCACCCTAGTGGCGGCCGGCGGTGTTATCTATATGAAGAAAAATGCCACACCGGCAGCCAAGGAAACCACCGTTGCCGTCAGCCGCGGCGATATCCGGTCCAGCGTTTCGGCCACCGGCAGCATTTCCGCCGTGAATTCCGTCAAGGTTAATTCCCGGGTTACCGGCCTGTTGATGGAAGTCCGGGTAAAGGAAAATGATCCGGTTAAGGCCGGTCAGGTACTGATGGTGCTGGACGATTCCACCGCCCGGGCCCAGGTTGCCCAATATGAAGCGCAGATGCAAAACTACGCTATTATTTACGAACGCAGTAAACGTTTATCCGCTGCCAATGCTCAGGCACTGCAGCAACTGGACACCGACCGGACCAACTACCTGGCCTCCAAAGCCAACTATGACAATTTTGTCGCTCAAATGGATTACTACGTGATCCGGGCACCGATCGACGGCATTGTCATCGGTGATCCGACGCCGGCCGGCGAAACCGTGGTCCAGGGCCTGTCTGCCGCCCAAACGCTGATGACCATTGCCGATATGTCCAAAATGCAGGTAAAAGTTATGGTGGACGAAACCGATATCGGCAAAGTGAAAACCGGGCAGACCGCCACCTTCACTGTCGATGCCTATGCCGACAAAACCTTCAGCGGCAAAGTCCGCAAAATATCCAAAGACGCCACCACCTCGTCCAATGTTGTCTACTATTACGTGTATGTCGACGTCGATGAGTCCGGAGGTCTGCTTTATCCCACCATGACCGCCCGGGTTACCTTAAACGTGGGCGAGGGTAAAAACGTCTTATTGGTGCCCTCTGCCGCCGTAAAAGAAGAAAAAGGCAAGAAATATGTACAGGTCATGGTAGGCGGCCAAAGCCAAAATATCCCGGTCACCACCGGCCTGACCGACGACGAAAATATCGAAATCACCAGCGGTCTTTCGGAAGGTGACCAGGTGGTGCTGCCGGCCGCAGTGACATCGACGACCCAGACCACCAGCAATAAAAACCAGGGACCGCCACCGCCGATGTAGACGCAGGAGAAGAGGAATTCGTATGAACGTCATTGCCTTACAGGACATCACCAAAACCTATATCATGGGTGACGAACCGGTCCATGCCCTGGACGGCATCACCCTCTCCATCGCCAAAGGCGAATTTGTCGCCATTACCGGTCCTTCCGGCTCGGGAAAATCCACGCTGATGAACATTGTCGGCTGCCTGGACCGGCCCAGTACCGGCTCTTACCGCCTGTCCAACCAGGAAATATCCGCCCAGAACGATGATCAGCTGGCCGCGACCCGCAACCGGGAAATCGGCTTCGTGTTTCAGAACTTTTTCCTGCTGCCCCGCTTGTCCGCGCTGGATAACGTAGCGTTGCCGCTGGTCTACGCCGGTGTCTCCAGCCGGGAACGCCTGGAAAAAGCCCGGCACCATCTGGCACAGGTGGGACTGGCCGATCGCTGCCAGCACCGTCCCAACGAACTGTCCGGCGGTCAGCGCCAGCGGGTGGCCATCGCCCGGGCCCTGATCAATGACCCGCCGCTCTTAATCGCTGACGAACCCACCGGCAATCTGGACAGCAAATCCAGCAATGAAATCTTAGATATTTTTTGTCGCCTGCACCAGCAGGGACGAACCTTGATCATGGTCACTCACGAACCCGACATCGCCGCCTATGCCGAACGGATCATCCAGGTCCGTGACGGCAAAATTGCCCAGGACGCTCCCCGGAAAGAGGTGAGCGCCTGATGTTCCGTGAATGCGTCATCATCGCGCTGGAAGGCTTAAAAGCCAACAAGCTGCGTTCCCTGCTGACCATGCTGGGTATTATTATCGGCGTGGGCGCCGTCATCGCCATGGTCTCCATCGGTCTGGGCGTCCAGCAAAAAATCCAGAATTCCATTTCCTCTTTGGGCAGCAACCTGCTGGTGATTATGCCGGGAGCCAACTCGCCCTCCGGCGGTGTTCGCCTGGCCGCCGGCTCCAACATTACTTTGACCAACCTGGACGCCAAAACCATCGCCAAAAATGTCGCCCATGTCAAATATGTGCTGCCGTCGGTCAGCCAGTCCAGCCGGCTGGTGTACGGCAATCAAAACTGGAAAAGCAACGTTCAGGGTACCACGCCGGATTTTTTGACCGTGCGCAACTTCACCATGGCTAACGGCAGCTTTTTCTCCTCCAGCGATGAAAATTCCCGCGCCCGGGTGGCGGTACTGGGAAAAACCGTTGCCACCAATCTGTTTGGCAACGCCAGCCCGGTGGGAAAAACCATCCGGATTGACAAAGCGCCGTTCCGGGTGATCGGCGTCCTGGCCACTAAAGGTCAGTCCAGTATGGGACAGGATCAGGACGACACCGTGCTGATTCCGCTAACGACCGCCCAGGAGAGATTGATGGGGATTACCTACCTGAACAACATCAGCGTCCAGGTGGACAGTGATGACGCCATGGACAAAGTCCAGGAAGACATCACCACTTTGCTTCGCAGCCGCCATCATCTGGCCGCCAGCGTGGAAAACGACTTTTCCGTCCGTAACCTGACCGCCCTGATGGAAACCATGAAAGAAACCACCGGCAGCCTGACGCTGTTTTTAGGCGCCGTCGCCGCCATTTCCCTGTTGGTGGGCGGGATCGGCATCATGAACATCATGCTGGTTTCCGTCACCGAACGGACCCGGGAAATCGGCATCCGCAAAGCCTTGGGCGCCACCTATCACAACATTTTGCTGCAATTTCTGGTGGAAGCGATTGTTATCGGTGTGTCCGGCGGCGTCGTCGGCATCTTATTGGGTGTGGCCAGCGCCTACGCCGTATCCTTTTTCTTTAAACTCACCACCGTCGTTTCCGTTGCCGCCATTGTGCTCTCCTTCGGCGTTTCCGTCCTCATCGGCACCTTCTTCGGACTCTATCCCGCCCGCAAAGCGGCGCTTTTGGACCCCATCGACGCACTGCGTTATGAATAAGTCAGCAAAAAAAGAGCTGGTTAATATAAACCGCCCCCCAAAGTTATACAGTATAACCTACTGCATTCACTTAGGGGGCGGTTATTATTTTATTGAACAATACTTTACCCTTTTACGGCAAATAGCGTTTGATCTTTTCCACGTTAAATAAATCATAGCCAAAAAACTTAACCACCACGGCCAGTAGGATTCCCCCGCTCACCCACTCCAGTAATTGCAGATTGACAGAAGATAATAACTGAACATCAGCCGTGATCCGTGAAAATCGCCAACCGTGCAGCGGCCAGTACAGTAACGTCGGAATTCGCCAAATCGCATCCAGAGCCAGATGGCAAAAACAGCCCAGCGAAACGACAATCAAACAATTGTTGTTCGTCTGCCGCCAGTATATATATCCCAATGCCAGGATAAACAAGGAAAAAAAAGGCGTATGGCCAACAAACCGGGCCGCCTTCCAGGACTCATCATAAAGCAGACTCCAAATCGGTTTATCAATAATATCCGGCAGCACCGAACCAACCAACACCCATCGATAGTCGACATTCTGTAAAAGCTGCATTTTTTCAGCGGCCATCACCGCCACCGACGTAAGAACCACATGAGACATTGGTAACATGCTACATTTCCTTTCCCAATACTGCTATGACTCCAGCACAATTGCCTGATACGAATGGGCGCCGCATTGTATGGTATGCGGCATCAGTAATGCTGCCACCGAATTTTTCAACATCGCTTCCGGCAACAACGTATTGATCCACCGGGACAGCGCCGGACTCCAGTAATATGTACGGGCTTTGCGGGCCAGCCGGTAAACCGTCGGCATAATATCCGCCGTCCGGTCTTCTGCCGCCAAAACCTTAAACCCACTCATCTCTGCCATCGTCAGAAACTCCGACAACACAGCAAACTCCTGCACCGCCATTGATTTCTCCGCCAGCGCCGCCGCCGTTTGTACATCTTCATCCAACCGGGCAAATTCATCGGTGCGAAAACCGTCCACAATAACGAACCGTTTTCCCTTTCCCATCACCCGCTGCGCTTCCATCAGGCTTTTGGGTTTATATTTCGAATAACAGAGGGTTTCCACTGCAAACACCAGATCAAATGATTCTGACCGGTAGGGCAGCGTGCTGAAATTTCCTGTCTGAAACTCCACATCATTTAGCCTGGCTTGCGTCGCTGATTTTTTCGCCAGCATAATGTGGCGGGGAGTCAAATCAATGCCGTGAAACGATACCTCCGGGTATTTCCCGGCCAGGTATAAAGTATTAAATCCTTTCCCACACCCCATCTCCAACACGGACCGGGCACCGGTTTCCCGAATGTGGCGGGCAACCAAATCTGCCTGCCCGTAAAAACCGGCTTTACTGAATTTCCCGGATGGATTCAGCGCCATATGAATGCTGCCGGCTTTCGAATGCACCCAACGGTATGCCAAATGACTTTCGGTGAAGCTTTTGATGATTTCTTCTTCTTCCAGTTCCTGTTGTAAAAGACGGTCCAAATTCCAAACCTGATCCACTTTTTCTAATGCCTGAAGCAAACTCATCCTAACACCCTTTCCTCAGAAACCGTTCTTGGAACGCCATTTACTTCCTATGTATTATGGCATTTATCTATTGATGCTTTTTTCCTCAGGCAAGGTAATCAATGGCGTTTCCAGTTAACTATATTTACGCTTTTCGCTGTTTTTACATAAAATTCCTGCTTGATTATTCAGTTTTTTTCAAATCAGCGCCCTCCCGGAGCCAAACCTTCTCAAACAAAATCAATCACCGCAGTCAAGGCAATAAGACAAAGGGCTTTATTGAAACTCGCGCTTCAACAAAGCCCCAGACCTCGCGAACGATATTACCCGATAATGTAACTGCCGCCGGACCCATCATAGATTTGCGGATGCATATAGCTGCTTAATCCGCTCATTGTCGTGGTCTTCGTCATATACGTGTAAAGTTCCTGAGTGGTAATGTAGCTGTCTTTATTCAAATCCGCTAATTTACCATTAAGTGCTTCATCCATTAAAGCGGATGTAAACACGCCATTAGTTCCAATGTCATAACTGGTTTCCGAGGCAGAAGATGAACTCATGATAGTATACTGACTTCCCGCATTCTGCGCTTTGAAATAATTGACAAAGCTTCCCGAGTAACAACCATCAATGAAAGTACTCACATGTCCGGTCACACCAACTTTGGCGCCAATAGCCGACACTGCCTGATACAGCTCCGTCGGGGTTATCTTATTGCCATCTACCGCTACCAGACCGGTATTGGAATGACCGGAATAGTATAACAGCACATCATCGCCAGCCGATACTTGGCTCGCCAGATTCGAGAGCGAAGTCATCACGTTCGCTTTCGTCGCCTGAGCATCCTGAATTACACTAGTTGCCGTATTACCCGATTTCCATACACTATCAGTATTCACGAAGGTTTTTACATCCGTCACATCATAAGCAACCCCAGCAAGATCTTTTTTAACGCCACTGTATTTACCGATGCCGACAATCAACGCATGGTCTGTATTGATAATCGCCGAAGCGGTTTTCAGGGTATTAACATAGGAATCCACGGTGGCCGTCGTACCATCGGCAAATTGAATATTATTCAGTTTTGCCGTATTCCAATTTTCAATCGTAACAGAGCCATAGCCGCCGGCACTCAAAACTAGGTTGTTCCCACTGTAAGCAGCAGACAGACTTTGTTTTGAAATCCCATTGCCGAATAGAATCGTGTCGTTCGCGTTATCGGTATCAAAACTGATAACATCCTTACCCCACAAATCAGTGAATTTATAAACGTCGCTGCCGGTTCCCCCGGTCAGATTATCGTTGCCCAATCCACCCACCAGCGTATCATTGTTTGTGCCGCCCAACAGGAAATCGTCACCGGCGCCGCCGCTCAGTAAATCGGTTCCGGTGCCGCCGCTAATGATTTCATTTAGCGAAGAACCGGTAATGGTGTCGTTATAGGCAGTTCCCACAAATGATTCGATATCCGAGTACTTACTCAAATCCCAGTTGATCAAACCGCTGGTCAACGAGGCCGCCGTCAAAACATCGGTACCGGCACCACCGCTTACCACTAAATCCGATGAATCATATACGGTGGTATCATTGCCGGCGCCACCCCAAATACTGTCCACACCAGCACCGCCATCCAGATAATCATCGCCAGCACCGCCGTCCAAGCTGTCGTTCCCGGCATCACCATTCAGAATGTCCGCACCCGCGCCAGCAGACAACCAATCATTGCCAGCGCCGCCGTTCATCGTGTCATTACTCAACGCACCCGTTAAAGAGTCCGCAGCCGCAGTTCCCGTATAAAGCTGACCGACCCGACTAGTGATATCAGCGGCGCTGTAGGTAACACCTCCGCCAAAAACAACATTGTCAACTTGATACTGTGCGCCTAAAAACCAATTCGTAACTATCACTGATTTATTGCGCGCTATATGCGTAATGACCAGATTGTCACCCGACCGGCTAAGCCTTACATCCGCCAAATTGATGCCATAATCACTAAGCGACAACGTGTCCTTATCGCTGCTACCTGCTCCTTTATCGTTCAAAATTACCGTATTGTAGTAGGACATACCCGATACATACGTATCATTTCCAACCCCGCCCTGAAGCGTCGCATCGCCATTGTAAGTCATGAGCAGATCGTTTCCGCTGCCACCGTCCAAGGAACCCATCCCCCGGATAAAATCATCGCCGTCGCCACCATACAGTAAGTTTCCTGAACCACTGAATGCCATAATCGTATCATTACCAGTTCCACCATATACGGTATCCCGGCCACCACCGGTGTTGATCCAATCATTCCCTGCTCCACCATTAATGCTATCGTTCGCCGTAGTTCCCAACAATGTATTATTATTCGCATCGCCATTGATTATAGCCATTTTATAGTCCTCCTCTTTCTTGCTCGTGTAATTTAATGTAAAAAAGCCCAATTCAGTCACATAAACAACTAATTTGGGCAGACTCCGAGCAAGCTTCGAAGGCAACCTGGCAATCATAGGTTTTCACCCTTAGACCCAAGGCTTTGCGTCCTCAACTTTCGTTGAGTTTGCCCAAATATTCTGTTGTCATGTCTCTTTGATTCATTAGTTGTATTGCTTTTCAATACTGAGTCGTCAGATCATTTTGCCCCTTGCTTCTCGCTTCTTTACATTAACGTAATGAAGCCCAAATCGATCACAGAAATAACCAATTTGGGCATTACTTCGAGCAAGCTTCGAAGGCAACCTGGCAATCATAGGCTTTCGCCCTTAGACCCAAGGCTTTGCGTCCCCAACTTTCGTTGAGTTTGCCCAATCTTCTGTTGTTTGACCACTTTTACTACCATAGTGCTATTTTGTCATTCCCAATTCAACTTCATGGTCTGTAATCTTTTCTTGTCCGAACTTCGCGCCCCTCACTTTCTTACTTCGGCATTTGGGCGTAAATATACCCAAACCGACATGGCAAACAATCAATTTGGGCATTACTCCAAATACTCTTTGAAGGCAACTTGGCAATCCTAGGCTTTCGCCCTTAGACCCATAGCTTTGCGTCCTCACCTTTCAGTGAGTTTGCCCAATATTCTGTTGTTTGACCGCTTTTACTACCGCAATGCTATTTTGTCATTCCTAGTTCAATTTCATGGCCCGTAATCTTCTTTTGTCCGAACTTCGCGCCCCTCGCTTTCTTACTCATTCATTCCAACGCGAATAAGCCCAAACCGATACGGCAGACAATCAGTTTGGGCATTACTTCGAAATAAACTTCGAAGGCAACCTGGCAATCCTAGGCTCTCGCCCTTAGACCCATAGCTTTGCGTCCTCACCTTTCAGTGAGTTTGCCCAATATCTCTTTGTCTGATTTCATTCTACATCAATCGACATTCTTCTACTAGAGGTCGGACGTCCTAACCTTGCTAGGACAAATGTTCCATTTTGATATTT
>DATMYQ010000023.1:0-33834 GCA_035560935.1 Patescibacteria group bacterium | reverse complement strand
CAGTAACTATTTGTTGCAATGATTCGCAATCAGGGAAAGGAGCGGCACAATGACGCAGTCGATTATAAAGAAGTACCGTTTGCCGGAATTGAAACCGGGGATGGTGGTGGGAAAAGATGTTTTGTCCGACAGTGGCCGATTATTGGTTTCGCCGGGGACGGTGTTGGATGAGTATCTGATTCGGCGCCTCTTTACGCTGGATATTTATCAGGTGGAGATTATTGCACTGGAGGAACCGGATTACGTTTCTTCCCTGCTGCAGCCGCCGGTGCTGGATTTCGCGCAGATGAATCAACTGTTTGCTCAGACGGATTTGGTCCAAACGACGGAGCAACAGGAATTTTCCACAGAATACAATGGGATGTTGAAACGGCTGAAAACCTGTTTTACAGATATCCGGTTGAAGAATGAATTAGATTTACCGGAATTGTTGTTGCTGACTCAGGATGTGTTCGCACTGTCCGGTCAAGGCCCGGATTTGATCCAGCACCTGCATCTGACACTGCGGGAAGACGATTATCTGATCCATCATTCTGTCGATGTGGCGCTGCTGGCCGGTTTTATTGCGAGGGCAGTGGGGGATCTGACCCTGGAACAGGAACGTGAGCTGGTCTTGACCGGGTTGTTGCATGATATCGGTAAAATTAGTATTCCACTGAAAATTCTCAACAAAACCGGCAGCTTGACGGATGAGGAATATCAGGTGATTCGAAGCCACCCTTCCGGCGGTTACAAGTTTCTTAAAAATCTTTCCGTGCTGTCGCCCAGTGTTTTGTATGGTGTGCTGCAGCATCATGAACGAATGGACGGCAGTGGTTATCCGCTGCATGCCGTGGGAGAAAAAATTCATCTGTTTGCGAAGATTATTGGTTTGGCCGACTCATACAGTGCGATGACCTCGATAAAAACATATGGTGAAACCCATTCACCCTTTATGGCTGCCGACATGCTGAAAAAAGACATGTACGCCGGTTTATTTGACACGGCTGTTTGTAACCCTTTTATCAATCATTTGTATGACGCCCTGATCGGATCCTGGGTGTTGCTCAGTGACGGACGGAAAGTGCAGGTTGTATTTTATAATGAAGTGGCAAAAAATAAATTTTTGCTAAAAACCGAACAGGGCGAGGTATTGAACCTGGACGCCATGCCGCATCTGAAAATTACCCGTATGACCAATGCTTAATTGCTGAAAGGAAGGGCAGCACAGTGACGCAGGAAGTAATGATAGGAATTTGCCAGCTGGCGGTGGAAACCGACAAAGCCGCCAATGTGAAAAAAGCGTTGCGGCTGATCGGGCAGGCGGCAGAGCGCGGTTGCCGGATTGTGGTTTTGCCGGAAATGTTTAATTGTCCATATACTGCGGCCCTGTTCCCCCAATATGCCGAACGCTGGCCGGAAGGGCCGACGCTACAGACACTGTCCCGGGCGGCGGCGGAACACCAGATTACTTTAGTGGGAGGCTCGGTGCCGGAACGGGATGATAGCGGCAACGTTTACAATACCTGCTTCATTTTTGACGCCGCCGGGCGTTTGGCCGGACGCCACCGGAAGATTCATTTGTTTGATGTGAATATTACGAACGGTACGGTCTTTCAGGAGTCGGCCACCTTGACGGCCGGACGGGAGGTGACGGTGGTCACTACTCCGGATATTACCCTGGGAGTGGCCATTTGTTATGACGTCCGTTTTCCTGAACTGGCACGGAAGATGGCGCAGCTGGGAGCACAATTGCTGGTATATCCGGCGGCATTCGGGCCGGTGACCGGCCCGGCGCACTGGGAACTTTTGATGCGGATGCGAGCGGTGGATAATCAGGTGTTTGTGGCGGCGGCGGCGCCGGCGCTGAACCCCCAAGCTGAATATAAAACGTATGGACATTCCCTGGTGGTGAATCCCTGGGGCGAGGTAATCGCCGGCACTGATGAGCAGGAAGGCCTGTTGACGGCAGTACTGGACCTGGGCAGAATCGGTAAAGTACGGGAAGAACTACCGGTTTTGCGGCATCGCCGCCCGGAAATTTATCCATAAAAATGAGGAAACGGAGGCTGGAATCATGGCGATGAAAAAACTGCGGGCGTTGCAACTGTTGGCGGATGATTTTGAGGACTTGGAACTTTGGTATCCGGTTTTGCGTTTGCGGGAAGCGGGGGTGCAGGTCAAACTGGCCGCCGAGAAAGCCGGTGCGGCCTATACGGGCAAGTATGGCGTGCCGGCGATATCGGATTGCAGTTTTCTTAACGTCCGCGCGACAGATTACGAAATTTTGCTGGTTCCGGGCGGTTGGGCTCCGGACAAACTCCGGCGTTATCCGGAGGTCATCCGGTTGGTGCAGGAGTTCAACCGGGACGATAAACCCATTGGGCAAATCTGCCATGCCGGTTGGGTGCTGGCATCGGCCCGGATTTTGACGGGACGTCAGGTGACCAGTACGCCGGGCATCCGGGATGATATGGAAAATGCCGGGGCGATTTGGCGGGACGAGCCGGTGGTTGTGGATAAAAACCTGGTTTCCAGCCGCCGACCGCCGGATCTGCCGGAATACATGAAGGTGTTTTTGGAAGTGATCGCGGCGAAATACGGCGTTTGACCCGGTTGTGGGCGGACTGCGAAAAAAGCAGTCCGCCTGTTGTGAACATATCGAAACTTGTAAATGCGTTGCGAAAAATGCGCCGCGCGTTTTTTGAAAACATGGCGCGGGAAGCGCCAGAAGGACGTGGACGGAATGAATTTAGTTGATTTGCATTGTGATACGATTCTGCAGTTGATGGACCAAGATAGTGGGGCGGAGCTACGCCGCAACCATTTTCACGTGGATCTGGAGAAAATGCGTCGGGCCGATTCGCTGGCGCAGGTGTTCGCCTTGTTTGTAAATCTTGAGAAAACAGCCAATCCCTGGGAACGCTATCAGCAGATGGCGGATTGCTTCTACCGGGAGCTGGATAAAAATCAGGACGAGATCTCTTTTGCCGGTAGTTATGAGGAAATTATCCATAACCAGCGGCAAGGAAAGATGTCGGCGCTGCTGGCGATTGAAGAGGGCGGCGTACTGCAGGGGAGTATGGAAAAACTGCACCAGGTGTATGAGCGGGGTGTCCGCTTGCTCACGCTGACCTGGAATTATCCCAATGAAATCGGTTTCCCCAACTGCCGGACCGAATGCCAGCGGCAGGGACTGACGTCTTTTGGGCATGACGCCGTGGCGGAAATGAACCGCTTGGGGATGATCATCGATGTATCGCATTTATCGGATCAGGGATTTTATGACGTGGCCCATGGCAGTTCCCGGCCCTTTGTGGCTTCGCATTCCAATGCCCGGACGGTTTGGGATCATACCCGTAATCTGAACGATGACATGCTTCGCTTATTGGCGGAAAAGGGCGGCGTGACCGGACTGAATTTCTGTGCGGGTTTTCTGGGCTCTGCCAGTCTGAGCCGGGTGGAGGATATGGTCCGGCATCTGTGGCATATCCGCAATGTCGGGGGAATGGATGTGTTGGCCATTGGCACCGATTTTGACGGTATTGAACCCAAACTGGAAATCAATGATATGGGCGAAATGGACAAACTGGTTACGGCATTACAGCGCCAAGGGTTTTCTACAACGGAAACAGAGAAAATTTTTAGTGGCAACGCACTGCGGGTTTTGCGGGACGTTTTGCGGTAATAAAAGGGATTTCTTTGCAGGCCATTGTGGATAGTGGCAGGATTCGCTTACTGGATGGAGAAAATGCTTTATGGAACTAATGAAATTTCCCGCCGAAAATGGTCGTGCCACAGTCAGGGGACGTTTTGCTCCCAGTCCCACGGGTGAAATGCATCTGGGGAATGCCTGGTCGGCGCTGGTTTCCTGGCTGTTGGTCCGGCAAGCGGGCGGAGTGATGGTGTTGCGGGTGGAAGACCTGGACCCGGATCGTTCGCGAGCCTCCTATGCGAAACAGCTGATGCGGGATATGACCTGGCTGGGGCTGGACTGGGATGAGGGACCGGATGTGGGTGGCCCGTATGGACCCTATTGCCAGGACCGGCGTCGCCAGCTATATCAGGATGTGCTGGCAGTGCTGACGCAACGGGGTTTGGCCTACCCCTGCTATTGCTCCCGGGACCGCCTGCGCTCTGTGGCATCAGCACCGCACGGCAACGATGGCGAATGGGTATATCCGGGCTTTTGCCGGGAATTATTGCCGGAAGCGGTCGATGAATGGCGGCACACGCAGCGGTCGCCGGCCTGGCGGCTGAAAGTGCCGCCGGGAATCTGGCGGTTTCAGGATGGAGTGTATGGACCGGTGGCCCAGGATGTGTCCCGGGAGGTGGGGGACTTTATTATTTGCCGTTCCGACGGTGTGGCAGCGTACCAGTTGGCGGTGGTCGTGGATGACGCCGCGATGGGGATTACTCATGTGGTGCGTGGCAGTGACTTGTTGGTGTCCACGCCCCGGCAACTGCTGCTGTACCAGTTGTTGGGGCAAGCGGCGCCGACCTTTGCCCATGTGCCTTTGCTGTGTGCTGGGGATGGCCGGCGTTTGTCGAAACGGGATGGAGATCTGACGCTGGCTGCTCTTAGACGGCAGGGCATTGCGGCAGAAACGGTTGTCGGATACCTGGCCTGGAAGGGTGGGCTATTGCCTGAATGGCAGCCGATCACCGCACGCGAACTGATAGAAAAATTTTCGTTGGGTCGATTATCTGAACGCGCCGTGTTGGTGACAGAGGATGCCCGGGATCGACGCTGGCATGCGTCGGCGATGGCCGGTTCAATATTTGGCGAAGAGTAAAGTGAGGTGTGGAAATGTTGCATACAATAAACAAACTGCGACATGTCATGGGACTGCTGATACTGCTGTTGGTATTGTTCGTGCCGTTGACTGCTGTTCAGGCGCAGGGAAAGCCGGGCGGGGACCGTTATGAGTGGCTGAATGATAATAATAAAGGGTATTATTATTTTGATAAAGTAACCTTTGGCCTGGCGAAAGATCCTTACACCACGGAGCAACATCTGGACGTCTGGATCCGTCTGCAATTTGTTGACGAAGGAGTCAGTGAAGAGGAAAACCTGCGCTTGCTTAATAAAATGCCGGTGGGAGCGTATCAAAATTTATCCTATCGGATGTTTCGCTACTGGTTTCGTGTCCGGGACCGTCACTATCAGCTGCTGGAAGTTGCCGATTTTGACGACAGTGGCCGGGAACTGGAAAATAATAAGGTCCAATATTCACCGGTCCGGTGGGTGCGAATCATTCCGGGGACCGATGAGGATACCTGGTTCCTGAAACTGACCGCTTATAAACAGGCGCTGGATGAAGCAAAGAAAAACCAATAAATAATCGCTAAAGAAACATCACGAAAATATTGCACAAGTAATTTCAGTGTGATATACTTAAGAACGCGTAAATCAAGTGGTCAATAAAGTGAGGTGCAAGATACGATGAAAGAGAAAATTCATCCGAATTTCCATGAGGCGAAAGTAAGTTGCGGTTGTGGCAACACTTTCATGACCGGTTCCATAAAAAAAGAACTTCGTGTGGATGTCTGCTCCAAGTGCCATCCGTTCTATACCGGACAGCAGCGGATGATTGCCGCCGGCGGACGGGTTGAGAAGTTCAACAAACGTTACGGTCAGCAATAACAAAGAGTTAGGGCAGCAGAGCAGCGATGCTCTGCTGTACTTATATTCCGCGGCCGGATTAGCTGGCAGTTCCCATATTTGGTTAATCCGGCCAGGAAAGAAAGGCAGCCGCAAATGAATATAACACAAACCACGAATCCCAAGCCTTTTATCGGTGGGCAGGCTGTCATTGAAGGTGTGATGATGCGCGGAGCCCGGGAAATTGCCACCGCGGTGCGGGAACCGGCCGGAACGATTGTGATTCGCACGGAACCGCTGGTATCGGTGACCGACCGGTATCCGATCTTAAAAAAACCGATGATTCGCGGCGTTGTGGCGTTGGTCGAATCCTTGGTATATGGACTGAAAGCGCTGTCTTTTTCCGCTCAGGCGGCGGGAGAAGAGGGTGAGGAACTGACGGCCCGGGAAATTGCGATGACTATGGTCTTTGCTTTGGGACTGGCCGTGGTATTGTTTGTGGTGATTCCGACGTTCGCCGCCAAATACATTCACAGTGCCGTCACGGATCCACGGTTACTGAATTTGTTCGAGGGATTGCTGAGGCTGGCGATTTTTTTTGCCTATGTCACGGGGATTTCGTTAATGAAGGATATCCAGCGCGTATTTCAGTATCATGGCGCCGAACACAAAGCAATTCATGCCTATGAAGCCGGTGTGCCGCTGGAAGTGGAGAATATTCGTCCTTACAGCCGGTTGCATCCGCGTTGTGGAACGAATTTTCTGCTGATTGTAATGGTCGTCAGCATTGTGATGTTTGCGTTTTTGGGCTGGCCCGACCTGTGGCTGCGGATTGTGTCCCGCATTGTACTGTTGCCGGTAGTCGCGGGACTGGCCTATGAGATCATCCGGTTTGCCGGTCGCAGCGATAAAAAATGGGTGGCCTGCGCCATTGCTCCCGGTCTGTGGCTGCAGCAGCTGACCACCCGGGAACCCAGTGACGACCAGATTGAGGTGGCCATTGCCGCGTTAAACGCGGTGCGCCCTCCGGAACCGGCGGCGATTTTTCCCGATAGCGGAACGGAACGGATTTCTTAGGAAACACTGATTATGTGGTTTGCCAATAAAAAGTAATGAAGCGGGAAATGAGCAGAGTGAGGGAGCAAGATGCTAGATAAGCTGCAGGCGATTGAAGACCGATATCTGGAGCTGGAGTCGATGATCAGCGACCCAGCGGTGATGGCGAATATGGGGGAGTGGCAGAAGCTGACCCGGACACATGCCAAAATGACACCGCTGGTGGTGAAGTTTCGTGAATATCGCCAGGCAAACCAGGCAATGAACGAAGCCCGGGAATTGATGCGAGATAAACTGGATGACGATTTCCGTCAGATGGTTGAGGCCGAACACGAGGAAGCCCGGGAGAAAGTCCGGGTGTTGGAAGCGGAATTGAAGGTTCTGCTGCTGCCCAAAGATCCCAATGATGATAAAAATGTGATTGTAGAGATTCGCGGCGGTGCCGGCGGTGATGAAGCGGCCCTGTTTGCCGGTGATCTGTTTCGTATGTATACCCGTTATGCCGAATCACAGGGCTGGCGAACGGAAATCCTTGATGCCAACGCTCCGGATCTGGGCGGGTTTAAGGAAGTGGTATTTGTTATCGAGGGTGACGGTGCGTATTCGAAGCTGAAATATGAAAGCGGCGTTCACCGGGTCCAGCGGATACCCACCACGGAATCCAGCGGCCGGATCCATACTTCCACGGTAACGGTGGCGGTATTGCCGGAAGCGGAAGACGTGGAAGTGGAGATTAGCAGCAATGATTTACGGATCGATACCTATTGCGCCAGCGGCGCCGGCGGCCAGCACGTAAACAAAACCGAGTCGGCGGTGCGGATTACCCATTTGCCCACCGGCGTAGTGGTCCAGTGTCAGGATGAAAAATCGCAGTTGAAAAACAAGGATAAAGCGATGCGGGTACTGCGGGCCAAAGTTTTGGAACTGGCAGAGCAGGCGCAAATGGCGGGAGTGGCGGAAAATCGTAAAAGCCAGGTGGGAACCGGTGACCGCAGTGAACGGATTCGTACTTATAATTTCCCGCAAGGGCGGGTAACCGACCACCGAATTGGTCTGACCCTGCATAAGCTGGACTTTATTTTGAACGGTGACATTGACGAACTGATTTCCGGATTGGTGACGGCGGCCCAGAGTCAGCAAATGCAAGACGTGGAATAAACGAAAATAAAAAACGGTTTGGCGGTTGGGAAATATGACGGTGCAGACAAATAAAGGGCCGGAAACCCCCGGCACCTGGACAATTGGTTCAATTTTGAACTGGACCCGGCAGTACTTCGACAGCAAAGGCGTGGAAAATTCCCGTCTGGATGCCGAGGTGCTGCTTTCCCATGTGTTGGAAACAGACCGGCTCTATTTGTACGTTCATTTTGATCAGCCGCTGGAGGGCAGGGAATTGGCCGCGTACCGGGAAAACGTCCGGCGGCGGGCAGCCCGGCAACCGGTGGCGTATATTACGGGGCACCGGGAGTTTATGGGACTGGAGTTCTCCGTCTCGGCGTCGGTGCTGATTCCCCGGCCGGATACGGAAATTTTGGTCGAAGCAGCGCAGGAACGTCTGGGGGTGGTCGCGGCGCCGCGCCTGGCGGATCTGGGAACCGGCAGTGGTGCCATCATCGTCAGTCTGCTGCATCGTTTGCCGGCCGCCCGTGGCATTGCGGTGGATATTTCACCGGAAGCACTGAACGTGGCGGCTGCCAATGGTCAACGCCATGAGCTTGGCGAACGGCTGGAATGCCGCCTGGGGGACTTGTTTATCCCTTTGGCGGGAGAAAAATTTGATGCAATTTTGTCGAATCCACCGTATATCCCTGACGGACATCTGGCGCAGCTGGCGCCGGAGGTTCATCAGGAACCCCGGCTGGCGTTAGCCGGAGGAACCGATGGCCTTGATTTTTACCGGCGCCTAGTAGCGGAAAGCGATAATTATTTGAACCCCGGCGGCTTTCTGGCGCTGGAGGTGGGAATTGATCAGGCGGCGGCTGTTGTGGCGCTGGCGGATCCGCAGCGGCTGGCGGCGGAAGCGGTGATAAAAGATTACGCCGGTATCGAACGGGTGATTATTTTCCGGGCCGTTAAGGAGGGATGAAAAATGCGTACCGAATATTATGTTGTGGATAGCAAATCGCCTGATGAACCTTCGATGCAAGCCGCGGCGGAAGTGATCCGCCGCGGCGGGCTGGTGGCTTTTCCAACGGAAACGGTATACGGGTTGGGCGCCGACGGACTGAACGAAGACGCGGTGGCGAAGATTTTTCAGGCCAAAGGCCGGCCGGCGGACAATCCGCTGATCCTGCATATTGCCGCAACGGAGGAACTGGAGGCGTTGGTGAAGTCAGTGCCGCCGAAGGCGAAAACATTGATGGAACGTTTTTGGCCCGGTCCGTTGACCCTGGTGCTGCCGCGGACCGATTTGGTACCGGATGCGGTGACCGGCGGCCTGGATACCGTCGCGGTCCGGATGCCGGACTCGATCGTGGCCCGGCGGTTAATTGAACTGGCCGGCGTACCGCTGGCCGCGCCCAGTGCCAATGTTTCGGGACGGCCCAGCCCTACCGATGCTCAGGCAGTGGCCGCGGATTTGGATGGCCGGGTGGATGTGATTCTGGATGCCGGCGCTTGCCGCATCGGACTGGAATCCACCGTGGTGGATTGCAGCGCTGAAACACCGATATTGCTGCGACCGGGAGGAATCACCCGGGAGATGCTGGCGGAAGCGGTGGGGACCGTAAACATTGATCCGGCAATTGGCGCTGCCGTTGCCGTCCCCCGTTCGCCGGGCATGAAATACACTCACTACGCACCGGCGGCCCCGATGCGTCTGGTGGAAGAAACCGGGCTCGCCGGACAAACATTACTGCGGACGGAAATTCGCCGGGAACTGACGGCGGGACGGCGGGTTGGCGCGGTAGTTTGCCGGGAAATGGCCGCGGAACTGCCGGACGGCGTCGTGGCGGCTGTATACGGATCTCGTCTGCGGTTACGGGAAATTGCCGCCGGACTGTACAGCGCTTTGCGGTATTTTGACGAACATCCGGTCGATATCATTTATGCGGAAGGTGTGGATGAGGCCGGACTGGGCCTGGCGGTAATGAACCGTTTGCGCAAAGCGGCTGGTCATGACCTGGTTCGCAGGAAATTCCGTGTGCTGTTTGTCTGCACCGGCAATACCTGCCGCAGCCCGATGGCAGCGGCGCTGCTTAACCAGCAGATTTGTCAGTCGGGTTGGGAAGGGCGGATAGAAGCCAGTTCCGCCGGACTGGCCGCAGGCAGGGGACCGGCTTCCGCCGGCGCGTTTCACGCGATGGCGGAACGCGGCATTGATTTGCAGTCTCACCGGGCGCGGCCATTGACGGATACGGCCGTGGGCGAGGCTGATTTGATACTAACGATGACCGCGGGACATCAGCGGGAAATTGGCCGTTATTGGCCGCCAGCGGCGGAAAAAACCTTTACCGTGACCGAGTTTGCTGTTGAGACGGGCGATGTGGCGGATCCTTTTGCCGGCGACACCGCGGTGTATCGTTTGTGCGCCGGACAATTACTGCATTGCCAGGATAAGTTCTGGCCGCGGTTAACCCAATTGGCAGGAAAAAAAGGATTGACGCCGAACCTTAAACAGGATAATGGGAGGTGAATATATGCGCATAGCAATTGGCTGCGATCATGGCGGTTTGCACCTGAAGGAAGAAATAAAACAGTACCTGACAGAAGAAAATGTCGAGTTCTGCGACATGGGAACGTTTACCGCTGATTCTGTCGATTATCCCGATATTACCGAGAAAGTGGCGTTGGCAGTCACCGGCGGCGAGTGTGACCGGGGCATCATCCTGTGCGGCACCGGAATCGGCGTTTGCATCGCGGCCAACAAAATCGACGGCATCCGGGCGGCCCTCTGCCATGATGCCTTTTCGGCGCAAATGTCGCGGGAACATAATAACGCTAATGTTTTGACCATGGGCGAACGGGTGATTGGTTTTGGTTTGGCCAAATTGATCACGGGCATTTGGCTGAAGACGGAATTTGCCGGTGGGCGTCACAGCTGCCGGGTGGACAAAATCATGGCGTTGGAAAATAAGGAACAGTAGGTGCGTGCAAATGGAAAAACAGTTTGCGACCATTGCCCGTGAAGCGGGACAGGCGGCGGAAGAACTGTTAAACGTTGCGGCGCTTCGACCGGGGCAGCTGCTGGTGGTGGGTTGCAGCACCAGCGAAGTGCAGGGAGCCCGCATCGGTTCGCGGGGCTCCGAAGTGGCCGCCGCCAGCATCTTGTCGGCGCTGGCAAAAGTCTGCCGGGCACGGCAGGTGCATTTGGCCATACAATGTTGCGAGCATCTGAACCGGGCGCTGGTGGTGGAACGGGAGGTCATGGAACGGTACGCCCTGGAAGAAGTCGCCGTTGTGCCCGTGCCCAAAGCCGGTGGTGCGCTGGCCGCCCAGGCCATGCGGGACTTTGTCGCGCCGGTGGTGGTGGAAGCAATCATGGCTCACGCCGGAATGGATATCGGCGGTACACTGATCGGTATGCATTTGCGGCGGGTGGCGGTACCGGTGCGCCTGGCGCAAAAACACGTGGGCCAGGCGGCCGTGACGGCCGCCCGGACCCGGCCCCGGCTGATTGGCGGCGCCCGGGCGATTTATCAGGAGGAAACTGAAGGAGGAACGATATGAGTATTTTAGCAGGAGTTGACCCAGAGATTGCAAAGGCGATTCAGAACGAGCGCGGACGGCAACAAAATAAGCTGGAACTGATCGCCTCGGAAAATTTTGTCAGTAAAGCAGTGATGGAGGCCCAAGGCTCCGTGTTGACCAACAAATATGCCGAGGGCTATCCCGGACACCGTTATTATGGCGGTTGTGAACACGTGGATGTGGTGGAACAATTGGCGATTGACCGGGCTAAACAATTGTTTGGTTCGGAACATGTCAATGTGCAGCCTCATTCCGGTGCTCAGGCCAACACGGCCGTATATTTTGCTTTTTTAAAACCCGGCGATACCATTCTGGGAATGAATCTGGCCCATGGCGGCCATCTGACGCACGGCAGCCCGGTGAATATTTCCGGCAAGTACTTTAACATCGTTCCTTATGGAGTTCATCCGGAGACTCATATCATTCAATATGAAGAAATACGGGAATTGGCGTTGAAACACCGGCCGAAAATGTTAGTGGCCGGTGCCAGCGCGTATCCCCGAAAAATAGATTTTGCCCGCATGGGTGAGATTGCCCGGGAAGCCGGTACCCTGTTCATGGTGGATATGGCTCATATCGCCGGACTGGTGGCTGCAGGTCTTCATCCCAGCCCGGTTCCCCATGCCGATATTGTGACGACTACGACGCACAAAACCCTGCGGGGGCCCCGGGGTGGACTGATTCTTTGCCGGGCGGCCCATGCCAAAGCGATTGACAAGGCTGTATTCCCCGGGATCCAGGGTGGCCCGTTGATGCATGTGGTGGCCGCTAAGGCGGTGGCGCTGAAGGAAGCGATGAATGACGAGTTCAACCGGTATCAGGAGCAGATTATCAATAACGCCCAGACTTTGGCGGCCAAACTGATGGAACTTGGTTTCCAACTGGTGTCCGGAGGTACCGACAATCACTTAATGCTGGTAGATCTGCGCAGCAAGGGTCTGACGGGTAAGGAAGCGGAGGAACTGTTGGATTTGGTGGGTGTGACCGTCAATAAAAACGCCATCCCCAATGATCCGGCGGGACCGATGGTGACCAGCGGCATCCGCATTGGTGTGCCGGCGGTGACCTCACGGGGGATGACCGAAGAAGACATGAACGTGATTGCTGAAATTATTTCCCTGACGCTGACCCAGCGGGATGACTCGTTTGCCCGTACCCGCGCCCAGGGAATGGTTGCCAAACTGTGCCAGAAGCATCCGTTGTATGCCGTGTGAAACCCGGCCTAAATATCAGAAGGAGTGAGCCGTTATGCAAGTAAAAGTAATTGATCATCCGTTGATCCAACACAAGCTGTCGCTGATCCGGGATGTAAAGACCGGTCCGAAAGAATTCCGGGAACTGCTGGAAGAAGTGGCCATGCTGATGGCTTATGAACTGACCCGTGACTTGCCGCTGGAAGACACCCAGATCGAAACCCCGGTGACCACGTGCCGCTGCCGGATACTGGCCGGTAAAAAACTGGGCGTGGTACCGATTTTGCGCGCAGGATTAGGCATGGTCAACGGGATTCTGAAATTGATTCCGGCGGCCAAAGTGGGACACGTGGGGGTTTACCGTGATCCGGAAACATTAAAGCCGGTGGAATATTATTGCAAATTCCCCACCGATGTGGCGGAACGGGATTTCATCGTCATCGATCCGATGCTGGCCACGGGCGGATCTTCGTCGGCGGCGATTGAGATGCTGAAAGCCAAAGGCGCCCGGAATATTAAACTGATGTGTCTGGTGGCAGCGCCGGAAGGGGTCAAACTGGTCAATGCGGAACATCCCGATGTGGAAATTTATACGGCGGCTGTGGATGAATACCTGAACGACCATGGATATATTGTACCGGGTCTGGGTGATGCCGGTGACCGGATCTTTGGAACCAAATAAGATGACTGTTGCGCAACGACCATCCTGGGATGAATATTTTATGGAAATCGCCGGCGTGGTGGCCAAACGGACCACTTGTCTGCGCCGCTCTGTCGGCGCCGTGATTGTGAAGGACAACCGCCTGCTGACTTCCGGCTACAATGGCGCGCCGCAGGGACTGGCTCACTGCCGGGAAGTCGGCTGCCGGCGGGAAGTTCTTCAGATTCCTTCCGGGGAACGCCATGAACTGTGCCGCGGTGCTCATGCGGAACAAAACGCCATCGTACAGGCAGCCTGCCATGGCGTTTCCATTGCCGGCGGGACCTTGTACGTGACGGCGCATCCTTGCTCGGCCTGTGCCAAGATGATCATCAACGCCGGTATCCGCCGTATTGTGTACGGGGAAGGATATCCGGACCCTTTGGCGGTGGAACTCATTCAACAGGCCGGGCTGGAGTGCGTTCGATTGACCGGTTTATCCGATGGATAATGAAACGGCATCTGTACAAAAAAAACGGAGTATGATAGAATTTTGTCATGTTGGATGCGATTTTTTTACCAAAACTAACACAATTAAGCCCCACGCTGGATTCGACGATTTGGAAGGCTATGGAAGAAGCCGGTGAACTGGCTCGCGCCGTACTGAAATTTCTGCCTTACGAAGGGCTGGGACCGGCGGAACTGACGGACGGAACTGACGCTGCCGTACTGTTGAGCGATGTGTCGGGAGAACTGCTCGATGTGGCCCAGACTTGCGTGACCATGATTTTTGTCATGGAAGATTCCTGCGGCATTCATGTGGCGGATCTCATTGACTCTCATTTGCAAAAATTAGATAGCAAGGGCTACCGCTATGACCGTAATCATATTTATCGGGTGGTTACCCGGACGGAAGCCGACTGCCGCTACGGTGCGGGACAGGGGAGCTATAAATTGATTCATTTGCCCCGGCTCCAGCTGGAAGGGGTTACTTTACTGACCACCGTTTGCAAAATTCAGGAAGAACTGGGCGAACTGACGCAGTTTTGGGGCAAAGGTTCCGGCGCATCCGGCGAGGCTGAGGGTTTGCCCCGGGCGGCGACCTATCGGGACTGCGCGCTGGAACTACTGGACATTGCTCAATGCTGTTTTACGATGATGTATATTCTGGTCGAACGGTATGGCCTGGATATGACGGAGCTGGCAGCGGCTCATGTGAGCAAGCTGCGGCGCAAAGGTTACTGCCGCTAAGGCGTTTGCCTTGACAAGTGTTGCCTGTAGGGGTAAAATGAGTCTGGCATAGAAGAGAGGTGCATATATGCAAACATATTGGGTTGCATTTATTATTGCCCTGACAGTGGCATATTTTATTACTCCTCAAGTGAAGCAGCTGGCCATTCGGGCGGGAGCCATGGATGCTCCGGATGCCCGCAAAGTCCATAAAACACCCATTCCGCGCTTGGGCGGGCTGGCCATTTATTGCGGCTTTGTATTGGCGGTGTTGTCCAGTATGCATATCAGCCGGGAAATACTGGGGCTGTTGCTGGGCGGGACCATGATCCTGGCCGTGGGAGTGATTGATGATCTGAAACAATTACCGGCCCGTACGAAACTGCTGGGACAAATTTTGTCGGCGGTGGTACTGGTCCTGTTTGATATTCGCATTGAATGGTTAACGAATCCTTTTGGCGATATGATTTATTTGGATATGTTCGCTATTCCGCTGACAATCTTGTGGGTAGTGGCGTTAACCAATACGGTAAATCTGATCGATGGACTGGATGGTCTGGCTGCCGGCGTTTCCACGATTGCCGCCGTCACTATTTTTATGGTGGCGTTGGCGCAGAATTTTTGGACAGTGGCCATATTGACTGCGGCGCTGGCTGGCAGTGCGCTGGGTTTCCTTCAGCACAATTTTAACCCGGCCAAAATTTTTATGGGTGACACCGGGAGTATGTTTTTAGGCTATATTTTGGCGGCGGTTTCTGTGCTGGGTACGGTAAAAAGCGCGGCCACCATCGCTTTGGTAGTTCCCATCGTGGCGTTGGGATTGCCCATAATGGATACGGCTTTTGCCATTATTCGCCGTTACATGAGCGGGCGGCCGATATTTAAACCGGACAAGGGACACCTGCATCATCGCCTGCTGGCGTTGGGGCTGAGTCAAAAACAGGCGGTATTGCTAATGTATGTGATTAGCGGCTGTCTGGGCATCAGCGCCATTGCCCTGACGGAAGTGAACAAGGTGTATGCCGCTGCTATTTTACTGCTGATTCTTGCGGTTGCGCTGTTTGGCGCGGTAAAAGTAGGGGTATTGAAAAACAGTGATTCCGTGAATAGCCACTAAACTGATTGCTATGATCATTATAATTTGCCGGTAATGTGAAATATAAATGGCGGGCGTAATGCCCGCCATTTCTTTCCAAATCCAGAGAGGGAGCGGTCTTAACGTGTCAAGATTAAAAGTGATGACG
This sequence comes from Patescibacteria group bacterium, assembly GCA_035560935.1. GTDB lineage: Bacteria > Bacillota > Negativicutes > Sporomusales > Sporomusaceae > DATMYQ01. Next base: position 18,198 of record DATMYQ010000023.1, on the reverse strand, counting down.
GTGTTTGGCACCCGTCCGGAAGCCATAAAAATGGCGCCGGTGGTGCTGGAACTCAAAAAATTCCCCCAGTGGATCAAGCCCATTGTGGCCGTGACGGCCCAGCATCGGGAAATGCTGGACCAGGTGCTGGCCTTGTTTGACATTATACCGGATTACGATTTGGATATTATGAGTCAGGGACAAACCTTATTGGATATTACCAGCCGTTCCATGCGCGGGTTGAACGAAATCTGCCAGCAGGAGAAGCCGGACATCATTCTGGTGCATGGCGATACCACCACCACTTTTGCCGGAGCATTGACGGCTTTTTACAACCAGATTGTTGTCGGCCATGTGGAAGCCGGGCTGCGAACCGGGAATAAATATTCTCCGTTTCCGGAAGAAATGAACCGTAAACTGACCGGGGTGTTGACGGACTGGCATTTTGCCCCCACCTTGACGGCGAAACAGAATTTGCTGGCGGAAGGGGTGGCGGCGGAACGAATTCGGGTTACCGGCAATACGGTGATAGATGCCTTGAAATCTACCGTTCGCTCCGATTACCGTTTTCAGGACCCGCTGCTGGCCAGAATCGATTTTTCTGCCCGCCGGGTGCTGCTGGTTACGACGCACCGCCGCGAAAATCTCGGCGAGCCGATGCGACATGTCTATCAGGCGCTGCGGGAACTGGTGCTGGAATTTACCGATACGGAAATTGTGTTTCCTGTGCATAAAAATCCGCGGGTTCGCGAAATTGTGCAGGCGGAACTGGGTGGCTTGGAACGGGTGCATTTGATTGATCCGTTGGATTATGAGCCTTTTGCCAATCTGATGGCGCGTTCGGAACTGGTTTTGACGGATTCGGGCGGCATACAGGAAGAGGCACCGGCTATGGGAAAACCGGTGCTGGTTTTGCGGGATACCACGGAACGTCCGGAAGCGGTGTCTGCCGGCACGGTTCAGTTGGCCGGGACCGATAGGCAGGTTGTTTACAATGTTGCACACAAATTATTGACAGATAAGTCGGAATACGATAAAATGGCTAATGCCTGTAACCCATACGGTGACGGCCAGGCCTCGCGGCGAATTGTAGCGGCGCTGCTAAACCGGTACGGTTTTGTGAAACAGGAGCCGGATGAATTTTTCGCTGGATGTTAGGTTGATTGACGGCGGGGGAAGGCCCCTGTTTCCGTACGATTTTCAGAATATACCGAGTAACAAGAATTTTGCAAGGGCGATGTTAGCGGCAGGATTTTTCGTTATGACAGCGAAACAGTAAAGTGGTATAGTGCCGGATTCGCATAGGAACTGCGAAAAAATGCCGTGATCCGGGTTTGAAGAGGTGAACGGCCGTGAAGGACGACGATAAGCGCCAAATGGTCAATGCACTGGGGTTGGTTGGCGGTATTGGACTCAATCTGGTGGCGACGGTGGCCGTGGGACTGTTTCTTGGCCGGGCGCTGGATACATGGCTGGATTCTTCTCCCTGGGGGGCGGCTGCCGGAATTATTGCCGGAATGTTGTCCGGACTATGGGCAACTTATAAACGACTGATTCGTTGATGCGCTGACCGGCAGATGTTGAGTCTAATTGAGTACAAAGGAATAATATATATGCTGCAACACAATCTGGATTTTGCAGTGGAAGTAAAACGCACTTTGCTGCAGATTGTCGGCTGGGGCATTTTCACAATCGTTGGCGCTTGGATAACGGGTTATGTATTCCTTATTCTGGGGCTAGTGGTGGGTAATGTCGCCAGCATCATTTATTTTTTGCTGATGGGATATCGGGTGAGACAATCTTCGCTGCTGCCGCCGGCAAAGGCGATTGCCAGCATGCGTTCGGGCTGGCTGGTGAGATTGTCGTTTGTTGTTCTGGTTTTGATTCTTTCCGTACGTTTGCCGCAAATTTCTTTTGGCGCGGCGGTACTGGGGCTTTTTTCACTGCAGATTGTTATTTTCTTCAATGCCGTATATTTTGTCGGCAAAAATTTCAGGTTTAGGAAAGAAACAACTTTAATGAAAAGGGGGTGAATTTATGGAACATGGAGGGGGTCACCATATTGGCGGGCATAACGTAGTCCAATTTTTAGGAATGAATTTTAACTGGGACACGTTGACTATGACCTGGTTAACCATGATTGTGGTTACGGTGTTGGCGGTATTGGCTACCCGGCGGTTGACGATGGTGCCGGGAGGTTGCCAAAATGCGCTGGAAATGATTGTTGAGGCGCTGTTGGATCAGATTAATGCCACATTGGGACCCAAAGGGGCAAAATTTGTGCCGCTGCTCATTACACTGTTTTTGTTTTTGCTGGTTGGTAATGAACAGGGGTTGATACCGACGCTCACATCCCCGACGAACGATATCAATACAACGTTGGGTTTAGCGCTGATGGTCGTTGCCTTGGTACATATCATCGGGGTTAAGGAAAAAGGGTTGGTCACTTACGGAAAACATTTTTTTGAACCATTTATCCCATTTGTCATTATCAATATCATCGAGGAACTGGCTAAACCGATCACGTTGTCTTTCCGTCTATTTGGTAATATTCTGGCGGGCGAGATTTTGCTGATCATTCTCGGCATGCTGGTGCCCTATGTAATCCCGACGGCCTGGCTGGGGTTTAGCTTATTCGTCGGCGTGGTGCAGGCATTTATTTTTACCATGCTGTCGATGTCGTACCTCTCAAATTCCCTTAAAGACGATCACCATTAACACTCGTGCAGACTCGAAAATTATTTTGATAAACAGAAGAAAAAGGAGGATTTTATTGTGGAACACGCTATTATTGTTGCTGCCTCTGCCATTGGGGCCGGTCTGGCTATCGGCCTGGCCGCTATCGGTGCCGGTATCGGTGACGGTGCGGTAACTGCCAAGGCTATCGAAGGTATGGCCAGACAGCCGGAGGCCAAAGGAACGATTCTCGTCAACATGCTGATTTCCGTTGGCTTGATTGAGTCGATTCCTATTATTGCTGCAGTTATTGCCATCGTACTGGTATTCGCCAACCCGTTCATTAAGTAAACGAAGCGTGACAGGGCGTCGGCAGGGTTTCCTGCCGTCGCTCCCCTTGTACGCGGGAAAGAGGAGGGGCCCTCGTTGGTTGATTTGAATGGAACGCTGATAGCGCAAATTATAAATTTCCTTATCCTGGTGGCCATTTTGACCAAATTCGCCTATAAGCCGCTGATGAAAGCGCTGGCTGACCGGCAGGCGCGGATCGCTGAAGACCTTACTGCTGCCGAAGAGGAAAAGAAGGCCGCGGAACAGTTGAAGCGGGAATATCTGGATCAACTGGCTCAGGCCCGCGTTCATGCGCAGGAGATCGTGGAAAAGGCGACCAAACTGGCGGAGCAGGCCCGGGAAGATATTTTGCGGGAATCCCGTGAAGAAAATGCCCGTTTGCTGAAAGCCGCGCAGGAGGAAATTGCCCGGGAACATGAGCAGGCAATAAAAGAACTGAAAGCGGAAGTGGTGAATATCGCCATGATGGCGGCCACCAAAATTGTTGCCCATAACCTCGACGAGCAGGCTAACGCCGCGCTGGTGCATGATTTTATCGAGAAGCTGGGTGAGAAGAAAATAGGTGGTTTGCCATGCTAAGCAATCAGGTGGCGCTGAAGTACGCGCAGGCTGCTTATGAGCTGGCCGCGGAAAAAAATAAACTGGATTTGGCGCAGCAACAATTGGAGATGGTGGCGAGCACCATTTGTGAACATGCGGAACTGTCGGATTTGTTCTATCATCCCCGGGTACCGGCGGCGGCCAAAAAAGAAATTCTGCAACAAATCTTTGCCGGGCAACTGGAGGACTTTCTCAACAAGTTTCTGTTGGTGCTGGTTGATAAAAGCCGGGAAAACCTGTTGCCGGCCATTGTCGGAGAATACGTGCGTTTGGCCAACGAAGAGCGAAACATTACCGAAGCGGACGTGGTCACTGCTTTTGCCCTGACTGAGAACCAACTGGCCGCACTGGCCACAAAGCTGGGGCAGGTTACCGGCAAGACGGTGTTGTTAAAAACCCACGTGGATAAACAGATTCTGGGCGGCATTGTGATAAAAATGGGCGACAAGCTCATTGATGGCAGTGTGCAGCGTCAATTGCGATCGTTGCAGAGTGACTTGCTGGCGCAATGACCGTTCGGAAGCCCAAAAAGTGCCGCAAGCTTGTTCCGGTGGTTTTAGACCAACTACCAGAAAGTATAAACACAGTGCCTTGAAAACGGGGGTGCCTGTTTTTCAGGGGTGGGAATGCGACTTAAGATTGGGGTGACAAAACTGACTATGAAAATGAGGCCAGAAGAAATAACGGCGATTATTAAGCAACAGATTGAACATTATCAGGTAGACATCAACGTGGATGATGTCGGCACCGTTATCGAGGTAGGGGACGGCATCGCCCGGATTCATGGTCTGCAAAAAGCCATGGCCGGCGAATTACTGGTGTTTCCCCATGATGTGTACGGCATGGTGCTGAACCTGGAGGAAGACAATGTCGGTAGTGTGCTTTTGGGTGGCGAGCAGTTGATCAAAGAGGGTGACATTGTACGCCGGACCGGTAAGATCATGGAAGTGCCGGTCGGAGAAGCCATGGTGGGCCGGGTTGTCAATGCGCTGGGACAGCCGGTGGACGGCAAAGGGCCGATCAACACTACAGAAAACCGTCCGGTGGAATTCCGGGCGCCGGGCATTGCCGACCGTCAGTCGGTTAAAGAGCCGATGCAGACCGGTATCAAATCGATTGACGCAATGGTGCCCATTGGCCGAGGACAGCGTGAGTTGATCATCGGTGACCGGGGTACCGGCAAATCGGCGATTGCCGTAGATACCATTATTAACCAAAAAGGCCAGAATGTGATCTGTGTGTACGTGGCGATTGGCCAAAAAGCGTCTACGGTGGCCCGGATTGTCCGGACGCTGGAAGATGCCGGCGCGATGGCGTACACGATTGTTGTTGCCGCCACGGCAGGGGACAGTGCGCCTTTGCAATATTTGGCGCCGTATGCCGGCGTTGCCATGGGCGAATACTTTATGTACAAAGGCGGCCATGTTCTTTGTGTGTATGACGATCTCTCCAAGCACGCTACGGCGTATCGGGCCATGTCGCTGCTGCTCCGGCGTCCTCCGGGACGGGAAGCGTATCCTGGCGACGTATTTTACTTACACTCCCGTTTGCTGGAACGGGCGGCCAAGCTGTCTGATGAACTGGGCGGCGGTTCCATTACCGCGTTGCCGGTTATTGAAACGCTGGCCGGTGATCTTTCCGCATACATTCCGACTAACGTTATTTCCATTACGGATGGTCAGATTATGCTGGAAAGCGAATTGTTTTACTCCGGTTTCCGCCCGGCCATCAACGCCGGTTTGTCGGTTTCACGGGTAGGCGGTTCCGCTCAGATCAAGGCAATGAAACAGGTAGCCGGGCGTTTGCGTCTGGACTTGGCCCAGTACCGTGAATTGGCGGCGTTTGCCCAGTTCGGTTCCGACCTGGATAAAGCCACCAAGGCGCAGTTGGAACGGGGTCAACGGACCATGGAAATTTTGAAACAGGCCCAGTATCGTCCGTTGGTGACCGAGGAGCAGGTACTGATCCTGTATACGGCTGTTAATGGTTATATTGACGACGTGCCCATTCATGAAGTCACGAAGTTTGAGGAAGATTACCTGAAATTCATGCGGAGCAATTATGCGGAAATTGCCAAAGCCATCCGGGAAAAGAAACAACTGGATGCAGAAACGGAAACCGCGCTGAAAAAGGCGATCAAAGAATTTAAAGATACATTTGCCTCTTATGACGGCGATGGTAAATTGGAAGCGGCGAGGTGATAAGGCATGGCTAGCGCCAGAGATATTCGCCGCCGGATAAAAAGTGTAAGGAATATTGAGCAGATCACCAAAGCAATGAAAATGGTGGCGGCCGCAAGGTTGCGCCGCGCGCAGGAGAAAGCGATCGCCAGCCGCCCTTACACTGAGAAAATCCGGGAAGTTTTGACCCAGGTGACGGCCACTGTCCGGGACTCCTCGCATCCATTATTGGAAACGCGGGAAGTGAAACGGGTGGGTTATTTGCTGCTCAGTGCTGATAAAGGCCTGGCCGGTGCTTACTCCTCCAACCTCATCCGCGAAGTGATGCCTCACTTCAAGGATCAGGACCATTCCCGTTTCGGGCTGATCACGGTTGGGCGTAAAGTGCGGGATTATTTTAAACGGCGGAATTACCCCGTGGATGTAGAATATACTGGCTTTTCCGAAAAACCGTCTTACCAGAATGCGGTGAACTTAGCTGCTTTGGTGGCGGAGCGTTTCTGTGATGGTACCTATGATGAAATTCACCTGGGGTTTACCCAGTTTATTTCACCAGTTCATTTAAAACCGACGGTGGTTCGATTGTTGCCGGTAACGGGCGAATCGGAAACAACGGCGGAAGCCGCAGAGGAAGTAACCGAGTATATCTTTGAACCCTCAGCGGATGAGGTGATGAACCAACTGTTGCCAAAGTATCTGGAAACCGTAATTTACGGCGCTTTGCTGCAGTCGGCGGCCAGTGAACTCAGTGCCCGGATGACGGCGATGGGTTCGGCGACCGATAATGCGCAGGAACTGATATCCAAACTGGTTCTGCATTACAACAAGGTGCGCCAGGCCAACATTACCCGGGAAATTTCGGAGATTGTCGGCGGCGCCGAAGCTTTGAAGTAGGTTAAAGATTGATGCGTGGAGAGTGGTTGCAGGCGAGTGCCTGGCAATGATCTCCGATAAGTAAAGGAGGGAGAATCCCTTGAATATCGGTAAAGTAATTCAGGTTATCGGCCCCGTAATAGACGTTGTCTTTCCCCCGGAAAAGTTGCCGGCAATATTCAACGCGGTAACAATTGATGAAATGACGGGCGAAACGCGGGTTAAGTTAACGGCGGAAGTGATGCAACACTTGGGCGACGATGCGGTACGCTGCGTTGCGATGTCTTCCACTGACGGTCTGACCCGGGGCATGCAGGTGACGGATTCCGGCGGACCCATTACCATCCCGGTGGGTAAGGGAACTTTGGGTCGTATTTTCAATGTATTGGGTGAGACGGTGGACAATGATCCCACCGCTGTTGTGGCGGATGATCATTGGCCGATTCATCGGCCGGCGCCCAGTTTTGATGAACAGGATACCTCGGCTCAGATTCTTGAAACCGGGATCAAAGTCGTTGACCTGATCGCGCCTTACTCCCGCGGCGGTAAAATCGGCCTCTTTGGCGGTGCCGGGGTAGGTAAAACCGTTATCATCATGGAATTGATCCGTAATATCGCTACCCAGCATGGTGGTTACTCCGTTTTCTCCGGCGTGGGTGAACGGACCCGTGAAGGCAACGATTTGTGGAGCGAAATGAAAGAATCCGGTGTTATTGATAAGACGGCGCTGGTGTACGGCCAAATGAACGAGCCGCCCGGAGCCAGAATGCGCGTTGGTCTGACCGGCTTGACCATGGCGGAATATTTCCGCGATGTCGGCGGACAGGACGTGCTGTTGTTTATCGATAATATTTTCCGCTTTATCCAGGCGGGTTCGGAAGTGTCGGCGACATTGGGACGGATGCCTTCGGCCGTAGGTTATCAGCCGACGCTGGCCACTGACGTTGGCGCCCTGCAGGAGCGGATTACCTCGACGAAAAAAGGATCCATCACATCAGTGCAGGCGGTATACGTGCCGGCGGATGACCTGACTGACCCGGCGCCGGCAGCAACCTTTGCCCACTTGGATGCCACTACCGTGTTGTCGCGGCAAATCGCCGAGCTGGGGATTTATCCGGCGGTGGATCCGTTGGACTCCACTTCACGGATTATGGATCCGCTGGTTCTGGGTGATGAGCATTACCAGACCGCGCGCGGCGTGCAGGAAGTGCTGCAGCGTTATAAAGAACTGCAGGATATCATCGCCATTCTCGGTATGGAAGAACTGTCTGATGAAGATAAGTTGACCGTTAGCCGGGCGCGCAAAATTCAACGTTTCTTGAGCCAGCCCTTCTTCGTAGCGGAGGCATTTACCGGAACTCCCGGCAAGTATGTGCCGTTAAAAGAAACCATTCGTGGTTTCCAGGAAATCTTGGCTGGAAAACATGATGATCTGCCGGAAGGTGCCTTCTATATGGCAGGAACCATCGACGAAGTGGTGGAAAAGGCTCGCCAAATGAAGGGGGAATAAGCCATGGCCAGTATCCGGCTTGATATTGTCACCCCTGAGCGTATGGTATATACAGAAGACGTGAATATGGTCATTGCCCGTGCCACTGATGGCGACTTGGGCGTTTTGGCCGGTCACGCGCCGCTGATCGCCGGCCTCGATGTTTGGCCGGTTCGCATCCTGCGGGAGGGTGAAGAAGAGGCCATGGTTTCCGTATGCGGCGGCTTTATTGAAGTGCGGCCGAACAAAGTAACCATTTTGGCCGGCAGCGCAGAATTGCCGGAAGAAATCGATCCGGATCGGGCGGCGTCGGCTTTGGAGCGGGCGGAAGCCCGGCTGAAGGCTCCCGGTGAAGATACGGATGTTTTGCGGGCGGAAGCGGCGCTAAAACGAGCCCTGTTACGACTAAAAGTTGCCGATAACGTAAAAAAACATACCTAAACCAAAGCGCGGGGAATTCTTCCCGCGCTTTTTTACGTATTTCTTCCGGAAGAAACTCTTGCTTACCCTGAGGGCTGGTGGTAAACTATGTAGGTAAAACTTTAGAATCGGCTGTTTTGTGTGTGCAGGAGGAAAGTTTGTGGAAAAGTTAGTGGTGCATGGGGGAAGAAAATTGTCCGGAACCGTCCGGATCAGCGGTGCAAAGAACGCAGTATTGCCGATTATCGCCGCGACTTTGCTGGGGGATAGCCCTAGCACTCTGGAGGAAATTCCGGATCTAGAAGACGTCCGGACCATTGGTGAAGTGCTGGAAACGCTGGGGTTGGTTGTAAAAACACCAACGCCGGGGACTTTGCATATTGATAGTACGGACCTGAAAACTTTCGAAGCTCCGTATGAACTGGTCCGAAAAATGAGAGCCTCTTTTCTGGTTATGGGACCGCTGCTGGCCCGGCTGGGGCAGGCAAAAATCTCGTTGCCGGGTGGCTGTGCTATTGGCACGCGACCGATTGACCTGCATTTAAAAGGGTTTGAAGCGCTGGGTGCTGACATTGTGACCGGTCATGGCTTCATCGAGGCACGCGCTCCCAAGGGATTAACCGGCGCCCGAATCTACCTTGATTTTCCCAGTGTTGGCGCAACGGAAAATATTATGATGGCCGCCAGCATGGCCAAAGGACAGACGATACTGGAAAATCCGGCAGAAGAGCCTGAGATTGTCGATCTGGCCAACATTCTGAATGCGATGGGGGCACATGTACGGGGAGCCGGAACCAATATTATCCGGATTGATGGCGTTCCGACGCTTAAAGGTGCGAACCACGCGGTCATTCCTGACCGGATTGAAGCCGGAACGTATATGGCAGCAGCGGCGATTACCAATAGCGAGGTACGGATTGAAAACGCGTTGAATGAACATCTGAAGCCGGTGATTGCCAAAATGAAAGAGGCCGGTGTGAACATTGAAGAAGATGTGACCGGTATCTGGGTCCGCGGCCATAAAGGCTTGCGGGCAGTCGACATGAAAACATTGCCGTACCCTGGTTTCCCCACGGATATGCAAGCGCAGTTTATGGCACTGATGACGGTGGCGCAGGGAACCAGCATTGTGACCGAGACCGTGTTTGAAAATCGGTTTATGCACGTGGATGAATTGAAACGGATGGGCGCTTCCATCAAAATTGACGGTCGCAGCGCGGTGGTGGAAGGGGTAAACAGCCTGACCGGTTGTCCGGTCAAAGCAACAGACCTGCGGGCAGGAGCAGCGTTAGTGCTGGCGGGACTGGTGGCGGACGGTGAAACGGAAATCAGCTACATCCATCATATTGACCGGGGCTATGACGATTTGGTGGGGAAATTTCAGCGACTCGGCGCTAAAATCGAACGGGTGGCAGTGTCGCGTTAAATATGGGATTAGCCAGAAAAAGCAGCCGAGCGGCTGCTTTTTTGCTATAATGGGAAACGTAAAGCCGGCAGAATAAAAGCGTGGTAAGTTTTCTCATCCGCTTAACCATAAATAAAGGATTTTACAGTGGGTTGTAGAATTATATGCAATACTAATGAAATGATGGTTTGTATTTTAACGGCTTTGCAAGTGCCTGTATGGCACGAATTTAAGTAGGAAACGGAGAAGTCGGCGCAGTCTTTCATCGGGAAACGACGCCGGGTCTTTCCATAGATTTTGATAGACGGGGAAAGGGGATTGGATCGATCGATGTTCGGCATGTCTATGGATATTGGAGTTGATTTAGGAACGGCCAATGTGTTGGTATATATCAAGGGTAAGGGGATTGTTTTGCGGGAGCCTTCTGTGGTGGCTATTGACCGGGACAGTAACCGTATTTTGGCCATTGGCGAAGAAGCACGCCGGATGCTGGGACGGACCCCGGGCAACATTATTGCCATTCGCCCGCTCCGGGAAGGCGTTATTGCGGATTATGACACGACGGAAAGTATGCTGCGGCATTTTATACAGAAAGTATCCGGGAGAAGCCTGCTATTTAAACCGCGCATCATGGTTTGCATTCCTTCGGGAGTGACAACGGTGGAAAAACGGGCGGTTTTAGAAGCGGCCATGCAGGCCGGTGCCCGTAAAACCTACTTGATTGAAGAGCCGTTGGCGGCAGCGCTGGGGGCCGGGCTGGTGATTTCGGAACCCTGCGGTTCGATGGTGGTGGACATTGGCGGCGGAACCACGGATGTAGCGGTACTTAGTCTTGGCGGCATTGTGGTCACGGAATCGTTACGCATTGGCGGCGATAAGTTTGATGAGGCGTTAGTGCGCCATGTCCGTAAAGAATATAATATGATGATTGGTGAACGTACGGCCGAGGAAATCAAGGTGAAAATCGGTACTGCGTTTCCGTCGGGACGGAACGAGACGCTGGAGGTGCGGGGACGTGACATGGTATCCGGGTTGCCGAAAACGATCAGGATGAACTCGGCCGAAACCAGGGACGCTTTGGCGGAACCCATTGCGTTGATTGTGGATTGCGTAAAAACCGTACTGGAGCGTACCCCGCCGGAATTGGCGGCAGATATTGTGGACCGGGGGATTGTCATGACCGGCGGTGGCTCACTGATTCACGGACTGGACACGCTGATTAACCGGGAGACGGGGATACCCACTTATTTGGCTGACGACCCGCTATCCTGCGTGGCGCTGGGAACCGGCAAAGCGCTGGATGCGCTGGAAAGTTTGCAGGACAGTCTGACGACGCTAAACAAGCGGGAGTCGCACCTAAGGACATCATGAACGATAACGTTCGCCAGAGGTGAACATTGGATAGATAGGCGAATAGCAAAGAAGAAAAGAGGTGACTGGAATGATCCGGGGAATTTACACTGCGGCTTCCGGTATGATTGTGGAATCGTTGCGAAATGACGTGATTGCCAATAATCTGGCTAACGTGGACACGGCCGGTTATAAAAAAGACGTAACCATCAGCAAGGACTTTGCCAGTCTGCTGCTGCGCCGGATTAACGACGGTAAAGACGCGCCGGAAATCGGCAGCATGGGTGTGGGGGCACTGGTGGATAAAGTAGCTACCATTCATACGGATGGCGCGTTGAAGCTGACGGGGAATGAGCTGGATTTGGCCATTAGCGGTAATGGCTTCTTTTCCATCGAAACGCCTAATGGTGTTCGCTATAGCCGCAATGGCTCTTTTACCCGTAATGCCCAGGGTGAATTGGTGACCCAGACCGGCAACCGGGTTCTGGGGACGAATAATACGCCAATTATACTGGGAGCCGGTAATGCGGCCAATGCCAACGGAGTGAAAGCCTTATTCACCAAAGACGGACGGGTGTATGTGGATAACCTGGAAGTCGCCCAGCTGCAAATGGTGGAGTTCGCCGATCCGCAACGCCAACTGGACAAGGAAGGGTATAATCTGTACAAGGCGCCGGATGGTGTCACCGGACAGGCGTTTACCGGCCAGATTACGCAAGGGGTTCTGGAAACGTCCAATGCCAACGTGGTGACGGAAATGGTCAACATGATTGCCGGGCAAAGGGCCTATGAAACGAATGCCAAAGTGGTTCAATCTCAGGATGAACTGTTGGACAAAGCGGTGAATGATGTGGGCGCAGTAAGTTAATCCGGTTTGGGAACCGGAAAATTCAGCGGTTTGTTCCCGAATAAAAATACATCAATGCGACGTTTTTCCTATTAAATGTTTGGGAATATTTTTCGATATACTGAGGAGATCTTTACCGGGCTGGACCTTATTCAGGGGGCTCGGCGGTGGACGCTGACTGACTGAAGCGTCTGTCGGAAAATCAAAGACGCCGAACAATACCGAGAAAATGGGGAGGTAAACCACTATGATGCGAGCCTTATATACTGCCGGGACAGGTATGAAAGCCCAGCAGATGAATCTGGACGTAATTTCCAATAACCTGGCCAACGTCAATACCACCGGTCATAAAAAAGACCGGATTGAATTTGAAGACATGATTTATCAAACTCTGCGTCAGACCGGCGTGGCTTCCGGCCCGGACACGCAGCTGCCAACCGGTTTGCAGGTGGGACATGGCGTAATGCCGGTGGCAACACAAAAGATTTATACCCAGGGCAGCTTGCAGGAAACGGGTAATCCATTAGATATTGCTATTTCCGGTGAAGGCTTTTTTCAGATTACGATGCCGGACGGAACGTTGGCCTATACCCGGGATGGATCGTTTAAGAAAGATTCCCAGGGGCGGGTCGTGACTTCGGAAGGCTATTACCTGGAGCCGGCTATTACCATTCCGGAAAATTCGACGGACTTATCGATTTCGACGGATGGTCAGGTTTCAGTCAGTATTCCCGGTCAGACGGATCCGCAGATTTTGGGACAAATTACGCTGGCCCGTTTTATCAACCCGGCCGGTTTGGAAAAAATGGGGCAAAACCTACTGACGGAATCCGCGGCTTCCGGTGCGCCGGTGGTCAGTAATCCCGGCGCCGACGGCGCTGGTCAAACCATCAATTTATACGTGGAGATGTCCAATGTGCAAGTGGTGGAAGAAATGGTGAACATGATTGTGTGTCAGCGGGCTTATGAGACCAACTCCAAGGCCGTGCAGACGGCGGATAGCATGCTGGAAACCGCCAATGGGCTGAAGCGTTAGTGATGTCATGAAGATGTTTATGGGGCGGTTGGTATTGCTGCTGCTCCTGATGCTTTTTCTAAGCGGGCCGTTGGTACTGGCGGCACCGGATAGCGCGGGCCGGCCAGTGGGACAAATGGCCAGTGGACAGCAGATGGCAGACATAGCGCAGGTATATCTGCAACAACAGGTGTCTGTTCCTGAGGGAGAAATTGTGGTGACGCCGATGAGCGTGCCCTCAGATTTGTTGGTTCCCGCCGGTGCGATCACTTATGAAGCCGATTTGCCATATGGGGTACGGCAAGGGTTGCCGGTTATCGTCCAGGTCACGGTATCCGTTAACGGCAAGCCGTTTACCATTCGGCAACTACGCTTTGACGTTAAAGCATATCAACAGGTGGTTATTGCCACCCGTTTGCTGTCCCAGGGTGAAATCATCAGTGCCGGCAACATCCGTTTGGATCGCCGGGATGTCAGTCATCTGGCGGCGGGTTATATAACGGATGAAAAAAAAATCATGGGACTGGCCGTCCGGCGGGTTGTCGTGCCGGGGACGGTTTTGACAACGGCGATGCTGGGGAAACCGCTGATGATTCACAAGGGACAGGCGGTCACACTCCTGATCCGGACGAACGGCATTGAAGTGTCCGTGGCCGGAACGGCGTTGCAGGATGGCAGTGAAGGTCAGATGATCCGGGTGCAGAATAATACCTCGAAGAAGGCGGTAACCGGCCAGGTTCTGGACACGAACACGGTACTGTTATAAAGTGCATAGAGTTTAAATCATTCAGGCAAGGAAGTAAAGGAAGTGTGAGTCATGTGGAAACGGAAGGGACTGGCACTGTTGACGGCGGGCGGGTTGTTGCTGGGGAGCATGATGCTGAACGTACCGGCGGCCAGCGCAGATTCACTCTGGAGCGAGAGTGCGCCGTCCGCCAATTTGTTCGGTGACCGCAAAGCGCGGGCTATCGGCGATATTCTCACCATTGTCATCAGTGAATCGTCGGCGGCGACCCGAACGGGAAATACTTCGAATACGAAGGCGGCCAGCGCCGATATCAAAGGCAGCGCGGGCATCATCAAATTCAATGATGTGTTGAGCGGCAGTTCTGATGACAGCTATACCGCGAAGGGTTCCATCACCAATAGTAACACGGTGAGCGGCCGTCTGACGGTGAAGGTGACAGAAATCAAGCCCAATGGAAATTTAGTGGTTTCCGGCACGCAAATGATCAAACAGAACAAAGATGAACAGAAGATTATTATTTCTGGCGTAGTCCGCCCGGAAGATATTTCGGCTGACAATACCGTATTGTCGAGTTATGTGGCAGATGCGGAGATTCGTATCGACGGCAAAGGTCCCATTTCGGATAAACAACGCCAGGGCATATTAACACAAATCTTCAATTTCCTCTGGTAAATGTTGACGTAAATTTCGAATTTCCTTGTGTCAGTGAGTGCAATGATAAAGGAACCATTTTTGTTTCTTGGTTCCTAAGATAACGGAGCGAGCAGCGATGAAAAAATGGAAACAGATCCTGCTGATCATGGTTTTGGCGCTGACGCTGGCGGGTCAGGCAGCCACGGCGGAAATGTATGGCAGTGCCACCAGCAGGGTGAAAGATCTGGCCAAGGTTCAGGGAGCCAGGGGAAACCAACTGATTGGTTACGGCTTGGTTGTGGGCCTGACCGGTACCGGTGACACTAATAAAAGTAAATACACCTTTCAATCGATAGCCAACATGCTGAAGTCTTTTGGCGTTAACATCAGCGTTAGCAGCATTGATGCCAAGAACGTGGCATCCGTTATGGTGACAGCGCAATTGCCGGCTTTTGTGAAGCCGGGTGATACCGTCGACGTAACGGTTTCGTCCATGGGCGATGCCAAAAGTTTACAGGGCGGCACCTTGCTGCAAACACCGCTGAAAGCCGGAAACGGCAACGTTTACGCGGTGGCGCAGGGGCCGTTGACATTGGGCGGATTTGCCGCCGGTTCCGGTGGCTCCAGTCAGCAGAAAAATTTCCTGACGGCAGGGAGTATTCCCGCCGGTGCCTTTGTGGAACGCGATGTTCCCAATATGAAATTTGCGTCGCGGGATAAAATTACACTGACGTTGAACCAGCCGGATTTTACCACGGCCAGCCGAATTGCTGAAGCCATTGACAACCGTTTCGGCAGCGTTACGACAACCAATGATCCGGGGACGATTGACGTAACCGTTCCCGGCCAATATGCAGAGAATGTGGTTGCTTTTGTGGCTGCGCTGGAGGAACTGCCCGTGAGTCCGGACAGTTTGGCGAAAGTGGTGGTGAATGAACGTACCGGGACGATCGTGATCGGCAGCAATGTGACGATTGATGCCGTGGCGGTGGCGCAGGGTGGATTGAGTGTCCGCATCAATCCCAACCGGCAGGTTTCGCAACCGGAGCCATTGTCGGGAGGGAATACGGCGGTGACTACAAACCCCACAGTGAACGTGAAGGAAACTCCTGCCAACTTGATTAGTTTGCCGGCATCCAGTAACGTGGGCGATGTTGTCAGCGCATTAAATGCCGTGGGTGCCACTCCCCGGGATATCATTTCGATTCTGCAGGCGATAAAAGCTGCCGGAGCACTGCATGCTGATCTGCAGGTTATGTAGAGAGAGCAAAGTATAGGTGGTGAATGTTCATGAAGATATCATCTGCCGCGGGAATGCCGGCGCTGTCGGGTACGCCGCCGGCCGCGGACCAGGAAGTATTAAAAGGGCAGGAATTTGATGCGCAACTACGTCAGGTGACTGACGCTTTAAAGGAAAAGCCGTCGGCGGATCAGAAAAAAGCGGCCGCAAACGTTACCAATACCGTACAGGATGGAGTAAAATTGCGAAAAGTGTGTCAGGATATGGAGGCTGTTTTCCTGAACATGCTGATGTCGCAAATGCGGGCCACGATTCCCAAAGATCCGTTGCTGGGCGAGTCGAATGCACAAAATATTATGCAGTCCATGTTGGATACCGAGATGACCAAAAACATGGCGAAAGCAGGCGGTATCGGCCTGGCGGATATGTTGTACCGCCAGTTGTCGCCGACACACAGTGCCCTGAAAGGCCGGAACGTTTAACGGGTCCGGTCTTTTTCCTTTTGCATTGCGCGTAAGCGGGAGGGCGAAATGATCATATCATTGCGAAAAATAACTAAAAAATGCTGTGGGCGATGCCTTGTCGGGATTATCGGACTGTTTCTTTACGGCCTGCTGCCGGTTCTGCTGCCCACAACCGCCGAAGCCGCAGGTTCTGTGCTGAAGCAGGCGCGCAGCAGCCAGTCGGCGGAACGGTTACGCATTGTGTTGGATCTGGAAACGGTTCCGCAATATACTGTAAGTATGGAAGAAAATCCTTACCGGCTGAAAGTGCGGATGAGCAGTACCGCCAATCGTAGCGGCCTGACAATAAAAACTTTTCAGGATCCGGTGGTTGAACGATTGCAACTGGAACAAATCGAGGATGATCTGGAAGCGGTTATCGATCTAAAAACAAACGCTGTGCCGCAAGTGTTTCGTTTGAGCAATCCGGAACGTTTGGTGATTGATATTATCAAAAACGGGATGGTTGCATCAGAACAACCGGTATCGGATAAAACGGCAAAAATTCTTGCCAAAGGATTACAATATCGTCTTTGGCGTTCGGAGTCAGAGCCGTTACAGGCTCATATTCTGGAGATTGATCCCCGGGCGGGTTATATCATTCGCCCGGTGCTGTCCAACGATAGCATTGCCGGTTTGGAAACCCTCAGTTCCATGGCAAACCGTTCACGGGCGCTGGCGGCGGTGAATGCATCGTATTTTGACCCTGACGGAACCATCATTGGATTGCTTAAACTCGATGGCCGCATTGTCAGTACACCTTATTTATCCAGAGCTGTTTTGGGCTATTTTCCCAAGGGATATTTTTCGATTGACCGGCCGGATTATGATGGCTGGGTGGAATTGCCTGACGGACAGCATGTCACGATTGGCGGCGTGAACCGTGAGCGGGGCGCGGATGAACTGATTCTTTATAATTCAGGTTACGGCCCGGCTACCGGTACGAATGTTTACGGGCGGGAATGGGTTATACGAAACGGCCAGGTGGTTGCCTGCCAGACAGGCAATTCCCCACTGACAACGGCAAACCAGATTCTGTCCGCTCACGGGACCGTGATGACGGCGCTGGCTGGATTGAAAGTGGGTGACCATGTACTCATTCATCAGTCGTTAGGCAGCGAATGGGACCAGACGGTTCATGCCCTGGGAGCCGGACCTTTGCTGGTGAAGAATGGGGAGGTTTTCCTTACTACCGGGGAGGAAGGTTTCGGGTCGGACGTTGCTGGCGGCAGGGCGCCGCGTACGGCGATCGGACTGACGGAACAGGGACATCTGCTGCTGGTGGTGGTTGATGGCCGGCAAAGTTTTAGCCGGGGGATGACCTTGGCGGAATTGGCCGCATTTATGAAAGATTTGGGAGCAAAAGATGCGATGAATCTCGATGGCGGCGGGTCCAGCGAAATGATTGTGCAGGGGCGGATCGTTAATTCGCCGTCGGATGGCCGGGAACGGCGTGTGGGAGATGCGCTGGTTGTGATCCCGTCAGCGGGACAGGCGAATTGATTGCTGCTTCGATTTACGTTATAATCTAGTTAGAGAAAGCAGGTGAGAATATGTTGCGCAACAAGAAAGTGTTAATAATACTGACGCTGGTGATTTTGCTGGGAGTGACCGCCTGGTCTGTGGCTGCGGGGACGATTATTGATCAGAAGAGTGTTTTGACGGGTACCGTACTTGCTCAAAATTTGCCGGCACCGGGAGTAGCGGTGCGGGAAGGCAATATTCTGGCGTATGTTGATACTGTTACCGGTCCGGCTGTGGCGGTGAGAGCCAATACCGACGGCGTGGTTCGGGACGTACTGGTGAGGCCCGGTGACCGGATCAAAACCGGTGATGTCTTAATCAGACTAGAATCGACAAAACGTTGATCGCATGAAATATATTAATAT
>DATMYQ010000022.1:0-2881 GCA_035560935.1 Patescibacteria group bacterium | reverse complement strand
CTACTGACAAACGATAATATTCCTATCGCATTTCAACATTTTTTTATATTCGATGAATGTTTCCTTCTTCATCAAACAGCATCGGTTTTAATTCTTCCAATAATTGCAATCCCGGTATGGCCGACAGTTCCGGAACCAGTTTTTCCGAGACTTCCATCAGTTCCACTTCATTCGTGTTTCTGATATGAACGACTCTGGCCTGTTCCGGTTTGGTCATACCGATGCAGGTCAGGGCCGCAGCAATGCTTTCTTTCTCCGTGGCGAAATAGATGGGCAGCCGGCCTTTTTCCGGCGCCTGCGCCGTAATGCAGTTAAAATAAGTAGCCCATAAATCCAGTTTGTCCACCAATTTTTTAGTCGTAAAATCTGCCAGACCGATACCCGTAGCCATACCGTGGCTTTCCGCCGTAGTACCCAGCACCACAATTCGTTTTATTACCGGTTTTTCCGGTTCCTTTTGGCCAAACACCAAAATTCTGCCGATAACATTGGAATCCATACCGGAACCACTGATATTTTTGCCCATTTCATCGACAATAAGAACATCTAATTCATCGAAAGGGATCTTGCCGAGGCTTGCCTTGGCCAGTTTTAACAACGTTTTTTCTTCCGCAGCAATTTCATCCGGCAGCATCGCTTTGACGTGTGCCGTTTTATGATAATAATTTTCTACTGTAGCCACAGCGAAGGCTACTGGCAAATGCTTAATAATATATGCGCCAACTTCGGTAATAGTTTTTTCATAACCCAAATCTAATGAATACTGATGTACCGTCAAAGCGCCCTGCGGATTTCCTATCCCGATTGCACAAATTTTATGGATCCCGCTTTCGATTTCGCCCTCAAATTCGGTGTGTTCCTTAACCCGATTAAAAAGAATGAGCTTATCAAGCTGACCTGACAGGACTGTGTCGTTAACGTATACCGGTATTCCCTGCTGGGTCACGCCGATCTGCGTGGATTTCCCACCGGCAATTACCGGAACTTGCACCGTCTCCTCACTGATCCCCAGCGACTGAAGCATCTCGATCTGGCCTTCGGCCGTTCCGGCGCCATGCGATCCCATTGCCGGCAGAATAAATGGTTTGCCGCCAGCCTGTTTTACTTGGGCAATCAGTACTTCCACAATCGCTTTTAAGTTGGCTATGCCGCGGCTGCCCACAGTAATGCCGACTTTTTCCCCCGGTTTTATGCGAGCCGCTCCGTTAATTCGTTCCACTTCCGCTCTGACTGCGCTTTTCACATCCTCAATCGCAGGCTGCTCTATGTTCTGCTTAACCCGGGCCATTTTAGGAAATGCAGTATTTTCTGCGTACATAATTTCACCCCTCGTAAATTAGTCCGCCAGCGCTTTCCTTGTGCCCCCACCGTACCACCTCTCGCTCCGATAAGCCGGTAGCGGGGTGATACGGTAGCCAACACACAATTCGCCGCGAAAGCACTACCGTGCCTCGCCGCTTATCCAAATATTACTCACTGCGGCAAAATATATTTTTTCACGTTGGTTATGATTTGGCCGCCAGGGTCTGGGGCTTTACTTCGCTGCGTTGCAGCGGAATATCAGGTTTAACGAGTAACCAGGCAAGAATCCCAATGATTGCGGACAACGCGGTTACAATAATAGCCGCCTGCCAACCATAATTGGTCGCTATCCAGGCGGTAAGCAGCGGCGCTATGCAACCGCCAATATTTCCCCAAAAATTCATCCAGCCGGAAACGGAGCCGGAAAATTTCCCGCCCAAATCCATACAGGCTGACCAGGAAGCGGGGAAAGAAAGCCCCAGCGATCCCAAGGATAAAGTAAGCCAGGCCACATTCATGACCGGTTCCGTGGCAATGGCTCCCAGGTAGAGAAACAAGGAACAGAAAACCAAGCCCACGATCGCCAGCCAGGAGCGCGCTTTTGCTTTGGACGCGCCTGCCGCCACCAGCTTATCGCTGAGTGCGCCGGTCGTGAGTGTCACCAGGCACAACGCCGCCCACGGAAACGAAGCGGCAATACCCATCTTGGTCAGGGAAAACTTCTGTGCTTCCATAAGATATAAAGGCAACCAGGCGAGGTACACATACATGATATAGTCAACAATAAAATATTGAATGCCAATGGCCCAGAATTGCGGCGAAGCAATAAATGATTTCCACGGGGCCAGTTCCTTCTTGTCCTCGACGGCCGCGTCACGGCCCTCATCAATATACTTCAATTCCGCGGCCGACACGTAAGGGCTTTCTTTCGGCGAGTTTTTCGCAAAGATTAACCAGGCCACGGCAATCACTAAGCCCACTAATCCAAAAATCACAAATACCGACCGCCAGCCAAAGGCCAGCATCAGAGCAACGGTGGCCGCCGGTCCCAGCACCGGCCCCACAAAAGCGCCGCTAAGCATCAGGGAAGAAGCTTTCCCTTTCTCCGCCGGATTGAACCATCGGGCGATAAACGTGCTCAGCGCCGGATACACCGGACCTTCTCCCAGTCCAAATGCTGCTCTGACCATAACCCATTGGGAAAAAGTTCCCGCAAAGGCAGTCAATGCCGTAAACACCGACCACCAGGCGACAGCGCCCACCACAACAATCCGGTGGCGGAAATATTCGGCCAGAATTCCCCCGGGTACCTGCATTGCGGAATATCCCATAAAAAAGACCGTTTGGAAAAACCCGATATCCATTTTTGTAAAATTAAATTCCTTCATAATTTCCGGCGTGGCCACCGATAGATTGACCCGGTCCATATAAGAAATAAAAGTAATAAGAAACATCAATACTGCCAATACCCATCTGAAATTCTTCATTTCTCGGCCCCCTTTTCCATTTTACGCAAACTGAATGATTTGTCTTTCCTTAACTAAATCACCATGCATTTTATGAAGGGACAACCCATCAT
>DATMYQ010000021.1:0-3311 GCA_035560935.1 Patescibacteria group bacterium | reverse complement strand
GAAGAATATGAAGTGGAATATAAAATTTTAAAATCTGTACTGGAGGGTGGGGTCCAGGGAAAACCGGACAATGTGCTGGTATATGCCACGTCCAACCGTCGCCACTTGGTGAAGGAAGTGTGGGACGACCGGGACGGCGCTGATATCCACGGCCAGGATGCGGTGCATGAAAAAATGTCGCTGGCGGACCGGTTTGGCCTAACGGTAACGTTTACCACCCCCAGCCAGGAAGAATATCTGACCATTGTGCGGGAACTGGCCCGGCGCGAACAGCTGACGCTCAATGATGAGGAAATGGAAGCGGCGGCGCTGCGCTGGGAAATGTCCCATTCCGGTCGTTCCGGCCGGATCGCCCGGCAGTTTATCGCTCATCTGGCCGGAGACATAACGGAAGCATGAACGGGACTTTGCCGATAGAGTCGGTGCTGCCAGCGGTGCGGCAGGTGCTAGCGGAAACGGGGAGGGCGGTATTGGTGGCACCGCCCGGCGCCGGTAAAACCACCCGGGTGCCGTTAGCACTGCTGAACGAAGCCTGGTTGGACGGAAGACGGATTGTGATGCTGGAGCCCCGGCGGCTGGCAACCCGGCTGGTGGCCCGCTATATGGCGACCTTGCTGGATGAGGAAGCGGGGGAAACGGTGGGCTATCGGACCCGTCTGGACAGCCGGATGGGTCCGAACACGAAAATTGAGGTGATTACCGAAGGGATTTTGACCCGGATGCTGCAACAGGACCCGTCGCTGGACGGGGTGGGCCTGGTGATTTTTGACGAATTTCACGAACGGAGTCTGCAGGCTGATCTGGGGCTGGCGCTTTGTTTGCAGAGTGCCGCACTGTTTCGCCAAGATTTGCGCCTGTTGGTGATGTCGGCCACGCTAGAGACGGAACCGGTGGCGACGCTATTGGGGGAGGCACCGGTTCTGATCAGCGAAGGGCGCTCGTATCCTGTGGAAACCGTGTACCGGGACGAGCCGGTCAAAGGACGGATTGAACCGGCGATGGCGGCGGCCATTACTGCGGCCATCGTTCAACAGAGCGGCGATGTGCTGGCTTTTTTACCGGGGGCGGGAGAGATCCGGCGGGTGGCGGCCCTGCTGGCCGAGCGCCGTTGGGGCGAAACGATAAAAGTTGTACCGCTGTACGGCAATCTGACGGCGGCGGAACAGGATTTGGCGCTGCTGCCCAGTCCGCCGGGCCGGCGCAAAGTGGTGCTGGCCACGTCCATCGCCGAAACCAGTCTGACCGTGGAAGGCGTTACCACGGTAGTGGACAGCGGCTTGATGCGGGTGCCGCGATTTTCGCCCCGCACCGGTATGACCCGGCTGGAAACGGTGCCGGTGTCCCGGGCGGCGGCGGATCAGCGTCGTGGACGGGCGGGACGGCTGGCGCCCGGCGTTTGCTGGCGACTTTGGACCCCGCGGGAAGACGCAGAACGGGAAGAGCGCAGCAGGCCGGAAATCCTGGAGGCGGACTTGGCACCGCTGGTCCTGGAACTGGCAAACTGGGGAGCGGACGATGTTCGTGAACTGCAATGGCTGGATGCGCCGCCGACCGCAGCGTTGAACCAGGCGAAAGATTTGCTGATGCGGCTGGAGGCGCTGGACGCTGACGGCCGGATCAGTGCCGCCGGCAGAATGATGGCTGCTGCCGGTGTACATCCCCGCCTGGCGCGGATGATTCAGGCGGCAGCGCCGTGGGGAGCCGGCGGTGTGGCCTGTGACTTGGCGGCTATTTTGGAAGAACGGGATTTTTTACGGTCGGATTCCGGACCGGCGGATCCGGATTTGCGCCTGCGTCTGGAAGCGCTGAACGGCGCCGGCGCGGCGGAAACTGTTTCTCTGGGAGGCCGGCATCGGTTGGATGGCGCGGCCTGCCGGCGGATCCGGGCGGCGGCCCGTCAATTGAGGCGCAGTTTTGGCGTGAAAGAAGGCACGGGATCCCCGGAAGATTGCGGCTGGCTGTTAGGTTGGGCGTTTCCGGACCGGATCGCCCAACGGCGGGAGCCGGGACGGTTTTTACTGGCCAATGGCCGGGGAGCGACGATGTTTGCGGATCAGTCATTGGCGGCGTCACCGTATCTGGTGGCGGCGGAACTGGATGACCAGGGGCCGGCAGGCCGGATTTTCCTGGCGGCGCCGCTCACTGTGGAAGAGATCCGGCGGCATTGGGGAAGTCATATCATTCAGGAAGATAATGTGTGGTGGGATGGGGCCGCGCAGGCCGTGCGGGCCCGGCGGCAGGAATGGCTGGATGCGCTGCTGATCAAAGAAGATCCGATACTGGCGCCGGACCGGGAAAAATGTCGGCAGGTGCTATTGGCTGTTATCCGTGACAACGGATTGGATATGCTGCCCTGGAACCGGGTGGCGGCACAGCTGAAACAGCGGCTGACCTGTATGAGCCAGTGGCGTGACGACTGGCCCGACGGATCGGACCATGGCCTGCTGCAACGTCTGGAAGAATGGCTGGAACCGTATCTGGACGGTATCACCAGCCGGGCGCAATGGCAGCAACTCCATTTGAAAGATATCTTGCTGGCGTCGCTGACCTGGGAACAGCGCTGCCAACTAGATGCGTGGGCGCCGGAGAAAATTGCTGTGCCCAGTGGCCGGGAGCTGGCCGTGGATTATAGCGATCCCGGCGCGCCGTCGCTGGCGGTCCGGTTACAGGAAGTATTCGGCCTGACGGAATCTCCCCGGATTGCGGACGGCCGTCTGCCGCTGACATTGCATTTGCTGTCGCCGGCGCAACGACCGGTTCAGGTCACGCAGGATTTGGCGAATTTTTGGCGAACTACTTATTTCGCAGTGAAAAAAGATCTGCAGGGTCGGTATCCCAAACACTACTGGCCGGAGGACCCGACAGTGGCTGTAGCGACCAGCCGTGTGCGATCCCGCACTTTGGGGACGGACGGAGAAATCGTTCGTAACACCCCCAAAACTATCAAAAAATGAAAGGAGGGGGACTAAATGGCTGACCATTGCAATGAGGAAAACTGTACTTGCCCCAAAAAAGACTGTGAGCGGCATGGTAAATGCTGTGAGTGCATTAACTTCCACCGGGCCAACGAGAATAAGGTGTTCTGTATGCGCGACGAACAAAAATAAGATGTCCATATCCGCGGAAAAGCGGTCCTCTGGATTTTTCTGTATGGCGGGAAAATCCAGAGGATTTTTATATTTTCCCGGCTGTCCATGCATTGACGGTGAAATGCAGATACGCTTTTAAGCGATCAAATAAGTTGGAGATACTCATGGAAGCGGTTTATTTCATCATGACAAAACAAATCAAAGTTAAATGATCTTAAGTGA
>DATMYQ010000020.1:0-8641 GCA_035560935.1 Patescibacteria group bacterium | reverse complement strand
GAAGATTCACAGTAAATCAACAATTTACCAAAATTACAGTAAATCAATAATTTACCAAGATTACATCATCGGATCCATTTTCAGGGCCGGATGCTGTTTTTCTTCCAGGAATGGCAGGATTTCTTCTTCAGTGATGCCAACGGTTTCGTCGGCAATCTTGTCGACGAAGTCTTTGCCCAGGCCCAGGATTTCTGCGCGCTCAGCCAATTCTTCGCCCAGGAATTTTTTCAGTTCTGCCGGCATCCAGACGATACGGCCCAAGCCGCCGTCAGCAGGGATGAACTTGGAGCTGGTGATGTAGGTCCGGCCAATACCCATGAAGCCCGGAGTCTGCACACCGCCGCCGCAAGTGCCCGCCAGCGTCGAGAAGGTCATACCGCAAGGAGTGTCACCGGTATGCTCACGAGTGGTGATCATGATGCCGTTACACAGCGGCAGAATGGCCATGATCGCCTCGAAGCAGCCGCAGGACGTCATCGGACGGTCCATCAGCGTATACAGGTTAACTTCTTCCAACGTCCGGTTGGAGTTGGCATAGAGGTATTCGTTAAGGTTTTTCCACATGCCTTTTTCCGCGTCCATGCACTCGCCTTTGGCGATCGGCTGGTTCGGGCCGGTGGGGCTGATTTCGTTGGAAGCTTTCGCATCCAACCACGATACCGCACCGCAGAGGCCAACGCGCTCGGGGCTAACGATACAAACATGGTTCGGCGCGAAGGACTGGCACAGAATACAAGAGTAGAAGTTTTCAACGGATTCGTCGGTGAGGCCTTTCAGGCGGGCATCGCGAGCACGATATTTGGTACGGGCGATTTCTCTTTTCTCTTCGATGATCGCCTGGTCGGTAACCAAGGTTACCTGCACGCGGTCAACGATGGCCGGGTAGTCGGATTTGAACTTGGCAATGAGAATTTCGCCGAAGTCTTTAATTTTGAAACCAGCGGCTTTGGCGCCTTTGCTGATACGCAGCCAGCAGACATCACGCTGGGCAACGTGCCACAGACCTTCGCCGTAGTTGGTGAAGTAATGGATACGACGCTCAAGAACGCCTTCAAAGTCTTCCTGCATTTTCCGGCCATAGATATCAACCATGATACCCAGCGGGAAGCGGCTGCCTTCCGGCATTTCGTCAATTTCGGGTCCGACAACGGTGATCTTGCCGTCTTGTACATCGTCAGCTTCCATCATCCGCACCAACTCAAAGCTGGTGGTTTTGCCGCCGCCGAATTCAACCCAGGTGTCGGCTTTACGGATGGTCTCGCCTTCGAACGCAGGACCAACGGTGATCGGCACAGGGATGTCAACGATTTTCAGTTTAATGCCGCGCAGTTCCAGACCCAGTTTATGAATTTTTTCATAATCGGGCTCGGATTGATACCAGTCAGGAATTTCTTCCGCTACCGGCTGATCAGTTACAGTCGGGAAGCCCATGAACATGGCGCCGAATTCTGCAGCGAATTTAACGACGTCATTGGGTCCCAACTGGATCACGAACGCTTTTACGCGGCGTGCTTGATAATCAATGGCTTTTTCGCGTTGACCGGCAGGAATGCCACCGAAGGCCAGACCGGCGCGGAATGCGAAGTTAACAGCATGGATAACCTGGGTGAAATTGCCCAGCGGGAAGGTAATGAACTCCGAACCGATTTTAACGTTTTCTTCGATACATTGCTCGATAACTTCGTTAACCAGGAAGATCATGATTCCTTTGGCCTGCAGGTCTTTAACCATTTTGCCAACGGATTTGCTGTCTTTACCTTTACCAACGATAACGGCAACACCCGGAATCGTCTGGTCAACCAACGGCACGCCGAATTTCCGGAGAATCGGGTCGGTGACGAAACCGCAGTACGGGAACTGATCCGGTTTGGCGTCATCCAGATACCGCAGGATTTCAATTACTTCGGCGGCATACAGAGTGGCTTCGCCGTTCAGTTTGGCGTTTTCCAGGTTCAGGGTTTCCCGGATATTAGTGGTCCGAATCCGGTTCAGAATGGGGGGCAGATCGCCCAGTTTCAGCACTTCTTCGCCGCTCAGCGCGGTGATAACCGGCAGTTTATACGCAGTATCAGGATATTTCACAGGTTTATCGGCACCATGTACCTGAATGGCTTTGGTCAGTAAGATTTCGGCGTAGCTGGTAGCCGTGACGGCTCCTTCGTAGGCGCCTTTAAAAAGCTCCATAGACATATTGATCTTCGTCCTCCTTCGTAGAGTCTATTTCAATTAATCGCGTAAGCTCAGTCAAAAACAAATTTTAGTGGTCGGCACTGGCGTTAACAGCCTGCGCGTCCAGGGCTTTTTTCCGCATCCGGAGTTTCCAGGTACGCTCGTCAAGGATTTCCACCAGACGGGCAGCCGCTTTGACCGGATCGGTTTCCCAGAAGAAGAAACCGCCGAATACATCTTCAGCAACTTTGGTTACTACGTCGTTGACCAGTTGGCTGCCGACGGTGGGGGCAACAACGCCGACGTGAGTCGGGTTGCCATAGGCAACGTTCCAAGAACCAATGGATACGGCTTTTTCAGACATGGCTTCCGGAGCGGTGGCTACGTAAGGAATCTGAGCGTTATCCAGACCCATTTCAATAGCCATCATGTTGGCGAATTCCTGACCGCGGCTGTTGTCCACGCAGGAACCCATGTGGAAGCACAACGGCAGTTCTTCTTTCAGGTTGGCTTTTTCGTTCAGGCGGGCATAGAATTTCTTCAGGCCTTCACCTGCATATTTTTTCACGGCTTCACCGTTCAGATAGCCTTCTTTGGCGAACGCCTGCAGAGCGCAGCCGGTACCAATCGACAGTACGTCGTTTTTAGACAATTCTTGCAGGATTACAGTGTGGTTAGCATCATGAGTGCCTTTCAGGTTGTTACAACCGGCAAACAGCGCCACACCTTTGATTTCACCGGCCTCGATAGCGTCGGTAACGACTCTCATCGGGTGCTCCGGATTGATTTTGCCGAAGATGTCCAGCATCGCTTCCAGCGTAAAGCCGGCGACCACTTTATTGGTTTTGTTCGGAATGGAGATTTTAGCCTCATCCCGGTTTTTGTAAGCTTCGATAGCAATACGGATAACTTCTTTCGCGCTATCAATCGCATTGTGCTCATCAAATGCCATATGATAAGATCCGGGGATCTTCATGATCGGCATGGTGGTGATAACTTTAGTGTGGAAGCACTCAGCTACGGAACGCAAGCTCGGCATAATGCACTGTACGTCCACAACCATCGCGTCCATAGCACCGGTCAGAACAGCCATTTCCTGAGTTGCAAAGTTCGTAGCGATGGCCACGCCTTCACGGGTCAGTACTTCGTTACCGGTACAGCAGATACCAACGATGTTCACACCGGTAGCACCAGCGGCTTTAGCTTCGCCTTCCATTTCACGGGCGGCTTTGACCACCATCTGGCTCAGCAGCGGATTATGGCCGTGAACAGCGATATTGACTTTATCTTTTTTGATCGCGCCCAGGTTGGCTTCAGTCACAACTGGCTGACCGGTGCCAAACAGAATGTCGGACAGATCAGTGGCCAGAGCCATTCCGTCGTAGTCGCACAGTGCAGTTTTCAGACCGCCAAAAATAATATTGACCGGGTCAGCGTCATTACCGACATGAGTCTGGTGAAGAATCTGCGCCAGGCTCAGGTTGATGTTGGTCGGCATAATGTTGGTATCACGGAATTTCTGCAGACGGCTCGGCAGAGCCGTCTTGGAAATCCAGAGACACTCGGTGTCGTCCATACGGCCGAACTCATCCAGTGCGGATTTAGCGACATCATAAGTAATGTCTTTTACGCTGCGGCCTTCAGTGGCCACACCGATTTTTGCCGCGACTCTCATCAGTTTTTTCTCATCGGTTACCTGGTAATCTTTCAGCTTGCCTTCGGCCACGTGGAGCAAGGTCTCGGCAATGTGCCGGCCATGGTCGGAGTGGGCTGCAGCACCACCAGCGATGTAACGGACAGTGTTACGGGCAACGATTGTGTAGTCGGGGGCACCGCAGATGCCTTTATTGCCACCGGGTTTTTTCGGCAGAATACGGCAAGGGCCTTGGAGGCAGATACGGCAGCAAATGCCGGTATTGCCAAAAGTACACCGGGGCTCCTGGGCTTTGGCACGGTCAAAGGTGGTCAGAAAACCGATTTGTTCGGCTTTGGCCAGCATTTCGTGCACAGCTGTGTCAATTGTTCTTTTTTCCATTTCGGACATGCTTCTTTTCCTCCCTATGTTCATCATAGTCTTTTCAGGGGTACCAGTTGCCAACTTGTATGATTTTTCACATTCCCGGATACAGGTATTCGCCCTCCACGGGAAGAATACCTGCAACCGGAAAACTTTATTTACAGAGAATTGTAAAACCTTATCACAATCCCCGTAAAATCTTGATCGCTTTTAGAACAAGCCGACGATTTTGCCGGAGTTGTCGATGTCGATAACTTCCGCAGCCGGAACTTTCGGCAGACCAGGCATGGTCATGATTTCGCCGCAGATGGCCACTACGAAACCGGCGCCAGCTGCCAGACGGACTTCACGGACCGTGATCGTGAAGCCGGAAGGGCGACCGATTTTGGTCATGTCATCACTGAGCGAATATTGGGTTTTCGCCATGCAGATCGGAGTTTTGTCAAAGCCCAGAGCCGTCAGTTCGGCAATGGTTTTTTCCGCGGCCGGGCCATAGTTCACGCCGTCAGCGCCGTAGATTTCTTTGGCAATGATACCGATTTTTTCTTTGATCGGCAGTTTTTCATCATAAATGAATTTGAAGTTATTGGGTTTTTCCACTGCAGCCAGAACTTTGTCAGCCAGAGCCAGACCGCCCTCGCCGCCTTTGGCCCAAACTTCGGACAGAGCCACTTCGGCGCCCATGGCGTTGCATTTCTCTTCAACAAAGTCCAGTTCTTTCTTGGTGTCGGTCGGGAAGGCGTTGATCGCCACAACCGTCGGCAAACCGTATTTCTGCATGTTTTCAATGTGTTTGGTCAGGTTGGCCAGGCCTTTTTCCAACGCAGCCATGTTCTCACCGTTCAGTTCGGCTTTAGGAACGCCGCCATGCATTTTCAGCGCCCGCACAGTGGCAACGATGACGACAGCGTCAGGGTTGAAACCAGCGAAACGACATTTGATATCAAGGAATTTTTCAGCGCCCAGGTCAGCAGCAAAGCCGGCTTCCGTCACTACTACGTCCGCCAGTTTCATGGCATATTTGGTAGCCATGATACTGTTACAGCCGTGAGCAATGTTGGCGAAAGGACCGCCATGGATGAAGGCCGGAGTGTGCTCCAGAGTCTGGCACAGGTTCGGTTTGATGGCGTCTTTGAACAGAACGGTCAGGGCACCAGCCACTTTCAGATCAGCCACAACAACCGGTTTGTTGTCATAGGTGTAAGCAACAATGATTTTGTTGAAACGGGCTTTCAGGTCGTCCAAGTCTTTGGACAGACAGAGAATAGCCATCATTTCCGAAGCAACGGTGATATCGAAGCCGCCTTCGCGGGGAACGCCGTTGGCTTTGCCGCCCAGACCACAAATAATCGAACGCAGCGCCCGCTCATTCAGGTCCAGTACCCGGCGCCAAGTTACCCGGCGGGGATCGATATTCAGAGCATTGCCGTGATGAATGTGGTTATCCAGCACAGCCGCCAACAGATTGTGAGCAGTAGTGATGGCATGGAAGTCGCCGGTGAAATGCAGGTTGATATCTTCCATCGGTACTACCTGAGCGTAACCGCCGCCAGCAGCGCCGCCTTTTACGCCAAAGCAAGGTCCCAGAGACGGTTCGCGCAACGCGATAACCACTTTTTTGCCTTTTTTCCGCAGGCCGTCGCCCAAACCAACCGTAGTGGTGGTTTTGCCTTCGCCGGCAGGAGTCGGGGTGATCGCAGTGACGAGAACCATTTTTGCGTCCTTGCGGCTTTTGATACGATCCCAGGTTTTCAGAGAGATTTTGGCTTTATAGTTGCCGTAAAGTTCGACTTCATCCGCCGGAATGTTAAGTTCGGCCGCCACGTCGAGAATCGGGTTTACTACCGCTTCCTGAGCAATTTGAACATCACTTTTCATTGTTGTACCCCCTGATTATTATGATTTGTGCTGAATGCTAGAAAAGATTTCCTCCATACTCGCTTTGAATCCTCCGGTCAATATTTCCTGCTCGCCGTTGCTCATGGCAACGTCCAGCAGTTCGTCCTCAAAACGAATCAGGCCTAACAGTTCATCTTGGGTAAACTGTTCGCGGAGAAAAGTCTCTTCTTTTGGTGAACGAATCTTATTGCCAATTACTTTGGTCACTCCCACACCCAGATCACGGGCCAGCTGCATTACTACTTTGGCCGTCTGAGCGCTGGTTTTCGTCGGCTCGGTCACAACAATCATCATGTCCACGCCCTTGGAAGTACCGCGCGTAAGATGTTCAATCCCTGCTCCCATGTCTAAAATAACCACATCATCCTGACCTAGAAGCAAAGCGTCAACCACCGCGTAGAGAAATGAATTTTCACGACAATAGCAGGCAGACCCGCCCGGCTTGACACCACCCATTCGTAGAAAATGGATATTCCCATGAACAATAGAATACTGTTCGAGTACATCATCAACGTCTGGATTCAGACTGTAGAAAGCCCCGCCACCACTGCTTTTATCCTTGATCACTTCTTGCATTTCAATCAAAGGAACCACTTTGGCCAATTCCTCATCGGGAATCCCCAAAGCTAAACCAAGACTGGCGTCCGGATCAGCATCCACAGCATATACACGACAACCGTTACGGGCAAAAAGCTTAGCTAAACTGGCAGATACAGATGTTTTGCCGACGCCACCCTTACCGGAGACTGCGATTTTCAAAATTTCACCTCCTTTGCATAAGATACACAGAGTGTAAATGAATTGGGGTTACCTGCTATTGTTTCCGTACGGAAGGTATCCGCTCCTACACCATCGCCCGGGCCGTTTTGCCCAGCAGGCTGGCACCCGCAGCGGCGACCACCACTAAATCTTCCGTCGGCAGATAATACTGCGCTGTTTTGTCAAACAATACCGTTCCATTCGCCGGCATTTCATCGTCACCTTCCCAGATGACGTAGGTCAACGGCAACCGGGGAAACATATCCAGCACTACCGCTGCCGCGCTGCCGAGTTTTACCTCCCGGCCACCCAGTTTTTCCGCTGCCGGAAGCAACATCCCGGCCTTCTTGCCAAACATTCCGACGAATCCCCGCATCACCCGATTGGTGAACGGCTCCAGATAAATGGTGCCGCCGGGAAGTTCTTTAAAAGAAATCTGCTCACCCGCTACCGGCAAGCCGCCTGCCGTCAGCAGGTAGTGCATAATAACGATTTTCGTCGCCACGGACACCTCATCATCCCGATTCGCAAAGGCAACTGCACCACCGGGATAAGCAACAGTATACGTTTCATTGAGATATTTAAGATTAAATTCTCCCTGTGCGCTGTCATAATCTGCGCCACTGGCAGCAGCCACTTCCTCCGGCTTACGACCGTCCAGTTCGCCACAGGCCTTGGTATAAGCCAGTTGATAGCCGTCCTGTAAATTCTGCTGCGTTGCGCCCTTGCCCGTTTCCATGCCGATCCTCCTTGGATTCACCCGTTCTTAAATTTTATTGAATTCGAAAAATTTCACTTTTATATACTTCCGTCAGCAGGAGCAATTTCCTGCCGAGACGTTGTGATTTTTTTTGCAACCCCTGGCTATAAAAAAATCTTGTGTTGCAGTTGCGCCGCTCGCACCGTATTATATAACAGCATCGCCAGCGTCAGCGTACCCACACCACCGGGAACCGGCGTCAGACAGCCCGCCACTTCTTTAACAGAAGCAAAGTCTACGTCGCCCACAATTCTTTTTTCACCGGGCACCCGATTAATCCCGGCATCAATAACCACCGCTCCCGGTTTAACCATATCCGCTGTGACAAAACCCGGACTGCCAGCTGCCGCCACAAGAATATCCGCTGTCCGGCACACCGCCGCCAAATCGGCCGTTTCGGCGTGGCACATCGTTACCGTCGCATTGCGGGCCAGTAACAAATGGAACATGGGTTTACCGATCACATTGCTGCGACCCAGGATCACAGCCTTTTTTCCGCCCACCGGTATATCGGCCATTTCCAACATTTTAATGCAGCCATAAGGAGTGCAGGGAACCAAACGTTCTTCCCCGCCGCCCAGTCTTCCCACATTAACAGGATGGAAACCGTCGACATCTTTGTCCGGCTGAATCCGGTTTAAAAGTTCCGCCGTTTCCGGGGCCAAATGGGCCGGCAGAGGCAATTGCACCAGAATGCCATGAATCCGGGGGTTGTTGTTTAACGATTCAATTCTGGCGAGCAGTTCTTCCCGGCTGGTCGACTGCGGCATACGAAGAATTTCAGAACAAATGCCCAGTTCTTCACATCCCTTGTGTTTAGCCGCCACATACACCTTGGAGGCTTCATCCTCACCGACAATCACGGTGGCCAGTCCGGGGTGGATGTCATACTGGCTTTTCAAGGTCTGAACTTCCCTGGCAACACGTTCTTTAATTTTTGCCGCGTACACTCTACCATCCAGAATTCGTGCCGTCATCAGTTGCCGCCCACCCCCCTTTCGGGTTTTATTAGTTTGTTATTTCACACACTTACATCA
>DATMYQ010000019.1:0-2001 GCA_035560935.1 Patescibacteria group bacterium | reverse complement strand
CGGCGTTATCCTTTTAGCTGGTTTTTATTAAAAAATCATACATGATACCCAAAATTACAGAAAAGCCGGTTTGCGCCGGAACCGATTCCGGCGCAAACCGAAGCTTTTTTTTGATGATCAGGAACCTTTAAGCATTCGTTACGGAATCATCCATGAGAACACGTATGCCTGCAGATAGGTCATCACGCCAACCACAATCGCCAGGCCGATGGAGTGAAATACCGTGAATCGGAAGAGATCCCCTTCATGCCCTACCAGTCCGGTAGCAGCCGTTGCTACTGCAATACTTTGCGGGGAAATCATTTTACCGGTTACACCGCCGGAGGAGTTGGCGGCCACTGTCAGCACCGGATCAACGCCAACCTGCTGGGCAGTAACCACTTGTAGGTTCGAGAACAGGGCGTTGGCCGACGTGTCGGAACCGGTCAGGAATACGCCGATCCAGCCCAGAATAGGAGCAAAGAACGGGAAGAAGCTGCCGGTACCGGCCAAGTACAAGCCCAGCGTCGAGCTCATGCCGGAGTAGTTCATGATATAAGCTAAGCCCAATACACAGGGAATGGTAATCAACGGTTTCACCAGCTGTTTGAAGGTCTTCACCAGCAGGTTGATATACTGAGACATGCCAATGCCCAGAATCAAAGCCGAAAGGATGCTGGCAAAGAACAGCGCTGTTCCTGCGGCGCTCAGATAGTTGAATTTGAAAACAGCACCCATGGCGACTGCTTTTTTAGCAATCGGCGCTACCTGGATAATCATCTTGTCCAACCCGGGCACCGCCCATTTGATGGACACGGCGTCAAGCACGGCCTGCACCGGCTTTAAGCCCCAGAGGATAACCATGGCCGTCAGAATGATAAATGGCGACCAGGCTTTCATAACCTGACCAAAAGTGTGGCTGTGAGCCTGAGGGGCCTGATTGGAGTTAATCGCTTTTTCACCGGGGAACCGCCAAATATTTTTCGGTTTCCAGACTCTCAGAAAAGCGGTCAAGGCAACGATGCAGGCCAAAGAAGAAAGAATGTCGGGCAGTTCTGGTCCCAGGAAGTTGGAGGAGAAATACTGCAAACCAGCAAAAGCGACACCGGCGACGATACAAGCGGGCAACACTTCCAGCATCGCCTTCCAGCCAGCCATCAGAACCACCAGATAAATAGGAATCAGCACCGACAGAAACGGCAGCTGCCGTCCAACCATTTGGCTGATTTTCATCGTATCCAGACCGGATACCTGACCGGCGACAATAATCGGAATACCAATCGCGCCGAAGGCAACCGGCGCCGTGTTGGCAATCAGGCAAAGACCGGCGGCATACAGCGGGTTGAAACCAAGTCCCACCAACATACCGGCTGAGATAGCCACCGGAGTGCCGAAACCGGCGGAACCTTCAAGGAAAGCGCCAAAGGCAAACGCGATCAACAGCGCCTGCAGACGGCGGTCATCCGTGATGGATGCCACGGAATCTTTGATAATTTCAAATTGGCCCGTTTCCACCGTCATATTGTAAAGAAAAATAGCGGTAATGACGATCCAGAAAATCGGGAATACCCCATATAATGCGCCGACACCTGTAGCTGTCAACGCCGTAGCCACGGGCATTTTATAGAAAAGAATAGCGACCAATACAGCAGATACCACTGCAACGCCACCGGCCACCTGCCCTGATGAGCGCCGCACGGCCAACAGATAGAAAATAACGATAACCGGGATCGCCGCAACCAGAGCGGAAAGGCCTAAATTCCCCATCGGATCATAGACTTGTGTCCATGCCATAATACGTTACCACCTTCCATCACTTTACTCAAAAACTCCCACAACAAAGAATAAGTTCTTAACCGGCAGTAATGCCGTCCGTTCGGTTGTTTTAGTCCCCCCCTTTCTTACCGTTCCACCATCTTTTTGCGAAGCGGCAATGATTTGTTTACGGACTGGTGGTCAGACCACTTATTATTTGCGGTACGGTGGTCAGACCACCTTACCTAATGGCTTATTTCGCTGTAT
>DATMYQ010000018.1:0-6621 GCA_035560935.1 Patescibacteria group bacterium | reverse complement strand
ATATAAATGGAATTTATTGCAGGAAGCAATAAGCGTGTTGTCAAAAAATGCATTCTCCACGGTTGCTGTGGAATAGTAATACATGCTTTTGACGGAGATGGACCATGGAGGTTGGTGCATAGGGAATGCTGCCGCTTCCGTGGTTTTTTATTTGTGTCCGGCAGCGTTGCGAGACATGGTCGGGGAATCAATGGTATAATTATAAAGATGAAATTTACGGCAAACCTAGGAGGAAGGCAGATGCGAAAGCTATCTGCAGTGCCGGGAATTGAGGGGAAATACTGTGTTAATCGCCGTAATTGACGGACAAGGCGGAGGAATAGGCAAGATCATTATTGAAAAAGTAAGACATGAATTTCATGATTCGGTAGAAATCCTGGCGTTGGGAACTAATGCACTGGCCACGGCTGCCATGCTGCGAGCAGGAGCCAACGAAGGCGCCACGGGTGAAAACGCTTTAGTGGGCAACGTACCCAATGTGGATATTATCTTGGGACCGCTGAGTATTATTATGCCGCGCGCAATGCGAGGTGAACTGACCGGGAAAATGGCAAAAAAGATTGTTGCCAGTGACGCCAGAAAGATACTGTTGCCGATTCATCGAAATAATATTGACATCGTTGGAATAAAAACAGAACCTTTACCTCACTTGGTGGATGCGATGGTACAACAACTTAAACAATATCTGGTTTGAAACGCTTGAGCGGCTGTTCGTGACCGATGGTGAAATTTGTATGTGAAAATGAGAATTAGGAGGTTTTGACATGTGCGAAGCGAATGCTTATATGTATCAGGATGAAAAGGAAGAATTGTTGTTGGAATTTGTTGATAAAGTCGTTCCCGGCGACGGGGAAATATATTTGGAAAATATTTTTGGCCAACGCAAAACGGTGGCAGCCCGGATCCGTGAACTGCGGTTGATTGATCACCGGATTATCCTGGAGAGAATAACGGATGAACATCAAGAATAGTTGGGTGCGGTTGGCTTATAAAAACTGAATATTAAAGTTTGTTAATAACTTAAAGATCTTGTTAAACTGGGTTGACGGTAGGCGAATCGAGTCGTATAATCGATCAAAGGTCCTGGTTTTATGGGCCTAAAGTTTCAAAGTCTAACGAGGAGTACCTCGTTTACTGAAACGAAGGGGGGAGATTATGTATTGTTTTTCAACGTTGACACAGTTTGCAGATTTACGGGAAGTTGTTCGGGCGCGGTTGCAGCTGCCGTCGGAAGCCGATTCGGAACTGTTGTTTGTTGCGGTTAATGAAGCTGTGAATAATGCCTTGATCCATGGCAATCAGGAAGATTACAATAAAAAGGTGCATCTTGCTATACAACGTTTTCCGCGTGAAATTCGTGTTACTGTCCGGGATGAAGGCGAGGGGATGCCGGCGGATGCGGAGAATCTTCGGGATAACCCTTTGGGTGATCATGGCCGTGGAATGCAGATTATCCGGTCTTGTGTGGATAATTGCTGGTTTGATCCTTATAGCCGGGAACTCATTATGGTTAAGCAGCGCAACGAATTAACGGCGAGCTGCAATGTTACCGCCAGCTGATTAAATATCAGCCTTGGCGCGTAACCATAAAGACGCAGACTGGGGCGATGCGTGTGATATTGGTTTAATCGGAAATACGGAAAAAGGAGCAATTGATCATGAAAATCCAGCTGAAGGAATCCGGAAAGAAACAGGTTGTTGAACTATCGGGTGGGATGTATGTGGAAGATGCCGCGGTTTTGCGCGAAGAACTAATCAAGCTGATTGAGGCGGGGCACCGGGACTTTGTGATCCGCCTCGATCAGGTGGATTACATTGACAGTTCCGGGTTAGGGGTACTCGTGACGATTCTTAAACGAATTCGGGAACTCGACGGTAAACTGGTGATTGGCGGCGTTAAGGGCGTGGTTAAAACATTATTTGAATTGACTCGTCTAAACCGGGTTTTTGATTTGGAAGATTAATTAAAAATGAATACTACGAATGCGTTACGACTGAATCCTATTGAAGATATGTGCAACCATTGTCAACGGCTTGATTTACTGGATATGCTGAATGATCCGTTATTTCTTCTGGACGTCAAAGATGGTAAAGTGTTGTTTCTCAACCAACGGGCGTTGTCACTGTATCGCTATACAAAAACGGAGGTGGAACGGCTTTCGATTGGTGATTTGAGTCATGAGTCGGAAGAAACCTTGCGGGATCGGATCCAAATGGTAGTCGGTCAGGGGAAACGTGGTTGTGTGCTTTCCGCAGTGCATAAAAAAAAGAATGGTATCGTTTTCAAAGTGGAAATCAGTGCCCGGTTCCTGAAACTGCATGGATTGCCGGTACTGGTGGCGATGATTCGGGATGTTACGGAAGACAGCCGCGTGCGCGAGGAAATTGCCACGGCCGCTAAAGTACAACGTCGCTTATTGCCGAAAGACCAGGAAACGGAACTGTTTTTGACGCGGTCGGTATACCAGCCGCTTGCTGGCTTAAGCGGAGATGTTTTCGACGTGCAGTATGACAGCGCTCAGGGTGTGCTGAATGGTTTCCTTGTGGATGTTATGGGACACGGACTGGCGGCATCCAGCCAATTGGGAGTTTTACGTTACCTGTTTCGCCAGTCACTGGAGTTAGCGGCGTCTATCAATCAACGTTTGATGTGGATTAACCGTGAGGTGGCACCATTTTTTTCAGGCAGCGGTTTTGCGGCGGCATTGCTGTTTCGACTGGATTTTGAACGGCGGGAATTAGCATATGCTGCTGCCGGTATTAATCAGTTTCTGGTTTTTTCCAACGGTGTAAACGAACAAATTGCGCCGGGGCTGTTTTTGGGGATTAATCCGGATGAAAGTTATGATTTGCATATATTACCGGTTCGGGCCGGTGATGGTTTCTTTTTTCTTACGGATGGTCTTTCGGAATGCTTGCCATCGCCATTGGATCCAGACTGGGATTTTTGGCGAATGCTTGAATGGTGCGAGAAGTCAGCCGGCGCCGGAACACTGGGTGACGATGCCACTGCGTTGGGCGTGCTGTTGAAGTAAATAATCCGTGTAAGAGACTGATCAGCAGGAAAGGTATTTTGGTAGAAGGGAGGCGTGCTTAAAATGGGTGCTAATATGAAGCTGGGGACGAAATTCGCAGTTGGGTTTGGTGCGATCATTCTACTGATGCTGATTATGAGTGTTAATTCTTATTATAATTTGTATACATCGCGGGAGGATTTGCAGCAGATACAGCAGGCGAATGAACGTATGGACATGGCCAATGACGTCATTATGTCCTATAAGGATGCTATTTTAGGGTTGCGCGGCTATGCTGTTTACGGTGATGCCGCGATGGCTGCACAAATGGAGGAAGGTTTTAACCGTTCCATGAAACGGGGTAATGACCTGCTGGCGGTTGCACGTCAGGACAAGAAGGCCGACGTACAGACGCTAATAAACGAAACTACGCAGTATAAGGACACGGTCATCAAAGAATACATGCCGATAGTGAAAGCCTATCATGAAGCACGGGCCGCAGGCAATGGAGCCCAGGCCCAGGTTTATGCACAGCAAATGACAGATATAGCCAAGCGGCTGGCACCGTTGGTCAAATCGGTGGGTGAGCGGGGGGAAAAAATTGCCGCCAATAATGCCGCATTGGCCAAAACCTTGGTTGCGGACAGTACCCAGCGGGCCGACAGAGTCAATCTGATATCCGGGATTTTCAGCCTGGTCATTTTATTGCTGGGTTTGACAATTGCTGTTATCTTGACCCGGGCGATCAAAAATCCGGTGCTGGCATTAACTGGAATAGCGAACGAATATGCGGCTGGAAATTTGTGTCATCGCATTCAACCGGCGGGTAGTGACGAAATTGGCGAGCTGGCTGGTTCACTAGGAAGAATGCACGATAACTTTGTCGAAATGATCAGTGGAATTCGTACGGCGTCGGAACAATTGTCGCAGGCATCAGAGCAAATGGCGGCTTCGACGGAAGAAGTGACCGCCGGTAGTGAGGAGATTTCCCGAAGCATGCAACACTTGGCAGGAGAAGCGGATAGCGGTAACCGGTCTATGCTGGAAGCATCTCAATCACTGGTGCAACTGTCCAGTTTAATTCAAATTGCGAAAAGCAAGGTAGACAACACAAGCCAAAAATCGCAGGAAACTTTGCGGGCAGCGGAAAATGGCCGGAGCCGGGTGACCGAATCGGTGGACAAAATGACGCTGATTGCAGAACAAACCCGGAACTCCAGCCAGATTATTGCCGAACTGAACGAATACTCCCAGCAAATTTCGCGTATTACCGATACGATTACCGGCATTGCCAACCAGACGGATCTGTTAGCGTTGAATGCAGCGATTGAATCGGCCCGGGCCGGAGAACATGGCCGTGGTTTTGCCGTGGTAGCGGAAGAAGTCCGGAAATTAGCGGAACAGTCGAATCAGGGAGCAAAAGAGATTACAGCCCTGGTGCAAAAGGTGACGGATAAGACGTCGTTGGCGGTGGAATCGATGGCCCGGAGCGTAACCGAAGTGGAAAATGGCGTAGCTACTGTCCATGAAGCGGGTGAGGCCTTGGATAATATTTTACAATCGGCCCGGATTATGGTTGATGAAACCCGCAATATTGGTGATGTCACCTCGGATCAGGTGGCCAGCTCCGAACAGATTGTCCAATTAATTGACCGTTTGTCCAGTATGGTGGAAACGGTGGCTGCGCACGGAGAAGAAGTATCCGCTTCATCACAGCAGCAAACAACGGCAATGGAAACGATAGCGGCCGGTGCGGAAGAAACTAACGCGATGGCTAATCAAATGAAAGAGTTAGTGCAACGATTCCATACAGCGGAATAACGGAAAAAGGTAAAACAAACAGAGGGAAGGTAATGGTGGTGGAGGAAACCAAAGGGCTGGTCATCGTGAACACCGGTAATGGAAAAGGAAAAACCACAGCGGCGCTGGGGTTGGGCCTGAGAGCCTGGGGACAAGGGTTGCGGGTGTTGATATTGCAGTTTATCAAAGGGAACTGGAAATACGGTGAGCTAGAAGCGATAGGCAAGTTAGGAGACAACTTTGTTATTCATCAGATGGGTGAAGGTTTTGTTAATCAAGGATCTGACAATAGCGGGAATAAGACGGAGCATTTACGGGCGGCGCAGGAGACGTTGCGGGCAGCGTCCCTGGCGATCCGTTCCGGTGAGTGGGATTTAGTTATTTTGGATGAAATCAATTATGCGGTCAAATTCGAATTAATAGCAGTTAGTGACGTACTGGATTTGATTGCGGCGAAACCGGCGGCGTTGCATTTGTTGTTAACGGGTCGGGATGTTTTGCCGGAAATTGTTGAACAGGCCGATTTGGTCACAGAAATGCGGGAAATTAAGCATCCATATAAGCAAGGGATCAAGGCGCAACGGGGTATCGAATTTTAAATACGGATGGTAAAAACCAATCGGCACTATGGCCGGTGGGATGAGTTGAGGAACGTAGATATGCTGCAACTTGTAAATTTATCCAATGACATCTCGGACGTTCAAATGATAAAAAATGACGCGCGCGTGCTGGAGGCGTTGTTCCAGTCCCATGGTCTCGATGGATTGGAATTGATGCTTTGCCAGCCTTGGAATCCGGAGTTGCATCGGCGGGAATGGATTCATGGTGTCCATTTGCGCTTTTGGCCCAGCTGGCTGGATTTTTGGCGGGAACGTCGAGAGGAATTGCTGCAGCAGTTTAACGATGACGCAGCAATTGCGGCGTTCTACGGCGGCTTGACGCCGGCAAGTTGGCTGACTGTGTGCCGCAGTAATATCCGGGCTGCGGCGGCAGCCGGAGCGAAGTACGCGGTGTTGCATGTCAGCCATTCACGGATGTCCGAAGCGTACAGCCGGAAATTCAGTGCCACCCATAAGGAAGTTATTACTGCCACGATTGAGCTAGTCAATGAGTTGGTCAAAGATATTCCCGACGATATGGAATTGTTGTTTGAAAATCTTTGGTGG
This sequence comes from Patescibacteria group bacterium, assembly GCA_035560935.1. GTDB lineage: Bacteria > Bacillota > Negativicutes > Sporomusales > Sporomusaceae > DATMYQ01. Next base: position 641 of record DATMYQ010000018.1, on the reverse strand, counting down.
CCGGGGTTGACGTTGCGGGAGCCGGAACTGGTGGCTTTGCTGCTGGAAGAAGTGAGACACTCGCGAGTGGGATTGATGCTGGATACCGGGCACTTGATGAATACCAACACGGATCTGCGAAATGAAGAGGAAGCTATTGCTTATGTGATAGCCGTGATTAAAGGATTAGGATCGTATCGGCAGGCGGTGAGAGGTATTCACCTTCACCAATCGCTTTCTGGCGATTATGTGAAAAAGTGTCGGACTGCCGTTGCAAACGGGCGGGATCTTGCGGATGCGATGAGCCATATTTTGCGGGTTGATGAACATCGTCCGTTTACCTCACCGGAAGTTCGCCGCATTATTGATTATGTGGAACCTGCATATCTGGTGCATGAATTTATTCAGTATTCCTGGGATGATTGGATGTATAAACTGGATTGTCAGCAGGCAGCGTTACAATGTCGTAATCGGGCGTATGCCTAGGGAGCGCTGATTATAATAAACGCATCGCCCAGAAGATTTTTTGGTTCTATAATGAATGTTGGGGTGGTCAGTTTACTAACTGAACTCACCTCAACATTCATTATAGAACCAATCTTTTTTATTTGGAAAGAAAAGTATTGCGAAAAAACCTTGGCAAGTCGGAGTAAATACTATAT
>DATMYQ010000017.1:0-2438 GCA_035560935.1 Patescibacteria group bacterium | reverse complement strand
ATTATATAGTAATGACAAAAAGCCACTTTCTTCATAAGGAATGCACAAGGTCAGCTCTTTCACCCGCTGAGAAAAGCGCGCAGAAATTTCTTGAATTAATCCCTCTAGTTTTTCCGCATGGCGGGCGGAAATACCCACGCTGTCCGGCGTTCGCAGTAACCGTTCCAGTACATGCGGGTTATCGATTCTGTCAATTTTATTATATACCGTGATCGTCGGTTTGCTTTCCACCGCCAATTCACAAAGGACCTGATGCACAGCGGCGCATTGCTCCGTCTGCCGGGGATGACTGGCATCCACCACGTGCAGCAGCAGGTCTGCCTGCTCCAGTTCTTCCAGTGTCGCCCGAAAGGCGGCAATCAGCTGGTGTGGCAGCTTTTGAATAAAGCCTACCGTATCCGTCATCAGAATTTCCTGCCCCTCCGGCAGTACAATCCTTCGGGTTGTGGGATCTAGGGTCGCAAACAATTTATCTTCCGCCAAGACTCCGGCATTGGTCAAAACGTTCAACAGGGTAGATTTTCCGGCATTCGTGTATCCAACCAGGGCTACGGTCGGAATCCTGTTCATCTGCCGGCGTTCCCGATGTAATTTACGGTGTTTTTTTACCGTTTCGATTTCTTTTTCAATGTCAGAAATACGTTCGCGAATGCGCCGGCGATCCACTTCCAGTTTGGTTTCCCCGGGTCCCCGGGTACCAATGCCGCCGCCCAGCCGCGACAGCACCAGGCCCTGTCCCCCCAGCCGGGGCAGGTTGTATTTTAACTGCGCCAGTTCCACCTGCATTTTTCCTTCGTGGGAACTGGCTCTCTGGGCAAAAATATCCAGAATCAACGCCGTTCTGTCTAGCACTTTAACCCGCAGCGCCCCTTCTAAAGTCCGCTGCTGAGCCGGCGACAGCTCATCATCAAAAATAATCAGGTTTGCATTCAGTTCCTGACGCAAAAGGCTGAGTTCTTCAATCTTTCCCTTACCTACAAAAAAACTGGAGTCGGGGCGGTCTCTTTTTTGCCAGACCCGGCCTAAAACTTTAGCGCCGGCGGTTTCGGCCAATTGTTCCAGCTCATCCAGAGAATCGGCAATATCCCAGGTTCCGGGGCCATCGATTCCCACCAAAATGCCCTGTTCTACTTCCTCTTTTTCTCTAGTTTCACTCCGTTCCAGCTCTTTTTCAATCTGGCCGGTCAGGTAATTCAAATCCAGCTGCAGAAATTGTTCCAGTTCTAAAGGACCCGCCGTTTGCACATTGTAACCGCTGTCAGTATAGCCGGAAATGTAGCCAAAACTTACTTCCATCGGACCATCGCCCACGCCCACGGCCGCCATAATATCAAAACGCATATCCCGCAGCGCGTTAAGGTCAACGCCGCTGAGGCGGCTGTCGCCGCCCGGGTGGGTATGAATGCAGCGAATACCGCTGAGGCGGCTGCGAGAACGCCGTCCGTCCGCCTGTGCCAATGTAGCGCTGCGAAAATCCCCCACCGACACATAAGTGATTCTTCCCAACCGGTTGATATAGACCACCAGTTCCCGATTTAGGGAAAGAGTAATGTCTGCCATTTCTCTGACCAGCTCTTCCGTGACCGTTTGGTTAAAAGGAATTTGATAATCATATAATAGCTTCAATCGATCTAAAACAGAGCGGCGAATTCCCTGCAGTTCACCATAGACATCGGTCAATTCGTTCACTCTCCTTTCAATTCATGAAAAAACGGGCATTTTTCCATGCTGTTGCCGGTAAAATCCAAATTTCTTTCCGATTCACGCCCGCAATAAACATGAGAAGTTTTTCCCTCTTTTGCCGGTCCCAGGTCAGCGCAGCGAACACATTCGGCGTATTTCAAAGTTCGTCCCTGTTTGGCCAGCGTTGCCAAGCGTTTGCGTTCCGCCGCCTCTTCCTGATGGCGTTCCTTCATGATGTCCAAGCCGGCAGCTAATGCCATATCATGAATTTCTTCCCGGCTTATGGCCTGATTTTTGATTATAGACATCATTTGTATTGCTTCCTGCAATTCGTTTTCATGTTTTTGCAGCGACTCACACACTTCCCGTAAGTCAAATCCGGCAAAAACACCCGGCATTTCTAAATTTGTCGAAACCGATTTGCGTGTATCCAAATAGCGATCCACTTCATCTCGCCGGATACGCCAAACTTTTCCCAATTTGGACGCGTTGATTTCGCGCCGTTCCAACAAACGATAAATTGTGATTTTAGCCGCTTTAAGATATTCTGCTGTTTCTTCCACAGTCAGCCATTCTTTTTTTTCGTTTGTCATGCTCTCACCCCTTATCCATCTTTTTCACCATATGATTATCGCCAATAATTTCTTATGATATAGGCTGTGAAGTACCTACACATTTCACGATTTAAAAATTTTCGGAGGCTATACCGTTCTTGAAGAGTGAAATATCAGTGCACTCTCCGCACTATTTTTATT
>DATMYQ010000016.1:0-8563 GCA_035560935.1 Patescibacteria group bacterium | reverse complement strand
ATTAAGGGACGAAGCAAGAGAATGAGTGTTGATTTGATCAGATATGATCGCAAAAAGGGAGGGGAATGAAGAAAGTAGGCTTTAATCACTAAGGAAAAATTATTGGATTATACAAGGAGGAAATCGCTAATGAATTATTTTAATCCTGTTGAAGCGGCAGAAAATTGCTGCAAAGCACAAACTACTAGAGTCCAGCTGAGTATCGGCCAGATGATTGTTTTGGGCCTTCTCGCTGGCTTCTATATTGCTTTCGGCGCCAATGGCGCAACCATGGCAACACATGACTTTACTTCGCTGGGAGCGGGACTGCAGCGTTTTGCGTTTGGTTCGATATTTTCGGTGGGTTTGATGATGGTTGTCAATAACGGTGCGGAATTATTCACCGGCAATTCGCTGATGTGGACGGCCCTGGTTGATGGACGAATTACCGGCTATGATATTCTGCGCAACTGGTTCTGGGTACTGCTCGCCAATATGGTGGCATCGATTGCGTTTGCCGGGCTTATTTATTTCTCCGGATTATGGAAATTTAATAATGCTTTGTATGGAGCCTTTGCGTTAAAAATTGCCATCGCAAAGGTGAATTTAACCTGGACGGAAGCGTTTGTCCGCGGTATCTTGTGTAATTGGTTGGTCTGCATTGCCGTTTGGATGTGTTTTGTCGCTAAAGATGTCGTCAGCAAATGCGTAGCGAGTTATATCGGAGTCATGACTTTTGTCATGAGCAACTTTGAGCATAGTATTGCCAACATGTTTTTTCTGCCTGCCGGTCTTTTTGCGAAATATACGCCGGGAGTTATTGCGGCCGCCAATCTTCCTCAGGCAATGGTGGATTCATTGACTTGGACAACGATTATCGTTAACAACTGGATTCCGGTTATCCTTGGCAATGTTATCGGCGGAACGCTTTTTGTGGCCACGTTCTACTGGTATAGCTATGTGCGTAAACCACAACAACAAAATGAAAGCGACATGGTGGGCAACATCTGCGACGTGAAGTAAATCAACAGATGAAGATCTGGAAACATTCATTCATGAAAAGAGGCGGTGATATTAGTGCCGGTTGACCAATTATTCATTTTAGTCGTCAGTCTGTTTGGTTTGGGTTGCGTAGCCGCTTTTTTTACCCAGGGCAATCCCAAAGTTACCAACTACATCTCACACGGCCTGGCGGCATGCGGTTGCCTGGCGACTGTGGGCCTGGCGGTCGCTGTATTTCTGACGGGAGATCAAAGTTTATCCTTTGCCTGGGGGGAACCGATCGGCTCCATCAAGATTCGCCTGGACGGGCTGGCTTCCTTCTTTCTACTAACTTTCGGGGTGGTCGGAACGGCTACCAGTGTGTATGCCATTGGCTATTGCCGGGAATTTTTCTCCCGGAGGCTTGCACAATTGACGGTTTTGTATAATGCCTTTCTGTTGTCCATAGTGTTGGTGTTGACAGTCAGTCAGGTGATGCCTTTTATTATTGTCTGGGAATTGATGTCGGTTGTCTCGTTCTTTCTCGTCAATCACGAATATGAGAAAGACGGTACTACCAGTGCCGCCTATTTGTATATTTTGATGACACATGTCGGAACGGTATTTATTGCCAGCGCTTTTTTACTGTTGGCGGTTGCGGCCGGCAGCGGAGATTTTGAACTGCTTGGTGCTGGCGTGATGTCTGAGACTTTGCGCAGTATCGTGTTCTTATGTGCGTTACTGGGGTTTGGAACCAAAGCAGGCGTCATACCGATGCATATTTGGTTGCCGGAAGCGCATCCGGCAGCTCCGAGTCATGTTTCTGCCCTAATGTCCGGTATTATGCTCAAGACTGCTATTTACGGAATGTGCCGATTTTTCCTGGAATTTCTGGGAAGCGGTCCAGAATGGTGGGGACAGCTGGTTTTGGTGTTGGCGATCATCTCGTCTGTTTTCGGGGTATTGTACGCGTTAATGGAACAGGATATCAAACGTTTGCTTGCTTATTCCAGCGTTGAAAACATTGGAATTATTCTATTGGGCATGGGCGCCGGTATGCTATTTATGAGCAAAGGGATGCCTCTGTTGGCGGGAATTGCCTGGGTGGCCGCTCTATGTCATGTCTTTAATCATGCGGTCTTTAAGTCGCTGCTGTTTATGGGCGCTGGCGCCGTGCTGCAGGCTACTCACACGAAAAATATGGAGCACTTGGGCGGGTTAATTAAGAAGATGCCATACACCGCTGTGTGTTTTTTGATTGGTGCGACAGCCATCTCCGGTTTGCCGCCGCTTAATGGTTTTGTCAGTGAATGGCTGACTTTCCAAGCATTGTTTTTCCTGCCGAAAGCCGTGGTGGGGATTGTCGGCAAAATTGGAGCGGCCATGCTAATCGCCCTGTTGGGCTTGACCGGGGCTTTGGCGGGAGCTTGTTTTGTGAAAGCCTTTGGCGTGACTTTTTTAGCTAAGCCGCGCAGCAAACAATCGGAGCTGGCTCGTGAAACTTCGCGGCCGATGATCGTGGGAATGGGCGGACTGGCAGTGGTTTGTATCGCTGCCGGAGTTTGGCCGCACTGGTTGCTTGAAATTTTGCAGCGTGTGCTGCCGCGATCTGCCAACGTGAGTACCGCTGGCTTGTTTGACAGCAGCCAGTGGTATGCGGTAGCCTTTCAGACCCAACAGGCCAGCGGAGTACTCAGCATGCCGATGGTAGTAGCTCTGGTCGGCATTGGTTTGGTTGTGGCCTACGCTTTTGCCCGGGCGGGAGGTTCGCCCCGTCACGAAACTGGTGAAACCTGGACCTGTGGTATTATTCCCACGGCCCGGATGGAATATACGTCTACCGGATTTGCCGAGCCGGTCCGGCGCGCTTTCCGCAGCGTACTCAATCCAGTCAATGAAGTGCGCTATGATCGATCGGCTAGTGCGTATCATGGGGTGAAGATTTCGGTACATGTCCATGTTACTCATTACGTCAATGAACTGCTGTATAAACCGTTTTGCGAAGCGGTATTTGTATTTGCCAATTATTGTAAATTGATTCAGGCAGGCAGTTTGCAGCTCTATATTGGATATATCATGGCGATTACTGTTATCGTGATGATCATAGGAACAGGGTGGTGATAGCATGTTGATAATCACAATGCTGGTGCAGACAATAATCATTGTGCTTCTGGCGCCGGCCATCCAGGGACTGATAAAAAACACCAAGGCGCGGCTGCAGAGCCGGCGAGGCCCCGGATATTTACAATCGTATTATGATTATGCAAAATATCTGCGAAAAGACAGTGTGGTTTCGCCGACGGTGTCATGGTTATTTCATGTTGCGCCATATGTTTATTTTGCGAGCGTGGTCGGCGCCGCTGCGTTGGCGCCAACGGTAGTTAGCGGTGAGGGTTTGCAGCTTGGGAACCTGTTTGTATTGGTATATCTGTTTGCGTTGGGTCGCTTTTTCCTGGCGGCAGCCTCACTTGATGCCGGCAGCACTTTCGGCGGTATGGGCGGGTCGCGGGAAATGTTTATCAGTGTGTTGGCAGAACCACCGTTAATGCTAGCGCTTTTTATTGTTGCCCACAGTGCCAACTCGACATCTTTGACGGCAATGGTCGGAGCGGCGGCGGCAACGCCGGTTACTTTTTCCGCGATACTGGCCGCCGTAGCTTTCCTCATCGTCACCGTAGCGGAAACGGGACGTATACCCGTCGATAATCCGGATACTCATCTGGAACTGACAATGATTCATGAAGGAATGGTGCTGGAATATTCCGGACGTCCGGTCGGTTTGATTTTCTGGGCTTCCGCCATTAAACAGGTTGTGTTGATTTTATTGTTGGTCAATTTTTTTATCCCCTGGAATATCGCCGGGTTTGATTCGGTGATGTCCAACATTGCCTGGATGTTTGTCAAAGTTTTGCTGGTTGCTTTGCTATTGGCCGGTATTGAAAGCAGTACCAATAAAATACGCCTGTTTCGTGTACCGGGTTTAATGGCGGCGGCCGGGGTATTTTCGATACTGGCACTGGTTGCACAGTAGCCGAGAAAGAAAATGGCCTTTGATAAAATTTAAAACAGATACTACTGGAAGGAGGGGATACCGATTATGGAACTGTTAACCATACTGCTTTTGTTGGCAGCCATATTACAGACCCGGGTTTCCAATTTGCGATTAGCCATTAATATTATCGTGGCCCAGTCGGTTTTGGTTGCACTGGCTTGTGCGATCATCGGATTCCGGACGAATGAGCTGCACATGTATGCAGCAGCTTTATTGACGTCCGTTATTAAAGTGGGAATCATACCGCTGGCATTTTACCGGTTGCTGCCCTATCTTCAAGAAGAACGAGAAATTGTCGGTAGGGAGATTGTTAAAGCCAATCTTTCCACCTTTATGACGTTGCTTTCTATTATTCTGGCCTATGAGGTAATTAATCCGCATTTGCCTGGCGTTGCAGTGGCTACGACTTTGCCGGCGGCCATTGCGCTGATTTTAAGCGGTTTGATTTTTATCATGATGCGCCGGCAGGCCGTCATGCAAATCATTGGATTGATTACCATGGAGAATGGACTGTACTTGTTCGGTTTATCGATTACCCAGGGATTGCCGTTGATTATCGAACTGGGAATTTTTCTGGATGTATTGGTGGCGGTCGTAGTGCTGGTGATTCTCACCTATCGGCTGAAACTTTCGTTTGAATCTACAGATATCAGTCTGCTGAAAAAGTTAAAGGGGTGAGAGTGTGCACGAATTAATTCTATTGGCTTTGGCCATACCGGTCATTACCGGTTTGCTGTCACTTTTTCAGACCAAAGCCGCCTCCTTGCGGGTTTTGAATTTACCGGGCAGTATCGCAACCACGGTAGTGCTATTTACGATTATTTATCAGATCGTCCAAGAGAAAGAATACAGCACTGAATTTTTTTACCTGGATCAGCTAAGCGTAGTGATGTTGTTTGTTGTTGCGCTACTTACTTTAACCGCAACCTTATTTTCATTTTCTTATATGGAAAAAGAGGTGAAGGAAGGAGCTGTTTCCGAATCGTTGCTGTCGCGGTATTATGCGTTGCTGAATCTGTTCAGCTTTGCCATGATCAGCGTGCTGGTTGTGGGGAATCTGGGACTGATGTGGGTCGCTGTAGAAGGGACAACGCTGGCCTCGGCTTTGCTGGTCGCTTACTATTTTAACCGGGAAGCCCTTGAGGCGGCCTGGAAGTATGTAATGATCTGCACGGTAGGAATTTGTCTGGCCTTGTTTGGGACGATGGTTCTTTATTACGGACAGGTTACAGCGGGCGGGGGCAGTCAGGCCCTCAACTGGGTGGCTTTAAAAGCCATCTCAGCTCAGCTGGATCCAACCGTAGTAAAGATGGCTTTTATTTTCATTCTGATCGGTTACGGTACGAAAGCCGGTTTGGCGCCGATGCATACTTGGTTACCCGACGCTCACAGCCAAGCACCGTCGCCGATTAGCGCACTGTTGTCCGGTGCTTTGCTTAGTTGCGCGCTGTATGTTCTGATTCGGAACGTTATTATTGTGCAAGGCGCTATCGGTCCGCAGTTTCCCCATTTTCTGCTGATGGGAATCGGGTTGCTGTCGATTTTGATTGCGATACCGTTCGTTTTGGTTCAACACGATGTAAAAAGGTTATTAGCCTATTCCAGCGTGGAGCACATGGGGATCATTACGCTTGGGTTGGGTGTGGGGACACCGTTGGCAATCTATGGTGCATTGTTGCATATCGTCAATCATGCGGTGGCAAAATCTTCCCTGTTTTACATCGCCGGTATGATCACACAAGATTACAAAACGAAAAATATCAAGCAAATTCAAGGCGCAATCAATGGGATGCCGCTGGTCACCACTCTGTTTATTATTGGTATCTTGGCGATTACCGGATCACCGCCGTTCAACATCTTTATTTCTGAGTTTAAGATTGTCGTATCCTTATTTGAAAAGCAACAATGGATGATCGGCGCGGTCACGCTGCTGCTGCTGTCCGGTATCTTTGCCGGTATGCTGCGCTATTTGCTTAAGATGAGTTTTGGCACGGCGGCGCCGGAACGAACGCGGGTACCGGTCCGGCCACTGGCTATGAGTGCCATGGTCTTGTCAACGGTACTCATCATTGTTGGCGGGTTTTATCTGCCCCCGTTGGCCAATAGCATATTGGTACGAGCGGCTGAAATCGTCTTAGGAGGTTGACCCATGTTTGAGCAATTGAATGTTTCGGCAGCCGATTTGAGGGAGAGCGCCTACACTGTTTATCAGGACGGGCAAAACGGACTGATGGCCATGTTTGCAAATGATGAACGTAGCATAAATGGAAACTATGCCATTTATTGCGTTTTCCAACGCAACCTGAACATTGTTTTAATTAAGGCGACGCTGGATCCCAACGGAGTGCTGGAGTACCCGTCCATTAGTCCACGAATTGCTGCAGCCGCTTGGTATGAACGGGAAATCAACGACTTGTTCGGTTTGCGACCGGTAGGGCATCCGGATCTTAGACCATTAGTACTTCACGAAAATTGGCCGAGTGATGTATATCCACTGCGTAAGGATTTTAACGTTAGCACCCTTGTTCCCACAGCCCAAAAAGAGTATCCGATGGCTCATGTGGAAGGTGCCGGAGTGTTCGAAGTGCCGGTGGGACCGATTCATGCCGGCATCATTGAGCCGGGACATTTCCGTTTCAGTCAGGCGGGTGAAGGAATCCTTCGCCTGGACGCAAAAATGTTTTTCGTGCACAGGGGTATCGAAAAAGCGATTGAAAATCTGCCGTTAGGGAAAGCCTTTTATCAGGTGGAACGGATTTCCGGGGTTTGTGGAGTGGCTCACTCGTTGTCTTACTGCCAGGCCATCGAAGAAATGGCGGGAGTAAAGGTGCCGCCCCGGGCGCAATACCTCAGGGCTTTGGTTGCTGAACTGGAACGTCTTTACAACCATGTGGGCGACATCGGTAATCTCGGCGCCGGAATGGGTTTTGCCGTCGCCGTGATGGCGGGAGCCCGGATAAAAGAAGCGATCATGCGGGTGAACGATGCATTGACCGGAAATCGTTTTTTGCGTGGCATGGTGGCGCCGGGTGGCGTGCGGCTTGATATCACGGCCGAACTGGCCGGGGAAATCCGCAAGCTTCTCGACGATCTGGAGCCGGATTTTAGGGGTCTGATTAAACTGTTTCGCTATAACGATGAATTTTTGGAACGGGTCAATATGACCGGAATTGTTCCCCGCCAGGCTGCGGTCGACTTAGGTGTCGTCGGAGTTGGTGCGAGGGCTTCCGGCATCGATGTGGATTTGCGCCGGGATTTTCCCTATGGATGCTATTACGATCTGCAATTTACCGTGCCGGTGTATACCACGGGTGATGTGGCGGCCCGATTATGGGTCCGGGTTGATGAAGTCTATCAGACAATCGGCTTGATTCGCCAGATTTTGGATAAAATACCGCAGGGAGAATTAAAAGTGGATATTCCGCCAATCAAACCTTATAGTTGTGGTTTTGGCTGGACGGAATCGTCGCAGGGCAGTAATCTGCACTGGTTGATGGTCGGTGAGAATAATACCGTATACCGGCTGTTTGTCCGGGCAGCGGCTTATCCCAACTGGCCGGCGCTGACGGTCGCCGCTCCCGGTAATATTATTCCGGATTTTCCATTGATAAATAAAAGCTATGAATTGTCATACGCTTGCCTGGACCGATAGGAGGGAAGAACATGTTAAATGTGATACGAAAAATCATTGCCACCGGAACTGTGACGGAAGACTGGAATGCGGCAGCTCCACCGCTGCGTTCCCGGGGCGAAGTGGTCGTGACGGAAACTCAATGCCAGGATTGCCAAAAATGCAGTGAAATTTGTCCGACCAATGCAGTTAAGGTTAACAAGGGAACGGTGACGATTGAACAGAATGCCTGCGTTTTTTGCGGGCGTTGTGTGGAGCAATGTTCGGCGGGTTGTTTAAAGCAAACCAGTAATTATCAATTGGCGACCCTGGGGGGAAGGCTGGCTGATGATGCGGGCACGGCGTTGAAAAGGAAAATTCGTTCGGTATTGGGGCGGTCAATTCATGTCCGACATGTAGACGTTGGATCGTGCAACGCCTGTGATTTTGAGATGGGTCATTTGAGTAATCCGATTTATGACATACAACAGTACGGTGTGGACTTCGTAGCCTCGCCCCGCCATGCGGATTTGCTGATGGTAACTGGTGTAGTGACCCGTAATTCAATTCAATCTTTAAAGATGACTTTTGAGGCCACGCCATTTCCTAAACTGGTGATGGCGGTGGGCAGTTGCGCCTGCAGCGGACAGATCTTCGGCGAAAGCTATGCGATCCACGGCCCGGTGGATTCACTTGTACCCGTGGACATTTATGTTCCCGGCTGTCCACCGCGACCGCAGGCGATCATTTACGGCATCATGATGGCACTGGATCATCCCCGCCTTCGCCGGACTGCCGCTTTGTGATTCACAGAAGCACATGACTATAGTGAGTATGGAGGAAAGAAGTGAGATAAAATGAATGAAATGAATAAAGTAAATAAAATCGATGAACTCGATGAAATGGATTTCGATGATATAATCGATGAAATGCCTTTGGGC
>DATMYQ010000015.1:0-5242 GCA_035560935.1 Patescibacteria group bacterium | reverse complement strand
TAATAGAAAAAATGCTTTGCAGGGCTGTGGCTTGTTTTCATCATATAGGTTTGCGTAAGCCTGAATTTTTACAGAAAAAGGAACAGCTGTTTGTCTGAAGAAGGACAGATAGCTATTTTTTTGGCAATACGTCAGATTGGTTTGGAAATAGCAAAGAGACAATACTTGATTAATACTGAGTAAACGTATATGGGCATTCTGTCCGATAGGAGTAATGGTAAAATGAATAAAGACGTGGTGAATACTTCATAGTTTTATGGCTTGCTGCCTTCATACGGGCGAAAGAAAGAGAAAAAATATTGTCTTGGCGGCATAAATACAAATGAGGATATCACCAGTTTATCCATAAACCCAAAGTAAGAAAGTGAAACAAAAAAATGTGAGGAGGGTTCCTATGAAACAAAAAATCATTGTCGGACTTTTGGCACTGATCTGTGTATCCATGTTTTTTCAACCAGTGTGGGCGGCGCCGGAGACGGCAGAAGTTAAAACACCGGAGCCTGCAGCGGTATCAACGCAAGAAAAATTGGTGCTTTCCATGACGCAGTTCATGAATTCTTTGCCACAGTTTTACATAAGTGGTAATGCAAGTTATGACAAAGTGTATCCGGACTACGAAAAAATTATGTACTCGTTCGATTTTGATTATTATGTGAAGCGCCCGGCCGGCTTTCAGCTGAACATAGAAGGCGATTTGCAGAACAAACAACTCCTGTTTAACGGAAAAACGATTACTGTTTATGACGAAGACAAAGCGGTGTACGCGGTGATGGAGACACCCGCCACTATTGAAACAGCATTAGATCAGGCGGCCCAGGAATATGGACTGGATTTTCAACTGCTTGATGTAGCCCGCAACGATTTTGGCGAAGATTTGCTAAAGGATGTCATCAAATCGGCGTATGTCGGTACGTCGAAAATAGGCGATATTTCCTGTAATCATGTGGTTTTCACAAAAAAAGACCGGAGCATACAACTGTGGATCGAAGCCGGCGATAAACCATTTCTGCGCAAGGTTGTTGTGAATTTCAAGGGAAATCCAGCGATGCCTAGCTGGAATATTGAAATTACAGACTGGAATCTGAAGCCGGTTTTGCCAGAAGGCTGGACAACTTTTGTCGCGAAACCGGGCATGAAGCAGATTCCGTTCCTGAAGGCGTCCGAACGGCAGAACGGCAAGTAGCACAGTGATGGGAGGAGAAATTGATATGATACGGACTATTCGCAAAATTATGGCGGGGTTTATCGCCTTTATGATGATGTTTGGTTTGACCTTGCCGTTAACAGAGGCCGCTCCGAACCGGGCGGACCGCGGTGGCGACGGCAACCGGGCGTGGACACGACCGGCGGACCGGCCAGCGCAACGGCCGGCAGAGGCTCCCCGGGTTGAAAATACCAATAACCGGAATGTAAACAGGAACGTGAACCGTAATGTGAATCGTGACATAGACCGAAACGTCAATGTAAATGTGAACAATAACTATGGCCGCTATGGTCACGTGTATTATGGCGGTCCCAATTGCGGCGACGGCTTTATCGCCGGTGCCGTTATCGGGGCCATTATCGTTGGTTCCATTATCAATAATTTGCCGGAACAGACCCAGGTTGTGGTGGTTCATGATCAGGAATATCATTACGATGGGACAAATTATTATGAAGAAGTTTACGATGGACCGGATGTCGTCTACCGGGTGGTGTCCGATCCGAACTGATGATTTTTGAGCTTTCTGGTGAGGCGGCTGCATCGGCAAGATGCGACCGGCTTGTCCCGCTGAGTCTTTGCCTCTCTGCAAAAAAGGCAGCTTTCTTTCCTTTCGTGGAAAGAAAGCTGCCTTTTGATTTTTTTTGACAAAATAATGGTTTTCCGGACTCTGTGTTGCTTTTTCTGATTAGCCGCCAATCAATTTCCATTGCAGATGATTGCCGTGATAGTCATTAGTAGAACGTTTTTGGTTTACTACCAAAATGATGTCGTTATTTCCGGAACCGTATAGGGTGAGAATAAATTTATCCGAAATGGCGTACATAATTCCTTCACCTAACTGCGCAGAATCAATCACCCGCGGCGTATCGGCGTAAAAACCATTATCGTTTTTCACCGATTGTGAATACTTCCAGCTTGTTTGACCATAAAACGGTCCAAATGCGACGTTAACAGCGTGTTGGGCCGGTCGCTCAGGGTCTTGATAAAAGTAAAGGCTGAAATTGTAAGCATTACTCTCGTCCAGGATAGAAATCGGCACGGGCGTGCTACAGCCGCTGGGGAACATTTTGGAATGCTTCCCGCTTCTCCAGGTAGTCAGAGCTAGGTTGTCCAGGGTAGGCGAGGTGTCATTGCAGTTGAAGGAAGGGAATTTTGTGTTATAGGGGAAGTTGCCTCCAAGGTTTTGCTGGTCGGTAAATTTGGGGCTGATAAACACATCATAATCGGTGAGGTTGATCAGGCTGAATGAATAGTGATACTCTTCGAGATTAAATCCACCGCCGATCCAAAGTCCGGCTTGTTGCGAGCAGGACTTTGCCTGGATTATTTCTGTATTCACAGACAGAACCATTAATGCCAGGAACAGGGATAAAGTCAGCTTTTTTATGTATTTCATCGCTTGATCACCCTTCCACTTGTTTTTTGGGCTTCTCCCGGCTTCAGAGACGTCTCATTTTTTTCCAGGGCAATCGCCAGCCGGGCCAATAAGGCTTCCTGGTGGAGGGAAAGGTGTTTGTTCTTGCTAATGGCTTCGTATGCGCCCGTCAGGTTTTGAAACTCACTCGCGTTTAAGGAATTTACCAGTTTAAAGACTGTTTTTTGTCCGCGCGGGCCTTCGCGTCTCAAAAGATTCTCAATTTTGTTACCGGCGGGGCTGATGCTTGCTTTGACTTCGGCGGAGCAGACATTAGCCGATGCCCAGTCCTGAATGGTGACAACCGCAGCCAAAATGACCGGTAGATTTCCGCTTAGTGATTCTTCGTCTGCGGAACGCTCCCGCAATATGGAGACCGGTACGACAAGGACTGCCTGAGGACAGCCATTGCCGTCCGCTTGCTGCGTGGCAATCGCTGCATTTTCGGAGGCTTTGTCGGGATTCGATTCATAAGAAACAATCGTGGGTGTTTTGTTCATGTCGCCATTATAAGACAAAATGTAGGCGTTAAAGTATCCCTGATCAGAATTGGAATTGGCATCGTTGATGGTATTGTCGATAGATTGTCCCAGTTTATAGACGCAGTTCAGGAATTTCAGCATACCGGCTGTTCCGCCGGAAGCAATGACTTTTCCTCCCTGGACAATCACTTTGACGCTTTTGATTACATCCTGAAAAATATCGCTTTTTAACGTCTTACTTTCTTTTACGCGGTCAAATTCAAGATGCAGGGTAACATCGCCGACCAGCGGATTGACGGTACAACCATCCCTGCCGGTACCAAAATGGCTGGTCGAATCCACTCCCTGTATCGTGTAAGAGAGATCATATTCACCGGCAACATTGCCGTTAGTATCTTGTTGCCAGACGGCCATGAAGGCCGCGCCGGTTTCGGCCGGCACTTTATTTGGTATGCCGGTAGGAGAAAACATAAATGGTGAAGACGGATCGCTATCCATCACATGATCGGTGAAAGGAGAACTTTTGAGAGACATGTTGTAGGGTGTCAGATTCAACAAGTATACTATGGCGCTATGCCGGCCCGTCATGTCCCAGGCGATATATGGGCGGTTATTAGTGGGGGCGCTTGGCTCGGAAGCAAAAGAAGGGGCCGCCGGTGTCAACAAAAGCAGCATTGTCAGGATTGAACCACAGAAAAAATTTTTGATAGCACTGTTCATAAAATCACATCACTCCTTGTGTTATCGCTGATTTGTAGTTGCTTTTAGCAATGAAAGAGCGGTTTTGGCATTATATTTTCTATGAGGACCCTCCCTATCCACAAAGTATAGTTACATTATACAATAATACAATAAAAGGGAATGTATTAATTTGAAGTTTTGGAAAAGAAATAGTTGCGTGTGAGTCAAGCGGTGTCAAATTAAGATGCGAGGTGACGATTCCTTGTCAGAGGAATTCGAAAAATGATAAACTAAGAAAAAAGGATTGTTTTATTCCTTATAAGAAGCGGAATAGAATATAAAAGACTAAAAAGGGGAGTATTACGATGACAAAAGTTACATTAGGAAGTACAGGAATTACCACGGACCGCAATGCATTTGGCGCGCTTCCAATTCAACGGGTAAACAGGGAAGAGGCGATCAAAATACTAAAGAAGGCATATGACGGAGGGATCACTTTCTTTGACACGGCCCGGATGTACTCAGACAGTGAGGAAAAGATCGGGCAGGCTTTTAAGGGAATGCGTGAGAAGATTTTTATCGCCAGTAAGACTATGTCGAATACGCCGGAGGGATTTTGGCAGGATTTAGAAACCTCTTTGTCGTCGCTACAGACCGATTACGTGGATATTTATCAGTTTCATAATCCCGGCAGCTGTTACCGGCCCGGGGACGGGTCGGGAATGTACGAGTGCATGCTGGAGGCAAAAAAACAGGGAAAAATTAAGCATATTGGTCTAACGAACCACAAATTGGGCATAGCCAACGAATGCATTAATTCGGGACTGTATGAGACGCTGCAGTATCCCTTTAGTTATCTGTCAATGGACAAAGAAATTGAACTGGTAAAAAAATGCAAGCTGGCGAATATGGGATTCATTGCCATGAAGGCGTTGTCCGGGGGACTGATCACGGATTCTGCCGCAGCGTATGCGTTTATGACACAGTTTAGTAACGTGCTTCCTATCTGGGGTATTCAGCAGGAACGGGAACTGGACGAATTTTTAAGCTATATGGATAACCCGCCGCAGATGACCGACGAAAAAAGGGCCTGGATTGAAAAAGAACAGCGGGAACTGACCGGGGAGTTTTGCCGGGGCTGTGGCTACTGCATGCCGTGTCCGGCTGGAATCACAATCAATACCTGCGCCAGGATGTCCCTGATGATCAGACGTTCCCCGGCGGAAAACTGGCTGACACCAAAGGGACAGGAAATGATGAGGAACATCGAAGATTGCACAGCGTGTGGGGAATGCAAAACGAAATGCCCCTATTCCTTGGATACGCCGGAATTATTGAAGAAGAATTACGAGGATTATAAAAAAATTCTTGCGGGTGCAGTGAAAGTATAATAATTTTGCTCTTCATTCTTTTTTGCCCCGGAAGGATTTTCAGATTATAGTAAGAAGTATCATATAGTCA
>DATMYQ010000014.1:0-2847 GCA_035560935.1 Patescibacteria group bacterium | reverse complement strand
GAATTATCCGTCAGAGCAATCTTTTTCCAGACAGAATATGTTTCTGCTTTCCGGGAAAATCACCGCCCGACAACGGGCAGGTCCGGCCAGACCGCAATCCGTCTACCGGACAAACGACGGATGACAGATATCCGCTTTCTTTAGAAAGCGGGACAGTATTTTTTGCAGGAGGTGTTGCGGGGACAAGCGCGCCCACTATCAATGGACTCATACAATCACTGAAAAAAAGGGGGATGTATATTCATGGCTTGGGATCCTACACAACTGAAGGACTGGCAAATCGCCGAACTGGCTGAGGGAAACATACCTTCCACCGAAAAGTATCAAGAAATCATGGGTTTGCAAAAGGATGAGATCATTCCTTACGGCAAAACTCCCAAAGTAGACTTCTTAAAAGTGATTGATCGGCTGAAAAACAAACCAGACGGCAAGTACATTGAAGTAACCGCCATTACCCCAACTCCATTGGGCGAAGGCAAATCCACCACTTCCATCGGGATCATGGAAGGTCTCGGCAAGCGCGGCATGAATGTCGGCGGCGCGTTGCGGCAGCCTTCCGGCGGGCCGACAATGAACGTCAAAGGCACCGCGGCCGGCGGTGGCAACGCTCTGTTGATTCCGATGACCGAGTTCTCGCTGGGTCTGACGGGCGATATCAACGATATCATGAACGCCCACAACCTGGCGATGGTGGCTATGAACGCCCGGATGCAGCACGAAGCCAACTACACTGACGCCGAACTGGCCAAGCGCGGCTTGAAGCGTCTGGATATTGATCCGAAAAACATCGAAATGGGCTGGGTTCTCGACTTCGCCGCCCAGGGCCTCAGAAACATCATCATGGGTCTTGGCGGCAAAAAAGACGGCTTTATGATGCACTCGAAATTCGGCATCGCCGTTGGTTCCGAACTGATGGCCATTTTGGCCGTAGCCAAAGATATGGCCGATATGCGCGAACGTTTCAAACATGTTATCGTCGGCTACAACCGCCAGGGCGATCCGGTGACCACCGGCGACCTGGAAGTGGATGGCGCGATGGCTGCCTGGATGCGCAATACCATCAACCCGACCCTGTGCGCTACCGTGGAAGGTCAGCCGTGCTTCGTTCACGCCGGACCTTTCGCCAACATCGCCATCGGTCAGTCTTCCATCATTGCTGACCGCATCGGCCTCAAATGCTTCGACTATCATGTTACGGAGTCCGGTTTCGCTGCGGACATCGGTTTTGAGAAATTCTGGAACGTTAAAGCCCGCCTCAGCGGCCTGACCCCGAACGTATCCATTTTGGTCGCCACCGTTCGCGCGCTGAAAATGCATGGCGGCGGACCTACCGTGGTACCGGGCCGTCCGTTGCCGGACGAGTACACCAAAGAAAACCTGAGCCTGTTGGAAAAAGGCTGCGAAAACATGGTTCACCTGATCAACGTTATCAAAAAATCCGGTATCAAACCGGTTGTTTGTATCAACGCGTTCTATACCGATACTCCGGCGGAACATGCGTTGGTTAAACGGATTGCCGAACAGGCCGGCGCCCGCGCTGCCGTTTCCCAGCACTGGCTCAAAGGCGGCGACGGCGCTCTGGATCTGGCCGATGCCGTTATCGATGCCTGTAAAGAAAAAGTCGACATCAAATTCCTCTATCCGCTGGAAATGCCGTTGCGGCAGCGGGTGGAAAAAATTGCTACGGAAGTCTACGGCGCTGACGGCGTAGACTGGGCTCCTTTGGCCGAAGAAAAAGCCAAGAAGTTCGAAGCGGATCCGCACTATGCTGATTTCTCCACAATGATGGTTAAATCGCATCTGTCGCTGTCCCATGAGCCGACCTGGAAAGGCGTGCCGAAGAACTGGCGCCTGCCGATCCGCGACGTTCTGGTGTATGGCGGCGCGAAATTCCTCTGTCCGATGGCTGGTCAAATCAGCCTGATGCCGGGCACCAGCTCTGATCCTGCCTACCGCCGGATCGACGTTGACGTCAAGACCGGTAAAGTCAGCGGCTTGTTCTAAGTTTTACCACGCGACAGCCGCATAAACGCAAAAAAATAGAGGTTGAGGAGAAGTAATATTCTCCTCACCTCTGTTTTTTATCGGCTTTTATAGGCGCAATCGCAAACTCAGCTGTCTTTCAATTCGACCCGGATCCGCAAAATCTCCTCCAGGTTATCAAAGAAAATATCCACCAGTCGGGGATCAAACTGCCTGCCCCGCTGTTCCCGGAAATAATCAAGGATCTCCTCCGTCGGCCAGGCTTTTTTATACACCCGCTCACAGCCCAGCGCGTCAAACACATCCGCGATCGCGGTGATCCGGCCATAAATATGGATTTCCTCCCCTTTTAAGCCGCTGGGGTAGCCACCGCCGTCGTAACGTTCATGATGCTGCAGCGCAATAATGGCTGCCGCCCGCATAATGGTCCGACTGGAGTTTTTCAGCATTTCATGACCGACCCGCACATGCTGCTTGACCACTTCAAACTCCTGCGCTGTTAATAGATCCGGCTTATTTAAAATGGCATCCATAATTCCCAGTTTACCCACGTCGTGCATTGGTGACGCCAGACGAATAATTTCCGCTTCCGGTTCCGACAAACCATATTTCAGCGCCAGCAGTTTGGAATATTCCCCCACCCGTTTGACGTGAAATCCGGTTTCCTGGGATCGGGCCTCGGCAATTTCGCCAATGGTAAAAATAATCTCTTTCTGCGTGTCCTCCATCTCCTGATTCAGGTAGATGTTTTCAAACGCCACCGACACGTTCATGCAGAAGACCTCAATTAAGTTTTTATCCCACTCCGTCAGTTCTTTGAGTCCTTCAAAATAAATTACGCTTTCCGAGCCGGAACCGGATTTG
>DATMYQ010000013.1:0-4519 GCA_035560935.1 Patescibacteria group bacterium | reverse complement strand
ATAATAATGTGAAGAATATTGTTTTCAGGTGTGAGATCCCAAACCGGAAATGCGAGATGACGGTTAGGGAAAGGAGCCGTGGGATGGGCCAGGATGCGGGACAATACAGAAAGCAGGGGAGATGGCTGGCGGGAGCCAAGTTGGGGAGAATGCCAAATATCGGGCTTTTGTATATATCTACAGGCATTCGCTCACGCGTTTTGAAAAATGTTTTGCGTGGGTTTCTTTGCTGTCTGGTTTTGCTGTTTGCGGCGGGGGCGGCGTCGGCGGCGGAATCCATCGTGCTGCAGTTGAAGTGGCGGCATCAGTTTCAGTTTGCCGGCTATTATGCGGCCCAGGAACTGGGGTACTATCGTGAAGCCGGTCTTGATGTGCAAATTAATGAGGCTTTTCCCGGTTTAAATCCGGTGAATGAGGTGTTGAGCGGTCGGGCGCAGTACGGAGTCGGCAACAGTGAATTGCTGCTGCGGCGCCACCAGCGGGACCCGGTTGTGGTGCTGGCGGTGATTATGCAACATTCACCGCTGGTACTGTTATCCGTTGAAAATAACGATATTTATAGTCTACATGATCTGGCGGGAAAAAGTTTGATGCTGGAACCTGGAAGTGCGGAACTGCTGGCCTATTTGCGGCATGAAGGCCTGGCGATCAATGAAATGGAAATCGTTGATCACAGTTACAGCATAGGGGATTTGATCAGTGGCCGCGTAGAAGCGATGAGCGCCTACGCGACCACGGAACCCTTTGACCTGGAACGGAGGGGTGTTCGTTATTTGACGTTTTCGCCGCGGGCGGCGGGCATTGACTTTTACGGCGACAATCTGTTCACCACGGAAAAAGAAATTAAAGAGCATCCGGAACGGGTGAAAGCGTTTCGCCGGGCCAGCCTTCTGGGGTGGTATTACGCGCTGGAACATCCGGACGAAGTTGTCGATATGATTCAACGACGCTATGCTCCAGCACGGGACCGGGCTGCGCTGCTGTTTGAAGCTTCCCGGATGCATCAGCTGATTCAGCCGCATTTGGTGGAGCTGGGTTATATGCACAGCGGACGTTGGCAGCATATTGCCGAAACCTATGCGGAAATTGGGATGCTGCCACCGGGGATGGAAATCAAAGAATTTTTATATGAACCGGAGCCAGGAGTAAATCAGAAAGAACTGATCTTGTTGCGAAAGTATGCCGTGATCGGCGTGGCCGCGCTGTTGCTGATTTTTGCCGGAGTCATGCTTTCCAATTTGCGGGTCAAACGTCAGTATCAGGCCCGCCGTCAGGCGGAGGATCAGCTGCGGGCGGTCATGGAAAACATGGATCAGGCGGTACTGATGTATGATAATAACAAGCAGATCGTTGCCTATAACGGTAAATTTCTTGACTATATCAATAAGGATCGCCGAACCGGTCTCGAAGGGCAGCCGATGGATGCTTTGATGATGCAATGGGCCGCAGAACACGGATTGAACTCCGAGGTGGGGCAGGCGCTTTGCGCCCGGTTGCGCTATCCGTCCTCCTTTGTTGCGGAAATGCCGCTGTCTGACGGGAGGGTGCTGGAGTTTCGCCATAACCCCGTCCCGCACAGCGGTTTTGTCCGGACCTATACCGATATTACCGCCCGTAAAACGCTGGAAAATGAATTGCGGGGCCGAGAAATGCAGTTAAGAACTTTGCTGGACGGGATGCCGAACGCGGTGACGATTGCCCGGGTTGACGACGGCTTGTTTTTGTATGCCAATGATCGGGCCCGGGAATTGGTGGGTGTTAGTCATCAGGAAATAGAGGGAAGCTCGACTGTCGACTTTTGGCTGAATCCGGCGGAGCGTGAGAAAATGAAAGCGCTGTTGCGGCAAAAGGGTACCGTCAATGATTTGCGCGTCTGTTTCAAACGTCTGGACGGCAGTATCTTTTGGGTCAGTATCAACGCCCGCATGCTGTATTTTGAAGGAGCGGCGGCGGTTTTTGCGGCGTTCACCGATATTGACGAACGCAACCGTATTGAAAAACAATTACTGGAATACGAAAGCCAGTTTCGCTCTTTGCTGGAAATTGCCCCGATAGCAGTAGCCGTCAACGGAACCGATGGGACGGTACTGTTTATCAATGACAGTGCCGTACACTTGTTGCAGATGGCTGAAGGACAGGCGCTGATCGGAACCCGGACCGACTATGGCATGGGAGCCGCCGATCGGGAAATGATTTTGCAGCGATTGGCCGCGGAGGGACAGGTCAAAGGGCTGGAAGTGGAGATCTCCAGTAAGTTTCGGAAAAATTTCTGGGCCTTGATCAGTTGCCGGAAAATTGAATTTGCCGGTCAGCAAGCGGTGATGACGGTGATGGTGGACATTAGCGACCGTAAACGGGCGGAAGCGGTTCTGCGCCAGTCTCACGAGGAATTGGAGGACAAAGCCCGGGAACGGGCCCGGGAACTGGCTGAGCTTGGTCAGGAATTATCCAAAGCGCAGGAACTGCTGCTGCAACAGGAAAAACTGGCGGAACTGGGCAAACTGGTAGCCAGTGTCACCCACGAGGTGAACACGCCGATTGGTATTGGCGTCATGACGGCGTCGGGGTTGGAAGTCGAGGCCAAAAAACTGATGCGGCTGTTTGAGGAGAGAACGCTTACCCGGGCAGATTTCGCAGAGTTTGCTGAAGTGCTCATGGAATCCACCGGTTTGATTCAGTCCAATCTGCAGCGGGCGGCGGAACTGATCCGCAACTTTAAACAGGTGGCGGTGGACCAGATTATTGATGAGCGCCGTTTGTTCAATTTGCGCGAATATTTGGATGGCGTGGTGCTTAGCTTACGCCCTGCGCTGAAAAAAACCCGGCATCAGATGGAAATACGTTGCCGGGACGATGTGATGATCGAAAGCTACCCGGGTATGTTGGCTCAAATTGTGATCAATCTGGCCACCAACTCGCTGCTGCACGCATACGGCCCCGGGGAGGCCGGCCATATCCTGATTGCCGCCGAAGTGACCGGGGACACGAAGCGGGAATTGCTGTTGGAATATCGTGACGACGGCAGCGGGATGCAGGACAGTGTCCGGGAAAGGATTTTTGAACCTTTTTTTACCACCCGGCGGGGCAGCGGTGGCACCGGTCTGGGACTGCATATTATCCGAACGCTGGTGATTGATAAATTAAAAGGCAGTATCGCATGTGACAGTCTTCCCGGTCAGGGGACGACGTTCCGGATCAGGATACCACTGGCACCGGATTAACAAACCAGGGAACTGCTGATTTCGACAGTAGTTCCCTGGTTTGTTATATTTCAATCGTGGTGGCAAAGACGATAACCGCCCGGCCGCCGATTTCCACTTGAACCGGATGGCCGTCGCTGGCGACAGTGACCCTGACCTCTACCTTGCCGTGACGGCCTATTGCCGCACCCTGTCCGGCAGTGAATGTCAACAAAGCGGGCGGATGTTCCACCAGCCGGTGTTTCACGAGATAGGCACCCAGCGGACCGTTGGCATTACCGGTCACCGGATCTTCCGCGATGCCAATGGCAGGAGCAAACATACGTCCCTCGGTGAGCTGGTGCTCGCCTGATTCAGCCCAGGCGAAAGGGAAGTAGCCGCTGCAGCCCAGTGTGGCGCTCAGACGAGTCAACAGAGCCAGATCGGGTTGCAGAGAGTGGAGCTTATGACGGGACCGCAGACCCAACAGTATTTTGGAATGACCGGTCGAAACCATCTGGACCGGGCAACGGTGGTCCAGGTCTTCACTTTCCAGTCCCAGGGCGGTTAGCAGCGCCTGACGTTCCGGTGCCGCCAACGGAGAGGAAAACTCTGGGTGACCTTGGGTCATCCAGATAAAATAGTCGCCGTCCTGGATAATGTTTACGGGCAAAACGCCGATGCCGATTTTTTGTAATACCGTGCAACTTCCCAAACGATTTTCCACGGCTCTTACATAATGGGCGGCGATGGTGGCGTGTCCACAGGACGGGACTTCGGTGGCGGGAGTGAAATAGCGTAACTTTACCTGATGGCTGGCATCGTCTGGCGGCAGAATGAAAACGGTCTCGGAATTGTTCATTTCCCGGGCGATTTGCTGCATAGTTTCAGTCGATAAACCGGCTGCGCCGCTAACGACTCCGGCGGGATTGCCACGGAATTTTTCCGTGGTGAAAGCGTCAACCTGGTATAAACGATAAATTCCCATGATGCTCCTTCCGGCGCTGAATAGCCTATTGTCCAAGGCGGATCAACGTCAGTTGCTTTATTATTTGTTCTTATGCTATATATTAATGGAAGGACACGGAAAAGTGAAATAAAAATTCAACATAGTTACAATCGAGAATCATAAAATATAAAATATATCAATGACGAAGGGATAAGCATCCGTTGGAGAAAAGAGTGTATGGCATGGAATTGAAAAACCTGCTTACGTTTCATACGATTGCCCGCCGAGGAAATTATACCCGGGCGGCAGAAGAGTTGGGTTATGCCCAGTCAACACTGCCGATTCACATTCAGGCCATCGAAAAGGAAAGATTACTTTTTCCTAAGATGAG
>DATMYQ010000012.1:0-3229 GCA_035560935.1 Patescibacteria group bacterium | reverse complement strand
GTATCCTTGTTTTCGTTGTAATAACCCGTCAGATCCGCCGTTTGTCCAGCCTGATCCGGTTTGGAGCCGAAATAATACAGATTGATCTGTTTCACCACACGCGAACTTCTGTCTACCGTAATTGTCGGGTCGGGAAAATCCTCTTGAACCGTTAACGTATAGCGGGGAAGGGTGAAGGTATTATTGGCCGTAGACAGAATCGTGTCGGTGAGTTGTTTGCCGGTCATATACGGGAAATCCTGCTGCACCAATCCGGTTGCCGCCGTAACGTACGGCGCCGCCATCGAAGTACCGGACATTAACGTATAGCCGTCGCTGCCCGCCTCCACCGAATTGATGTCAACGCCCGGGGCGGATATGCTATTTTCTTCAACATATTTGGTCAGATCGCTAAATACGGCAACCGAATTGCTCTTTGCCGTTGCGGCATCATCGCTGAAGCCGCTGGAATTTAACGCCACCACATTGATAAAATTCCCGGCGGTTTCCGGGTAAAGATAAGGGAGCAGTGAATTGCCGCCCGGAGTCGAATGACCCGCATTACCGGCTGCAAAGACCAGCACCTTATCATAATCGGTAATGCTGCGGGCCAGTATCGACAGGGAATCGGGCATATCCTGATAACTGTTCACACGGTTAATGAAGTTTTGTTTTCCTTCATTAATCTCATCCGGATAAAAATCAAGTCCCCAGCTGTTATTGATCACACGAACCCGGGAATTCTGGTTAAAAGCGTCATACGTGGATTTGAGAATAGTATAGTTTCTATAGTAATAAGTACCGGACATAATATCCGCGTCAAAAGCCAGTCCCTGCATCCCCACATTATCTTTCGCCGCAGCCATAATCCCGGCGACATGACTGCCATGACCACCCTGTTGCCAGTCATAGCCATCCTCCGGACCGGCATCGACATAACCCGATTGCCATTTTTTTATAAATTCCGGATGGGTAAGGCGGACATAATCATCGCAAATTCCCAGGACAACACCAAGACCGGTATAACCCAGTGAATAGGCGCTGGCGGCATTGATAAAACTCAAGCCCGTACTGTTGTAATATTCCGGTGTCTTGAAAGAATCCGCCGTTTCACAGGTACCAACGGCGGCAACGAGCAAAATATATACACCGAGAAAAAAGGCTGCTATTTTCTTTGATCTCTTCCCGCTCATCGCAACATCTCCTCTTGTTTTCCTCCCGCGACACCTTGCTCAACACTTTTATTTTACCCGACTGCCTTTCTTCAAACAACCCCCCATTTATACCCAAAAGCGCTCGTTCATACCTTCATCTATATACGAAAACAGGTATGCAGCAAATTAAACTTCACTGTATACCTGTATCGTGAATTCAGACTTTTATTTACTTTGGGCCGGCCGCTGATAACTGGTCGGCCCGTTTTCAAAGCCTACCTGTTGGAGCCAGGAAGAGGGATAAAAGACCGGTTGGGCAATCCCGCCCTCTTTATTGTTGATGTAGCCGTCGTTGTATTTGACATAGAGATTCTGCGACAAAGTCCACCAAGCGTCAAGAACAGTCTGTGCGTTTTTATTGCTGTAATCGGTCAGCAACTGGCGGGCTCCCTGTTGATCACCGCTGTTCCAAAGAGCCAGCGCATTAGTTTCCAGCCCGCGCTGCTCCCCTATCGTCTTGCTTTCAAAACGACTTCTCTCCGCCTGAATATCCTGAATCATATAGGAATATTTAAGCTGGGCATAATTTGCAACGAAATTAAAGGCTGTCCACATGCTGTTACGATTAAATTTCAAAATATCTGCAGTTTGGACAGAAGCAGGCAAATCAATTGTCCCGGAGTAAAAAGGCATATACGTGGTCGTAGTCGGACGGTCGGCACCAAACCAGATGACACCGCCGATAGCGTCAGGTAAACCTTTACGCGACTGGTTAACATAGCTGTAGACGCAACGGTAAATGTTAATGGGCCGTTCAAATTCACCGTTCAGCGGCGTCAGTCTACCCTCTTTGTCGGCTACAGATTCGGCCTGACCTTCATAGCGATTGGGATCGCTGAAGGGTCCGGCAGCCAGTCCTTTGGTCAGATCAAACTCCGTCCCTTCGTAATTGTCGCGATGAATCGCATAAAGATCACTAACGGACAGTTTTTGATCCGGTTTTACCGTAAAAGGATACGTCCGGGTGAAAGGTCCTTCCGCCCAGGCGGGTAAATTCAGCGAAGGCGCTGCCAGTGACTGTGCCCGCCAAACCCGGCGCAACGAATAGTAGGGGTGATGAAATTCGCCGTCACCGTACACACTGGTGAAGTCTAGCAGGCCGCTTTCCGGTGTCCACCAACCTTTTGCCTGAGCCACTTCAAAAATATTTTTTGAATACATCATATCTTCCGCGTCCGGACGGACATCCCGGATCCGGAACTGGTTGGAAGCTACAAAAAACTCATCATCCGGCACTCGCTGCGCCACCCAGACACCGTTGGTACCATTCATATCGTATCCGGCCATTTCCATGACCCAGCCTTCGTTGGGGTCGCCGACCAACAAAGTTTCTCCCGTGCCATAGTAGCCGTACTGTTCAATCAATTCACCCATAAGTTTTATCGCTTCACGCGCGGTTGTACAACGTTCCAGCGCGATGCGGGAAAGTTCGGCGGAATACATGATCCGTTTTCCCGGTTCCGGTTCCGGATGCACTTTGGCCTTGTCCGTGCATTCACCAATAGACAGCTGATGCTCGTTCATAATGCCATAATTGCCGTCAAAGTAGGCATAGGTATGCGCTACCTGGGGAATGAAGCCCAGCGGAATGCTAGGGGGAACATTGGGAATATTATAGCCCGCGCCCCGGTCTTTCGTCACAATCCGGTGAGCCTGGCTGCCACCCCACTCCGGTTTGAAACCCAGCGCTACCGTAGTGTAATATACCGGGCGCAGTGAACCCGGCTGGTGATCTTTAGCCGGCACGTACACAAAAGCAGGATCATTTAATCCGTCTTCAGAATGGGAAACCAGAACCGATCCGTCCGCAGACGCATCTTTGCCGACAATAGTGGTCGTGCAGGCAAGGGCGGGCATGACCGCCATAATCACCGACAGCATTGTCAACATGAGGGTAGAGCAAAATCGTTTCATTAAATTCAATACACTCCTTTGCATATACAATATTTTCTATACGTTTTTCCGATTCGACACCCTTTTTGAAAAGCCTGCCTGCTCCCTGATTGCTTTAAGAAAAAATGATTCTGACTATACTG
>DATMYQ010000011.1:0-5962 GCA_035560935.1 Patescibacteria group bacterium | reverse complement strand
GGTTTGTATAATGTCATCAACAAACTGGTGCAGGAAAAAACTGTACGCCGGGAACAAAATTCCATTACTGTCATCGACAAGCAACGCTTGCTGGAACGTTCCCTGCATGTGCGGGAGTTTAATATGATCCATGGCAAGCGGATTGAATTTGATATTTAGGCAGTGGTGAGATCTTGGCGCTGCCATTAAAATATGCTGCCGGTATGAGCCGCAATCCGTGCGGTGATGGCTTTTAAATAACGAAAAATTGTGTTCCTGACCATACAAAAAGGCGGTCGTGATCAGCGATCCGCCTTTTTGTATGGGGGGAATCCGGCATAAGTGTCGTCTATAGGAATGCCAGAAAGTTTCGCTGACTAAAATCGACAAAATACAACTACTGACAACGGTAGTGTTGTAATATGTATACAATGATTCGCTCTGTTTGACGGTATAACTTTAACGAATTAGCACAATGGCTTGAGATGGGATTTTGTTCTAGAATATATAAGAAACCATAATTAAGTTGATAAATGGGAGTTGTTGATTCCTTTATGATACAGAGACAAATGCAGCTGTCGATGCGGACCAGGCTAGCCGGGAGCGGGGATGGAAAATTCGGGATTAGCCGGTACGGATGCTTATAGATGCCAGGTTGTAAATTCCATTAGTGAGAACAAATGGATACGGATGAGACCTGACACCGGTCTCATCTTTTTTTGTGCCGTTAGTGTGAAAACATTCTGGAGGGACAGCCTGTGAAACGAGTTGATGCAAGTGAGCTAGTACCGGGAATGGTTGTGGCTGCGGAATTAATGAGTGCCGACGGAATGTTGAAGCTGCTGGAAAGCGGCGTCCGGTTGACCCCGTCGCAAATTGCGAAAATTCGGGAATGGGGAGTGGCGCGGATAGCCATTGTCGGCGAGGGTTATGGAAACAAGGCCCGGCAAAGCGGCGTCCGGCGGACGGAGAGCGAATTTGCGGCGATATATGAGAATACTGTCAATGACATCATAGACGCCTTCCGGGATTTTGACAAGACGAAAAATCTACCGTTACTCCAGGTACAGGAACTGGCGGAACAACGAATTCCCCTGCTGGTCGAAACGATGGGTGCCATCGAGTTTCTGGATAAGATCCGAACTCATAGTGAACAAACGTTCAGGCATTCCCTCGATGTTGCGGTTATCGCCGGGATACTTGGTAAATGGCTTGAGCGCAGGGGACCGGAGTTGCAAAACATTATTTTGGCTGGTTTGCTTCATGATATTGGCAAATTGGCCGTCCCCGTGGCGATATTGGAAAAACCGGGGCCGTTGTCACCGGCAGAGTTTGCCGTTATTAAACGCCATTCCCGGGAAGGTTACCACTTGGTGCGGCAATTCGGAGCGGTCGATGACGGGGTGCTTCGCGGCATTCTTCAGCACCACGAACGTCTGGACGGCAGTGGCTATCCCGACGGTTTAACCGGTGACGATATTTGTTTCGAGGCGGAGGTTATCGCCATTGCCGATATCTATCACGCCATGACTTCAGACCGGGCTTACCGGCGCAAAATGACGCCGTTTGCCGCCATGGAGGCGATCGCCGGCGAGATGTTTAAAAAACTGAGCCCGGCGGTTTCGATCACGTTTATCGCCAATATGAAGGACCGGTTGCTGGGGTGCGGCGTTCGCCTCACCGACGGCCAGACGGCGAAAGTTATCGGTTTCAGCAACCGTGACAAATATTTTACTGAGCCGGTCGTTTGTACGGAAAAAGGTGATTTAGTCGACCTGAAAAGTGGAGAAATCAGTATCGCGGGAATCCAATAACAACCGAAAAAATGATAACCGCGGTTAGAGATAGGCAATGGCGGTGTAATAACGCATTCGGCAGCGGCGCGTTGAGTCTGACGCCGGAGCAAGCTGACAAAAGGGGAAAGGAATGAGCAGAGATTATGGAGCTTAAGGATTTACGCATTCATGGCAAAGAAATGGAATTTCTGCAAACATTTTTTCGGATTATCATTTATGCCTTTGAGGACGGAGCCTGTTTTTTTCTGACCGATCTGACGACGGTGACCTACAAACAGGCGGAAAAATTTGACATCCCCGGCCTGGACGTGGGAGCGCGGTTCAGCCCGGAAGGACTGGGTGCCAAGAGCATGCAAGCCCGCCGTACGATCGTCCTGGAATTGGGGCGGGAAGTTTATGGAGTCAGAGTATGCGGCATCGGCGGGCCGGTGTGGAACGATGACGATACCGAAGTGATCGGCTCCTGGGGAATCGCGACTCCCCGCCAGCACAAAATCGTTCAGGCGTTCGAAACCTTCGCCCCGGTGTTGGCCGAACTATTGCCGGAGGGCGGTTTTCTGGCCGTTAATGATTTGGAAAAGTATATAAAAAGACAAGGGTCGAAAAAGTTCGATATTTCGCAGTTGCAGGTCAGCACACCGATACGGGAGGGCAGTGTGCAGGACGCGGCGATGAAACAAAAGAAACTTGTCATCCGGGAAACGGATGAGGCGGTGTTTGGGTTTCCGTTGCTGGGAGCGGCGGAAGCGCTTGTCGATGAGAAAACAGGAGCGGTGGTCGGCGCATTTTCACTGGCGGTTCCCCGCAAGCTGGCCCGGGACTTGAAAGCAGTGGCCGGTTCGCTGGATCAGGGACTGACCGGAGTGTCGGCCTCGATCCAACAGATCACGGCGGCCACCAACGATATCAGCAGCAATCAGAGCCAACTGCATGAAGAAATAGAAAAGGTAAAGGGGCAACTGGTTAATATCAACAACGTGATGGGGTTCATCAGGGAAATTGCCGATGAGACCAAAATGCTCGGCCTGAACGCGGCCATTGAGGCTGCCAGGGTGGGTGAAGCCGGGCGGGGGTTCGGTGTGGTGGCCGATGAGATCCGCAAACTGTCGGAAGAGTCGAAGAAGACGGTGGCCCAGATTAAAGAACTGACTCATGAAATTGAAACGTCGATGAATCAGACGGCCAGCGCCTCGGAATCCACCTTGGCGGTTACCGAAGAAACCTCGGCTGCCGTGGAGGAAGTCAATGCGACAATTGAAGAGATGACAAGCTTGGCCGGCCAACTGACACAAACGGCGGCCAGTCTGTAAAAACGGTGTAAAGCTATGAACAAAGACCGGTAAGAGTGACGGTTATTGAATTTCGTATCGTATTCACTACGTATCAATAAAATCACGGGGCTGTCCCAAACAGGTTTTAGAACCTATGTTGAGGCAGCCCCGTGGTTTTTAGAGACGCAGTGAAAGCGGAATGAATACAATCGCCTTATTTTTAAATATATCCAGAATTACGACAATTATTGCACTCAGTGAATGGTAAAACTGGAGGATTCGTCTGAGGTTCAAAGAATATTGCAGAATAGGATCTTTTTAGTGATGCAATAATAGGGCGAACCTGGATTTGGCAATAAAAGGAATTTTTGAGATGATCCCCCAGCCTACTCGTCTGATGGCGCGATAAGAAATCCTGCGGGACAGATTATTTCTGTTTATTGTATAACTGGGGAGCGGATATAAAATGCGAAAGAATAGAATCCACGGCATGAGAAAAAAGGTGACTATGGGCAAAGCGCGGTATATCAATTTTTTGAAAAAGCAGGCCGCTGCGGCCGAGGAGAAATATCATATGGTTGTCGAACACACCCGGGTAATCGTTTTCCAAACCAGCATTACCGGACAACTGACCTACCTGAATCCCGCGTGGACGGCGATGACCGGTTTTACGGAAGCAGAAGCCCTGGGAACGTCTTTTGCAGACTATATCCACCCCGATGAGCGGGGCTGTTATCAGCGGTACCGGGCCATGGTGCAGGAACAGCAAACAACAGAACTGCGCCAGGAGATCCGCTGGGTGACAAAAAATATCGGCTTTCGGTGGGTAGAAATTTGTCAGTGGGCGCTGAAGGACAGGCATGGTGCTGTCGTGGGATCCATGGGCACGCTGCTTGACATATCCGCCCGCAGGATCACCGAAGATGCTCTGATGGACAGTGAACGCCGTTACCGGCGCTACCGGCAGATGTTTTTTGAAAATCCGGCGGTTTGTCTGGTAGTTGATCCGGGAACCGGCCGCATTACCGACGTCAATGCGGCCGCGGCCAGATTTTACGGGTATTCGCTGGAAGAACTAAAGACCATGGATATTTTTGCGATAAATATGTTGGCGGTCGATCAGGTGAAAGCCTGCATGGACAGCGTGTACCATTTTTGTGACAAACCGTTTACTTTTCGTCACCGCCTGAAAAGTGGTGAAATCAGAGATGTTGAAGTCTATTCCGGGCCGTTTGAAAGCGGAGAGAAAATTTTGATTTTTTCTATGGTTATTGATATCACCGAAAAATTGCGGGCGGAAGCGGAACTGCAAACAAGCCGGGATCGTCTTTCCATAGTCATCGAAGGTACCGCGGCGGGTTTATGGGAGTGGGATCTTATTAACCGGAACGTGTACCGTGACGGCCGGCTGCAGGCTATTTTCGGCTATGAAAATCAGGATAAATGTTTTCCGGCGGAGGAATGGGCAAACTATTGCCATCCGGATGATTTTGCTTTTGTTCAGCAGAGGATGGAAGACTGTATAACCGGTCGGGCAAAAACACTGAACGTTGAATACCGGTTTCGACACCAGGACGGCAGCTATCGCTGGGCTTGGGGCAGCGGTAAAGCAGTGTTTGACTCGGCGGGGCGGCCAGTGCGGTTCGTCGGTTTGACTGTCGATATCACGGCAAAAAAAAAAGTAGAGGAATTAAAAAAAGAGCATGAAATGATTCTGCGGGATTTTGCCCAGGTTGTGTCGGATGTGAGCTTTATTATTGATGAAGATGGCCGCTATATCGACGTTTTTGGCGATCCCGCCGAATTTTTGCCATTGCCGTGCGCCAGCCTGCAGGGCCTGACCGTATATGAAGTCATGCCCCGCGGGCAGGCGGACGGCCTGATGGCGGAAATCAGGCTGGCGATGGCGGACAAAACGATCCGCTGCCTTGATTATACTGTCGATCTGGCGAAAGGGAAACGCAATATGAGAAGACGGGCGGCGCCGATGAGCTATACGGTGAATGGCAGGCGGACGGTGGCCGTGGCTTTCCAGGATGTCACCGACCAGGAACGGGCCCGGCGCATGCTGCAGAATGCATATGAAATGCGTCGCCGCAGTGATTTTATTAATGATTTGATCAATTTGGTGCGGCCGCTGGATCAACAGGCGTTAGCCCATTGCCGGAACCTGGGGCTTGATTTTTCTCTTCCCCTGTTTTCGTGTGTCATTGCCTGTTCGGTCGGGGAAGAGACGGATGAAACCAATAAAGAACAGCGGGCCCAGGACGACATCATCGACTTGCTCAACAATATTACCGGTATTGTGTCCTGGCGATACCATGGTAAAATCGGCGTGTTTTGCCAGACCGCGGAATATTCAGATGCGGGCAAGCAGGGCGGTTTGCGCTTAGCCGGGAATATCCGGGAACACATACGGGCTGCCCACCACGATTTGACGGTGGCCGTCGGTGTGAGCAGGGTTTTCCAGGGAATTGACGGTCTGCGCAAAGGTGCCTGTGAGGCCTGGGAAGCTGTGCTGGCGGTTCAGTGCGGAGCTATCGTTGGTGAAGGGATATTCCATTACGAGGATTTGGGGATATTACAATTGCTCGTGGAAGTGGGCGGGCGGGAACGGGCCGATGAATTTGTTCAGGGAATGATTGGGAAATTGATTGACTATGATCATGAAAAAGGGACGGATTATCTCACAACGCTGGAAGTGATGCTGAAAACGTCCAGCTTGAAAGAAACCGCACAAATGTTGTTTTTACATCACAATACGGCGGTTTACCGTAAACGGCGTATTGAAAAATTACTGGGCCGCTCCATTAATGGTTTTGAAACCAAAATGGCCATGGCGGCGGCGATTAAACTTTATCGACTAAACTCGACAAAATAAAATTTTGCGCCATGAGAATATTGTTATGTATACAC
>DATMYQ010000010.1:0-6457 GCA_035560935.1 Patescibacteria group bacterium | reverse complement strand
AATAAATAGTAACCGGACGAAAAGACCAGACGATAAAATTGGACGGGAAAAATTAGTTCTAGTTTACATCAGGGGAAAGTATTAGAATATTTAAAGCAGCATGATAGCATTACTACAGTTGCAGCTATGCAGTTGTTGAGTTTGGGTAAATCTCGGACAACAGAAATTCTTGCTATGATGTCGTCTAACGGTGTAATTATAAAAAAAGGGGTTGGCCGAGCAACTTGTTATTGTCGGGCTATGCTTTAGAATTAGATTTAATTCGAGAAGATAAAGCTGTTTCATTCATAGTCTAAGAGCTGGACCGAAGGCGAAAATAAGGTTAGAGTGAACTAAAGATTATAGAATGATCAGTGCTTTTTGGAATGATCTTTGGGGGCATTTTACCTGACCCGCTAAAACGCTCAGCCAAAAATTTTTTGATAACAAAAGTTTTGCGCCTGGCTGGTGTTGGCTCGCCTCCACCAATCAAATCCGGAATGACTGAGAGCCCGCGAATCGCGCGGGCTCTTGTTGTTTGTGTAGACGGCTGGTGGAGGTAGCCTCCACCAGCTGTGATGTTTATACAATTATCCGCGAATCGGTGTTCCGTGATTCCTTATTTTGGCCTGCATTTTGGCGCTCAATTTGATAATAAGTTCGGCGTTGTATGCGCCGCTGGGAGTATAAGGCGGCATGCCATTGAATATTTCAGCAGTCGCGACAGCGTATGAGCGCGATATTGCGGCAGGCGAGCCGGGCGTCACAGCGGGATCGACATTAGCGGCCAAAATCGAAAGCGTATCATCACTGTTGCGGACAATATCAAAAATACGAAACTGCTGGGGGAAATCTCTCAGCGAGGCTGTTTCCACTTCCCAGAAACCGAGTTCAGGACGGTCGACATCTGGCGAAGGCAGGGCTGTCACCGTATTGTAGTGGCGATGGCCCGCCACCCACAGGATGAGATTCGGATAGGTGTGGAGCTTGCCAATCAAGTCAGTTTCGGAGGGGGATGAGGCAGTGTCCCACATCGGCCCTATCCCGATGGGAACATGGGCGGCAACGATCATTAGCTTGCCATCGGCCTGGCCTTTATCGAGTTCTTTTACCAGCCAAGCGTAACGCTCCTCATCAAGGGCACCGCTGGCGCCGTTGGCGCGAGTCCCGAAGTCGGTATCGTCGTTTTCGGTGTCGTCAAGGACGATTACCTTGATGGGAAGGTCTGCTTTCGGCTCAAAAGTATAGTTGGCCAAGCCTGTTAGGGCGTTGTCCCGCGAAAATCCATGGCCTACAGGATTTGAGGCAGTGTTGAAAAATTCAGCTATCCAGTCATTCTTGTCAATATGGCGTCGGTCAGGGTTGGCGTTTACTTTGGGGGGAGTGGCGAAATCAGCCAGCGGCCCTGCCTTGATGACCTCTCCATAGGGGGTCGAACCGTCGACAACGCCCATATAGTACCCGCGGGTATCGAGAATTTTATCCGAAGTTATCTGTTCATCGATATTTAGGAGGGTTTCGCCGATCAGGGTCTGTTTCAGATAATCATTAGGTGCGAAAACCCCCGACCAGAAATGATCGTGATTGCCTCGCACCTGGTACCAGGGAATCGACTTATCAAGCCCGGCTGCCTTGTACTGGCGCAGATAATCGGTAGTAGCGACAGATTCAGGGTCGGAATTGGGGTTGATGGTTTGGCCGTCCAAAATATCGATATACCAACGCAGCTCATTGAACTGAGAGTTATTAATGGCATCACCCAAGAAGAGACCGAAATCGATGGCCGCTTCCTTATGCAACGCGTTGACCGTCTGAACGGCGGCATCCAGAACATGCGTTGTATAAAGAATGACCGGTGAATACGCCGACGACATGCCAGGCTGGCCTTTAAGGCCAAAGTAAATGGTCTGGGCCGGCGACTGCATATCGGTAATGTGAATATCGGTCATGGTAAAAAACCGCAGAAGGGTGGCTGCGTTTTTGGCAGATGCACCGGTATAGCCTGGCGGCATGAGATCAAGTCTTTTTTGGAAAGAAAGGCCGCTGCCTGTCTGCCAAGCGCCGTAGCCATACTGCGAATATTGGGAAACCGCGTTGGGAAGAAGTTTGGGCGAGGTCGCCGGTACCGAAACCGGAATAACGGTATGCTCCAGGGTGGTGAGAACCTTGGAAACTATTGGATAGCTTGCTCTGGCTGATTGATTGTCTAACAAAGACTTATGTGCAAGCAACTGTTCAGCCCAAGCCGGCCGGACGGGAAGGGCGCTGAGTGCCGCCAGCGCAAGTCCGGTCTTCTGTAACAATTTACGCCGTGAGAACTTAGAGGTTTTCATTAAATGTCCTCCTCAAAAATCTAATGTTTCTGTATTTGAGACAGATTGATGTTACAAGCTTTTGGCCCTATTCTAATTAATAGACAGTAAATTTTCTTCATGATACTAGAAGCGACAGCTTTTTATCAACTGAGCAAGGACTAACCGCAGGTTTTTGAGGAGATTTGACGAAAATGAAAAACCATGCGTCTATTGACACATGGTAAGCAGGGCTACTTATTATGTAAAAGATTGTAAAAAGACGCACGGGTCGCATTTTTATAGGTCCGGCTGATGGGGATGACCGTGCCGTCACGAAGAACGAAACTATCGCTGGCGTATTCCTCGACATACAGGAAATTTACGACAAAACTTTTGTGTGGTCGGAGCCAGATTTTTGACGGATGACGCTGCGTGAATTCATCCAGTCTGGTATAAACAACCAATCTTTCATTTGGCGCTGCTAAAACAACCTCCACCTGGTTTCTGCGGCTCTCCAGATAAAGGATGTCATCAATCGGGATTCGCCGCTTTACGCCGCCGCTGGTGACAGCGATGGTTTCTTTGGACAGGCCCTGCACTTCATCAATCGTTTTTTGCAAACAGGCGGTCATTTTCGCTGCGCCCAGCGGTTTTACCAGATAGCCGGAGGCATTTACCTCGTACCCTTCGTAGACATACTCCGTGGAACTGGTTAAAAACACGATTTTGACCAGCTTGTCCCACTGGCGGATTAGGCGCGCGCACGTCATGCCGTCCATATCGCCCATGATGATGTCCATAAATACGATGTCAAACCGCAGTTTTTTGCCCTCGATGGCCGAGATAAATTTTTCCGCGCTGTCGTAGGCGAAAACTGTCCCGTCGATTCGCTGACTTCGTAAAAAAGTCTCTATTATAGTACATATTGCCTTTCTGTCGGTATTGTTGTCTTCACAAACCGAGATTATCAGCATAGTCTTCACCGTACCCTTAATAATAATTCAAACTAGCCGTGACAAGCGGCAGAGCAAAAACAGCGAACGATATTAAGCGAATAACAAGTGATACTTCATAGTTTGGAGAGGTTTTATGCAAGAATTTACGACAATTTTGCCGCCTGTATTCACCTTTATCTTCCTGGTAACGAATATTTTGCTTACTTATATTTTCTTAACACCAAGGGGCCGATGGGGGGGCCACGTTCTGGCCTTTGCTGTTGCCTGGGTCGCCGAACACTTGCTACGCAGTTTGCTGCAAACGGTAATTCTCGATCATTTTTTACTCAGCTATATTGTGGGCTTATTGTATATCATCCCGATTGCGCTGATTTTTAAAGAAACACTCCAGGCTAAGCTTTTTGTTTTCTTTTTGATTTTTTCCATGTCGCAGTTTCTTATCCTTATCTTCTTGTTCTTTGAACAATTGGTGTTTAACCAAATAGTGTTCATTTTCATGTTGACGGGCGCAATGCTTGAAATGGCATCGTTACCGTTAATAAGAAGATATGTCAAGCCGCTTGTCAGAGATATTATCGATATCATAAGCCAGCAAAATACCAGTTTCACCTTTTTCCCCGTTTTGGCGTTCATACTAATGTCGTTTTATGGTGCGCGCGCAAACTCATTGGTAGCTAATTTTGTACCCTTGATATTAAGCACCCTATTGCTTGTCTATGCCTATTACCTGATAGCCAGATCCATCGACCAAACCAAGCGGCACCAAGCGTTGGAAAAACATTTGGCACTGCAGCGCGATCACTATCAAAATCTATACAAAAGTATTGCCGATACCAAGGCCATTCGCCATGATTTGCGCCATCATCTGGCGACGCTCACAGAGTTCCTGGGGAAAAACAATGCTTCGGCTGCCCAGGAATATATAAACCAATTAAGTCGCATCTACGACGACAGTTTCCTTCCCAGCGTGTGCAGCAACAAATCCGCCGATGCGCTCATTGCTCATTATCTAAAACTGGCTAAGCGGCTGAATATTGCCACCGCCACAGAGCTGAACCTGCCTGACGATCTGGGTATCGATGAAATGGATCTATGCGTTATTCTTGGCAATTGTCTGGAAAACGCCATCGAAGCCTGTAGTAAAATAGGCGGCGAGGAGTCGGGCTGTATCGACATAAAAAGCGAAATAACCAAAGGGCATTTATTGATTACAATAACCAATTCTTTCAATGGCCTTGCTTTGCGCCAGGATGGGGATCGGTTGGTCTCTACAAAAAAAGGCGCGGACCATGGAATGGGCCTTTCCAGCGTGAAAGCATTAGCGGCCAAGTATGCCGGCCACTTTGACAGTTCTTTCGACCAACGGGTTTTCAAAGTGTCGGTGTCTCTGAAGTTGCCGAAAAATCTTGCGGCTTCCGGGTAACGCAGCTCATACAAAAGAAGAACCATGTATGATGATGCATAGTTCTTCTTTTTCGTCAATTATCCTCAAAAACCTGCGAGTTCTACGAGGGTTATTGATAAAAATATGTCGTAATAAGTATGCTGATGTAAAGATGGGCATCAGCTCAAACATCCCGCTGGAGGCGGACGAAGACGACGATATTCAATTCTGCGATCATCGGTTTTTTTCCATGAAGGGCGGTGTATAGAGCCTCTGTAGAGTGAGCTAATTTACTGAGGCCAACAGGCAATAACGAATTATGGAGGAATATCGAATGAATTTTTCCCGAACAGCAATTTTAAAGTTTTTCTTGTCGCTGGTTCTGGTATTGAGTGCTTTTTAAGAGGCGATAGCGGAGGACGACGTGCCGCCGGCAGGAAAACGCAGGAATTAATAAATAGTAGAGGAGAATGTACATGCGTATTAAGAAAATTATCCTGGTAGTTATTGTTCTCGTTTTTAGTTTCACCCTTGCGGCACAGGCAAATGAAAAAGGGGCTACCGATTACTCAAAGCCTGAACGTTGGCTGGCTTTACCTGCTGTTGTTGAAAAAGAAGTGGATGTATTTTTTCTTTATCCGACCGCCTGGGAAAAGGTCGATAAAAATGAGCCGAACATCTGCGAGATTGACAACAAGTCAATGGTGCAAGGTGCAAAGGCAGCACTCGGCAGACAAGCCACCGCATTTGAAACCGTCGGTAATATTTACGCACCTTATTACCGGCAGGCAGATGCCGCATATACCTTAGCTTTGACTGTCAAAGAGCAAGCTGCCCTCCTTGGCAGCCTGCCGAAATCAGATGTGTTTGCCGCGTTTGACTATTATATCGAACACTATAATCAGGGTCGTCCATTTATCTTAGCTTCTCATTCCCAAGGCTCGGACCTGATGCTGATTATTTTGGCGGAGTATATGAAAGAACATCCCGCTGTGTATCAAAGAATGATCTCGGCCTATGTGATCGGTTATTCGGTCACCGAGGACTACCTGGCGAACAATCCGCACCTGAAATTTGCGCAAGGCCCTGACGACACCGGAGTCATCATCTCCTATAATACTGAAGCGCCTGTGATTAAGGGGAAAAATCCGGTCACGTCGCCTGGCGGCATTGCGATAAACCCTATAACCTGGACCACAGAAGAGACCTTGGCAACAGCGGAGCAAAGTCTCGGTTCAAGGCTGTTAGATAAGGCCGGAAACTGGGTGCTGGTAAAAAATTATGCCGATGCCCGTGTCGACAAAGCCAGAGGGGTTATCATATGCAGTACCGCTGACGTCAAAACATTTTCTCCGGGAAATGCTGTATTCCCCCAAGGGGTTTACCATAGCCTGGATTATCCGTTTTATTACTATGATCTCAGGGAAAATGCCGCGAAACGGACGGAAAAATACCTGGCCCTGCAGGCGGCTATCCAATAGCTGCGAGGGTTGATACATCGATTGATAGTACGGTTGTTAAAGTTGGATTTGCAAGGTCGCGGATCGCCTCCACCAATCAAATCCGGATTACTTATGAAGCCACGATTTTCGTGGCTTCTTGCTATATGTGGTTTTAAAAGGCTGTGAATAATTCTGCCAGTGTTAAAAAAATCCTGTACAATACTATGAAATAGCGGGTATGAAAGAGATTAATTAAGATACATGCGTATTTCGGCAACATCCGGACACCCATTCCGGTAGTATCCGGACAGTGTAACGGCGACATCCGGACAGCGTAACGGAATTATCCGGACAGCATTTCGGATCATCCGGACACCTTGTTGGGCCAACAAAACGGATGGT
>DATMYQ010000009.1:0-26170 GCA_035560935.1 Patescibacteria group bacterium | reverse complement strand
AGACAGAAATTATAAAGGGCATCGTTTATATTAATTTTCGAGAGATCAAAAGTACCGTTGCGCCAGATATATGCCATCCTGATTTTGCAAGATTCTATTGCAGTAAAGGTTTCTCATGGCTATATGTTATTTATTCTATTTGTTGTCGCAAAACAGGTAAAAATGACGGTGAATTGCATGGGGGAAAGAGAAAAAGATCAGCTGCGAGGTAAGTGAATCCGGTGGTATGCAAATTACAATATTGAGAATTAACACACAAAACAAACTTGCCAAACAATTAAAAATTCTTCTTGACAATGACGGAGGCTTCTACTAAAATGTGAATAGAAATCTAGATGTATATACAACACAAGGAGGATTCAATGCTAGTAATTGGAGAACTAATTAATACGAGTCGTAAAGCGATTCGGGAAGCGGTGGAAAACCGGGATGGCAAAACAATCCAGGAAGTAGCCTTGCAGCAGGTGGAAGCGGGTGCAAACTATCTGGACGTTAATTGCGGTACAATGATTGGCGAAGAAATCGAGTGCATGCAATGGCTGGTCAATACGATTCAGGAAGTGACCGACAGTCCGTTGTGCATCGACAGTCCCGATGAAGCGGCGTTGCTGGCCGGGTTGCGCCTGGTGAAAACGGAGAAACCGATGATCAACTCGATTACTGCCGAGGAAAAACGTTTTCAGGCCGTATTGCCATTGATCAAGGAGTTTAACGCTAAGATTGTCTCTCTGTGTATTGAGGATGCGGGAATGCCGGAAACGGCCCAGGATCGACTGCGGATTGCGGCTCAACTTGTACGCAGCCTGGAGAGGGAGGGGGTTGCCCAGGACGACATCTATCTGGATCCGCTGATCAAGCCGCTAAGTACAAATGACTGTTATGGCAAGTCGGTTTTAGACGCGATCACGCTGATAAAGAAAGAATTTCCGTCGGTACATCTGACCTGTGGGCTAAGCAATATTTCTTATGGAATGCCGAATCGCCCCGTCATCAATCGCCTCTTCATGGTGCAAACCATGACCGCAGGAATGGATTCCTATATTCTAAATCCCAATGACAAGGCGATGATGGGATTCTTATATGCTTCGACGGCGTTGCTGGGCAATGACCGGTATTGCGCGAAGTATTTAAAGGCTCACCGCAAGGGTTTATACGCTTAAGGACGTCTTGAGGCGGGTTTCAGAATGGATAATAAATGGATAATAAGTAGATATTACAAGGAGGATTATAACAATGGCGAAAGTGGATTTGGTGAAAGCGGTGACGGAGCTTGAAGAAGATCTGGTCACGACCGGCGTAAAAGAGCAAATGGCAGAAGGTATTACCGCTTTGGATATTTTGTCCCAGTTGCAGCAGGGTATGGAACAAGTCGGAAAGTTGTACGAGTCAGGAGAGTACTTTTTGTCGGAACTGATTATGTCGGCGGAAGTATTCACCAACGCGGCCAATTTATTGGGCGAAGAATTGTCGGCCGGCGGCGGCAGCGAACCAGTCGGGACGATGGTGTTGGGGACGGTGAAAGACGACATTCATGACATTGGCAAAAATATCGTGTCGACGATTATGAGCTGCAATGGCTTTAAAGTCATTGATTTGGGAGTGGATGTGCCGATTGCGACCTTTGTGGAAGCGGTCAAAGTGAATAAACCGCAAATCGTCGGGATGTGCTGCCTGCTGACTACTGCTTTCGAAATTATGAAAGAGACAGTAGCTGCCGTCAGAGCAGCCGGCGGTACTGCGAAAATTCTGGTGGGCGGCGGCCCGGTTGATGACAACGTTGCGAAATATGTCGGCGCCGACGGCTGCTGCAAGAGCGCCTACGAAGCGGTAGAAACGGCGCGGAAAATAGTGGGGGTAAATTAGATGAGCGTGAATAAGATGACGGCGGAAGAACGGATTGTTGCGACCATTAATCTGGAGCCGGTCGACAGGGTGGTGTGCGCGCCGCTGATTGATCAGTACGCAGGCCAATTCGCCGGAATGACAAACAAAGAATTTATGTGGAGTTGGGAAAAATCGATGCAGGCGATTGAAAAGCTGGCGAAAACCTATCCGGTATGGGACAGCAACGCCTACATGCAATATAGCCGCACCGCCTCGGTTGTCCAGCGAGCCGGCGTTGCCCGAATCAAACTGCCCGGCAAAGAGCTGGAAGATGACAACGCCCAATACCAGATCCATGAGTATGAGGCGATGACCCGGGAGGACTACGCCATTTTGAAAGAAAAGGGCTTTATGGAATTCCGGATGACGTTTCTCGAACGGGCCCACGGCGTAAACCGGGAAACGGTTATTGCCGGGATGCAGGATATTGCGAAGTTGCGGGATGAAGAACTGGCCGCCACGTTGAAACGTGGTCAGAGTGCAACCTGGGCAGCGATTATGGGTGTGATTCCCTTTGACTTTTTGTCGATGACCCGCTCGATGGATAAATTTTACAAGGATATGTTCCAGATTGGTGATCAACTGGAGGAACTGCTGTGGATCATCAACGACGCAGTGATCGCCGGTTCGGAGAAGGTGGTTGAGGCCACGGGTGTCAATCGCGTATTTGTCGGCGGGGTTCGTGGCGCCGGACAGTTTATTTCCAAAAAACACTTCGAACGGTTTGTCTGGCCATATCTAAAAGTCATGGTGGAAAAAATGGTAGCCAAGAATATTGTCCCTATCCTGCACTTTGACGCGGACTGGACAAAGAATCTGGAATATTTCCTCGACTTGCCCAAGAAAAAATTTGTGTTGGAATTGGACAGCGCGACGGATATTTTTAAGGCAAAGGAAATTCTGACCGGACATTGTGCGATCAAAGGAGATGTGTCCCCTTCGCTGTTTACCGTCGCTTCCGTAGCAGAAATTGACGAGT
The DNA here is from genome assembly GCA_035560935.1 of Patescibacteria group bacterium. Taxonomy (GTDB): domain Bacteria; phylum Bacillota; class Negativicutes; order Sporomusales; family Sporomusaceae; genus DATMYQ01. The sequence continues at coordinate 23,307 of DATMYQ010000009.1, read as the reverse complement.
ATTGTAAAAAACTGATTACAGAAGTGGGCAAAGACGGAGGATTGCTATATTCCTGCGGCTGTAGCATGCCGATGAACGCCCGCCATGAAAATGTAAAAGCGTTCTTTGACGCGGTGGAGAAATACGGGAAATACAATTAACGGGTTGCGGTCTGACGGTGTGCCCGGGAAGAGGGGCTTGCCTTTCGCTGGAAAACGCAGTTATACTGAATGTATCTTTTCCGGAGAGCGGGAAAAGTGCAGAAAGGGAAGGGGATGCCGATGCGGGCGCGAGAACAGGTGATCCCGGCCTACTATCGTCTGGCCGATGACATTAAGCAAAAAATCGAATCGGGCGAACTAAAGCCCGGTGACGGGCTACCCACAGAAGAAAGCCTTGGTGAGGCCCGGGGGATTAGCCGGATGACGGTTCGGCAGGGATTGTCGCTTTTGCTGGAGGCGGGCTTGATAGAAACTATCAAGGGAAAAGGAAGCTTTGTCAGCCGTCCCTGCCTGAATCGGCTGGTGATTGACTGGGAAATCGGCGTCCAGCTAAACGGCCAAGAATATCAATACCGGCTGCTGGAAGTCAAAGTTGTCCGGTCGGAGGGCGAAATAGGCCAGATCTTGGGCCCGGCGCCGGAACAGAAAATCATTCAGATAAAAAGGGTACTGCTGCAACAGGATCAACCGGTAGCGATAGAGGAGCGGTATCTGCCCTACATCAAAGGAAAACCGTTGTTGGAAAATCATCTGGAGTACGCCGATTTTCCCGAAATGATCGCCAAGCATCAGGAGTGCCTGCCGGTTAGAAACGATATGGATATTTCCGTTGCATTGCTTACAGCGGAGCAGGCACAACAATTAGGTGAACTGCCGCAGTCGCCAGCGATGCTGGTGCGCAGCATTATTTATTCGTCAACAGGCAAGGCTTTGGGAGTTTCCCGCTTAGTTGGTCACCAAAACCATTTACATCTTCGAGCGACGTCATATCCATATAGATAAAGGCGGTGGCTGCGTATGCTGAAAATCCAGAAGATTCTGGTGGGCGCGATGGCAAAACTGGATGAAGAACTGGTGCTTTCGATGGTGGAACAGGGTTTGAAAATGGGGGTTCCGCCCGCGGTACTGTTGGAAGAGGTACGGAGCGGGCTGGTACGGGTTGGTGAGATGTATGCGCAAGGAGCCTATTTTTTGGCGGATTTTATCATGGCGGCCGAGATTTTCAGAGAAGTGCTGCTCGCCGTCGATCATGGTGAAGGTGTGGAGCCGCTGAATCCATTTCCACCGATTATATTTGGTACGGTGGAAAATGACATTCATGATATCGGCAAAAACATCACGATGGGCATACTAAACTATAATGGCTTTGCCGTCCTGGATCTGGGCGTCAACGTACCGGCCAATGTGTTTGTCAACGCTGTCAAAAGCAACGGCAGCCCGGTGGTCTGTTTGACAGGCCTGATTACGAATGCTTACGATTCGATGAAGCGTACGGTGGAATTATTGGATGAGGCCGGATTGCGGCCGGCGACAACGATCATCATCGGCGGCCTAGTCAATGAAAAGGTACGCAAGTTTACCGGTGCCGATTACTGGTCAACGGATTGTGGAAAGGTGTCGGAGCTGTGCCGCGAGATCTTTCGTATGCGGTATTTGGAGCGGCAGGTGCTGACGTCATAGGGGGTTAGGAAATGCGGACGGTTATTTTAGCCTGCCAGACATTGCAGGATGAGTTGAAACTGGCGATACAGCGGACCGGGTGTGAGTACCCGGTACTGTACGTGGAATCCGGACTTCATAACACGCCGGAATTGCTGCATAAGCGGATTCAGGAAGAAGTGGACCGGTTGGATAATGTAGATTTGATTCTGCTCGTTTTTGGCTACTGTGGCAACAGTTTGTTGGGGATTCGGTCGCAACAGGCGAAAATGGTCATTGCCCGAGTTGATGACTGCATCCCGTTGCTTTTGGGATCGGCGGAAGAGCGGCGGCAAATTTCCAAGGAAATGGGCACCTACTTCATTACCAAAGGCTGGCTCGATTATGAGAATAATATTATCCGCGAGTATCGCCGGTGTGTTGAGCGTTATGGCGAAGGGCGAGCCGCCCGTGTGATGAAAATTATGCTGGGGCATTACCAGCGGTTTTTGCTGATCGATACCGGGGCGTATCCGGTGGAAACGATTGCAGAGCAGGTAAAGGACTTTGCGGAAAAAATGGGGATGAGCCATGAGATCTATAACGGGTCGACGCGCCTGCTGGAAAAGCTGTTGATCGGACCATGGGATGATGAGTTTATTGTCTTGGAGCCGGGCGAGGAATTGGCGATGCAGGATATCTGCGCCAGCGGTGAAGGCGTGACCGGGGTTAGCCAATTGCTGGCATCGTCTTTTCGCTAAATAAGGGGTGCGTAAATGAAAATTATGCTTTTCGGTGGGTTTTTGGGTTCGGGAAAAACCACGACACTGCTGCAAGTGGCCCGGTACGCGGTGGAACAGAAAAAATGGAAAGTGGCGGTTATTGAAAATGAAATCGGCGAAGTCGGTCTCGACGATAAACTGCTAACGGCGGGCGGATTGCAGGTGCGTCCGTTGTTCGGCGGTTGCGTCTGCTGCCAAATTACCAGTGATCTGGTCACCGCGATTCACGACATTCATCAAGAAGTGCAGCCAGATTTGTTGATGATTGAGGTAACGGGGCTGGCCATTCCTGGGAATATTGTCAAGACGATTGAACAATACTGCCGATTTCATCAAGGGATTAAAACGGTGATCTTGGTAGATGGCAGCCGCTGGCGAGAATTGATCGAAATCTTGGAGCCCCTCATTACGTCACAGGTCAGCGGCAGTCAGCTGATTCTGTTAAATAAAGCAGATTTGGCGGGAGCCGCTGTCGATCGGATACGCGGCGAGTTGGCGAACATTGCTGGTGAAGCGCCTATTATCACCATTCAGGCGACGGCCTGCTTTTCACCGGCAGAGATGGAGGCGGTGTTTGATGGGAGCTGATGCCACGGTAGTCAGCCTGAGCGAGATTGTCGGCTGGCAGCAGCCATTGGCGCCCCAACAGCTGGAGCAACGGCTGACCCGCTTTTTGGACCGCTTGGGAGGCACATTGCAATATAAAGGAATCATTCCCGGCCACATCAAAATGGTGGCGGCTTGCGACGGTGACCCGGAACGCTTTCTCTTTCTGTCGATGACGACAATCGATCGGGTGGACCGAAAACCTTCGGCGGCCTGGTCCGCAGAGTCGGCGTCCGCGCTGGCTTCAGTGAGGCTGGATATCAATGTGCTGGTGTTCGGTCATGAAAAAAGCTTCGTTACCGAAAGGGTGTCCATGGGAATACGGCAGGACGTATTGCAAAAGGAGGGGGCGGCGCCGGTTAACGGCTAAGCGTACTTTCCTGTGCCGGAAATGGGGCAGAGAAACAAAGGAAAAAGACAGAATATTATGAAAATAACGGGGTGAGCAGATGCAACGGAACTATCCCAATCTTTGCAAGCCAATAAAAATTGGCAGCGTTCATTTTCGCAACCGAATGTTTTCCGCGCCAATGGGGGGGACGGATATTACCGCCGACTGCACGATTGGGCGGGCGTCAACCGCCTTTTATGAACTTCGGGCCAAAGGAGGGGCTGCTGCAGTCACCGTCAGCGAGTGCGTCGTGCATCCGGCGACGGAAGGCTCCCATATGTATCATCTCGATCTGCAGACGGTCGGCTCCCTTTCCAGCTTTACTTACACGGCGGATGCGATCCGGCGCCACGGCGCGATCGCCAGTGTCGAACTGTCCCATTCCGGCCAGTATGCGGGTACGTACTTGACGGACAAAGACAAAAAAAGTGGTCTGGCCCAGTGGGGACCAAGCGCGGGGGTGCGTGACGATGGTCGGGAAATACGGGAGCTGACAGAAAAACTGATTGACGAAATTGTTGCCGCCTACGGTCAGTGCGCCGGCTTAGCCAAAAGAGCCGGCTTCGAGATGGTGATGGTTCATGGTGGTCATGGCTGGTTGATTAATCAGTTCTTGTCTCCCTACTTCAATCGCCGGACCGATCGGTACGGCGGCAGTAGGGAAAATAGAAGCCGCTTTGCCCAGCAGGTTCTGGTCAGCATCCGGCAAGCGGTCGGGCCCGGCTTTCCTATTGAGTTTCGCATGAGTGGCTCTGAGTTGTTTGAAGGCGGCTATGATCTCGCGGAAGGAATCGAAATCGCCAAGCTGTTAGAGCCCCATATCGATTTGCTTCATGTGTCGGCGGGAACCTATCAACGGGGTTTTAGCATAACCCATCCGTCAATGTTTGTTTCCCATGGTTGCAACGTATATCTGGCCGCTGAAATAAAGAAACACGTGCGGGTTCCGGTGGCGACGGTCGGAGGGTTGAATGATCCGGCCCAGATGGAAGAGATTATTGCTTCGGGAAAAGCCGATGTTGTCGAGATGGCTCGCGCGCTCTTGGCGGATCATGAACTGCCGAAAAAGGTTGTAATGAACCGTGACGGTGAGATTGTCAAATGTCTGCGGTGCTTCACCTGTATGGCGGAGCGGGCGGTAACATCCACCCGGCGCTGCGCCGTGAACCCGTTAATCGGTCGTGAACTGGACGGAACGGAAGTTGTGCCCGCTGTCAAGCCCCGCAAGGTGTTGGTGGCCGGTGGCGGCCCCGCCGGCCTGGAAGCCGCGCTGACGGCTGCGAAACGGGGCCATCAAGTCATTCTTTGCGAGGAATCCGATCAATTGGGCGGGATATTAAAAGGTGAGAGGGCAATCCCGTTCAAACTGGAGATGTATGAGCTGGGTGTAACGTTGGAGAAGCTGGTCAGAGCGGCTGGTGTGGAAGTTCGCCTAAATACAGCGGCGACCAAAAAGAATGTGGAGAAAGAAAATGTGGATGTGTTAATCGTTGCCGTCGGATCGGAACCGATCGTGCCCGCAATACCGGGTCTAACGGGTGATAACGTAGTGGTTGTTAATGACTATTATCTGGAAAAAGACCGGATCGGTGATCAGGTAGTGGTGTTCGGCGGTGGTCAGGCTGGCTGTGAAGTGGCGATTCAGTTGGCCCGGGACGGCAAAGAAGTTCATTTGATTGAGCTGCGAGCGGAATTAGCGGTGGATGCTAATATCCGACACCGGCCTATCCTGTTAGCGGAAATTGCAGCGAATAATATCCATGTTCACACCGGCTATACCGGATTGGCGGTGAAGGAAAATGGCGTCGTCTGCGTTGATGGAAACGGGATGAAGCACATGGTGCCCGGAGTTACCGTGATCTGCGCTCTCGGGCAGCAAGCCAAGCGGGCCATAGTGGAAGATTTGTTGGACTGTGCCCCCTATGTGCTCCAGATCGGTGACTGTGTGCGGCCCGCGACGATCACGACGGCAATCTACCAAGGGTATCATGCCGCGAAGGATCTTTAGTAGAGGAGGGGGCGGAGTGGTTTCGCACCCTAAAGGAATGAAACATGAAGGAGCGTGCAGGAATGGGAAATGAACGAAGCTTCTATGGCTGGAAAATGGTGGGCGCGTTGTGGTTCCTGTATTTGTTGAATATGGGTTTCCCGTTGTATGGTGGCGTGGTGATCAATACATACATGATGAAAGAGATTGCGATGGATCGCAGTACTTTTGGCATGGGCTTTACACTGCTGAACTTTTTCGTCGGCGTTCCGTCGGTAATGGTTGCGATGGCGATTATGAAATGGGGCGTGCGGGCCACCTTTGGCATCGGCGGCGGGTTGCTGTTGATCGGTACGCTGTGGATGGCCTTTGTGGCTTCGCAACCTTGGCATTATTTGGTGGGTTTTGGTGTAATCGTTGGCGGTGGCATTGGCTGCAGCACCATAGTTCCGTTATCCACCGCGGTCACCCGCTGGTTTAAGAAGTATCGGGGCCGGGCCATGGCGTTGACACTAACCGCCTCTGGTTTTGCCGGATTTATCGGCGCGCCGTTGATGAACCAGCTGCTGACCTTAAATGGCGGTAACTGGCGTCAAGCGTGGCTCGTCGTCGCCGGCATCGTGATCGCCGCGGCGCTGATCGCGTTCCTCTTTGTGAAGGAGCGGCCGGAAGATTTGGGACAGGTTCCGGACGGCGTGGAAGAGACGAACGATGGTTCGGCAATAGCCAATCCTCTGGCCACCAAACACACCTGGACGCCGTCGGAAGCTTATCGGACACCGGCTTTCTGGCTTGTCGCCGTCGCTTCCTTTGCCTGCCAGTATCCGTTCTTTTTCTTTACCGCCCATTGGATTTTGCATTTGCGGGGAATGGGAATTTCTCCGGCCGACGCGGCGATGGCGATGGGGCTATTCACGATGGGTGGGATTTTTGGCCGCTTGATTGGCGGGACCTTGATCGATAAAATACCGGCCCGCTTCGTTTTCATGATGGGTATTTGCTGTTACTTTGTCGGATCCGTGTTGGCGGTCAGTGTCACCTCCGATAGCCTGATGGTTGCTTTTGCCGCCGCCATCCTGTACGGAGCCGGTTTTGGCTGGACCTTTGTCTGCCTGAACACTATGGTGGGCAATTACTGGGGAGCCGCGTCCTTTCCCAAAATTAACGGCACGCTGTTGCTAATTTCCGCGATCGTTTGTTCGCCGGCCGGGATTGTCGGCGGAAAAATATTCGACGCGTTTAAGAGCTACCAGTTGGCCTTTTATCTGAATGTCGCGATTTGTGTTGTCGGAATCATTGCACTAGTATTCGCCACTATGCCACGGAAGGAGGTTGCGCAGCAGGAGGCGGTGATTCGGTAGATCATCAACAGATTTAGCGTAAGGCGAAGGGTTAGGGGGAAAAGTGTTGAGAAAATGGTTTCGTTTGATAGTTCTAGGGTGTATGGTGTTAAGCCTGCACAGTGTTTCCTACGCTGCATCCGCGTCTTTTGGCGACGTTCCGGCCAATCACTGGGCCTACGATTCGGTGACCAAGCTGGTTAAGGCCGGAGTGATCGAAGGATACGGCGACGGGACTTTCCGCGGAGATAAATTGATGAACCGATATGAGTTTGCCATTGTGATCCAGAAAATGCTGACAAAATATGAAAAAACCAGTGATGAAAATAAAAAAATGATCGACGCGCTTTCGGCAGAATTTGCCGCTGAACTCAATTCGATGGGCGCCAGGGTGGCAAAGTTGGAAACCAAGACAAATACCTGGATGAGTGGAGAGACCAGGGTGCGCTGGGTGACTGACAATCCTACGCCGAGCGGTGGCAATAAACTGAGTCGTTCCGATAATTTTGAGTTTCGGCAACGGTTCAAGTTTTGGGGAACGGTTAACGATAACACTTCCTGGGCCGCTCGTCTGAGCACTACCGGCGGTAATAAATTCGGCAACCAGGAAAACACCTCCGGCAGTACCGTGGGTTTAGACTTGGCCACAATCACGCTGAAAAATCAAATGGGCATTGATACTATCCGGGTGGGGCGCCATCCGCTTGATGCCAGCACTAACGGTCTGATCGGCAAAGCAGTCGGTGTCGACGGTGTGTTGCTGGATACCCGGCTGGGTAAAGACGGTAAAACCAGTTTCCGGGCCTGGACCGGCAATATTAAAACCAACGCTTACGATTACGTAAATAACCGATTTAGTAATAATGAATCCTATCAACTGACGACAGGGGAGTTCCGCTTTAAATTGAATAAAGACCTGACGTTGAAAACCGGCTACTACTGGTCCGACGGGCCAGGAACCAGCGCCGCCAACGGCATGGGTCTGCTAAACACCGACTTCGGCAGTTTCACCCAGTCGCGGGGCTGGACGGCTTCCGTCATCTATAAAATGGGTAAGTATACGCTGCTGGCTGATTATATCAGTACCAGTCTCAGCAACGCACAAAATTTGCCCGACAGTCCTAAAGCCTGGGCCGTACAATTGAGCAACAGCGTGGGACCCAGCATATACTATTCCGGGGCCAATTTGGTTGATCCCACGAAACCCGGCACCGATGCCTGGATGGTTTCCTATCGCAGCGTTGACGCCGGGGCAATTCCCAATGGCGCTGGCGGCTTTGATACCACGGCGGTGGCAAATCCGGGACAGCCGTATAATGTTTTCACTCATGCGACGGACAATGTTAACGTGCTCTTTTTGGCCTACCAACGGGTGTTGGCCAAGAATACCGTCATGTCTTTGGAATATCAGGATTTCCGCATCAAAAACCGGAATTTGACCAGCCTTACCTCCAGTAATTTGGACAAAACATTTATGACGAAGTTTGAGTTCTACTACTAAACCGAATGTTATTGGCAAAGATATGAGCGAATGCGGGGTGGCCACCGGGCCGTTTCCGCATTCGCTAATGCCATTTTTGTCAATTGTTGATATCGACGGAAATACTGCACCGGGTTCAGACCGTCAGCACAAATTCTGGCCGCAACACTGGCTCCAAAAAAGAGGGAAGTTGGCTAGTGTTGTCTAAGAAAGTAAAGGGATGGTAGTGCGGGTAATGGAAAAAGCCAACGGAAGTGCAATGATAACAGGGAGGAAATAGATGATGAACAGTATCAAAATTAAATTGGCGGCGGTGATCGCCACGTTGCTGGTAGTCACCATGGGCGTGCTGGCGGGGCTCAATTATTGGCAGGCGCAGCAAATCATCGTGCGGGACGCGGAGAACGAAATTGCCAGCCTGGCAAAATCACGCAGCGGTGAAATTGGGATGTGGCTGGAAAACCGCAGCACGGAACTGGCGGCGTTGGCACGCTCGCCGGTGATGCGCAGCGGTGACCGGGAAGCAAAAGTAGCCTATTTGCGCGCTGAAATCGCTCAAAACAAACTTTACGAGAACATTTTCTGGACTGATGAGAAAGGGGATTACGTTGATACCCATGGAGTTGCCGGTAACTCGGCCAATCGGCCCTATTTTCAGGGAGCGATGAAAGGTAAGACCGTAATCACCGATCCGATTCTTTCCCCGGTCAGTGGTAAACTGGTTGTGGTTGTCGCCCAACCGATCCGGACCGGCGACCGGGTCAGTGGCATTATGGTTGGCGCCATTGACATTGACCGGGTGGCGGAAATCGTCACCAGCGTTAAAGTGGGTCAAACGGGCTATGCATACCTGCTGCGGGGTGACGGGACCGTTATCATCCATCCCAACAAAGAACTGATGAATAAAGCCAACGCGAACAATGACCCCAACGCTACTCCGGAACTGAAAGCGCTGTCGGCAAAAATGCTGGCCGGTGAAAGCGGTATCGGCAGTTACCCCTACGCAGGGAGCATGAAATATCTGGCCTACGCTCCGGTTGCTGGCACCCCGTGGGCGATGGGCGTTAACATTCCGGTGGCGGAAGCCCATTTGGCACTGAGCGGCTTCGCACGCACCGCTCTGATCACCATCACCGTTGTGCTGGTTTTAACTATCCTGGTGGTATTTTGGGTTGCCGGTCGTATAACCAAGCCGTTGCACGCGCTGGAAGCCGTTGCTGGCAGGATTGCCGCTGGTGATCTGACCGTGACCGGCATCGGGGTGACATCTCGGGACGAATTGGGACGCTTGGCCCGGTCCTTTGAACAGATGATTCATAATCTGCGGGAACTGGTTCGGGAAATTAACGGTTCATCCCAGCAGGTGGCGGCCTCCTCCCAACAGCTGACCGCCAGCGCCGAACAATCGGCCCAGGCCGCCGGTCAGGTGGCTGTATCCATCACCGACACCGCCCAGGGATCTGAACGGCAAGTCCAGGCCGTCGAAGACACCTTTGCGTTGGTGGCGACCATTTCTTCCGGTATGGAGCGTGAGGCGCTCCATACCGGCGAAGCCGCAGTGATTGCCGGACGGGCGGTCGCCGCTGTCGAGGGCGGCAGTCAGGCCGTAGAGACCGCTATCCGCCAAATGATCAGCATCCGGCAGACCGTCGACGAATCAGCGGCCGTTGTTGCCGAATTGGGCGAGCGTTCAAAAGAAATTGGCCAAATCGTCGAAACGATTGCCGGTATCGCCGGCCAGACCAATCTGCTGGCGCTGAACGCCGCGATTGAAGCAGCGCGGGCCGGGGAACAGGGGCGGGGTTTCGCCGTGGTTGCCGAAGAAGTGCGGAAATTGGCCGAACAGTCCCAGGAAGCGGCCAAACAAATCGCCGGTTTGATCGGTGATATCCAGGGTAAAACCGCAGAAGCGGTGACGGCGATGCAAAACGGTACCCTGGAAGTACGAAAGGGAACGGAAGTCGTTGACCAAGCCGGGAATGCTTTTAACGATATCGGCGAGCACGTGCGGGATGTGGCCGGAATTGCACAGGGTACGGCGGACGGACTCATCGTGTTGGCGAAAAACGGTCAGGAAATACAGGACAAAATGCGGGAAACCCGGGAAATTTGCCGGGCTATTTCCGGTCAGGCCCAGACGATATCGGCGGCCACTGAAGAACAGTCGGCGTCGATGCAGGAGGTGGCGTCCTCCAGCGAGCATCTGGCCCATTTGGCGGAGCAGTTGCTGATGACGGTGGATAAATTCAAAGTGTAGGTGTTTCCGGCCTGACGGACAATAATTGCAACGAATAAGGTGGCATGGCGAAATGAATGAATTGCTGGAGCATAAGATTTGGGTGCAAGGGCGAGAGGAACCCATCGGGGGCCGCCGCGATGTTAGTCTGCAACAGACGCTGGCGGAACAGGGGCTACCGATCAGCGCCGATTGCGGCGGCTTGGGAAGTTGCGGGAAATGCCGGATCGCCGTTCTGGCCGGCGACGTGGAAGGAATCCGGGTAGAATCGGAACAGGTGGGGGAGCCGTTGTATCTGGCCTGCCGGACCTATCCCCGTGGCGACATCACTGTTAGTCTGCCGACAGGAAAATCGGCGGGAAAGGGAGATTTGGGGGAGTTCACTTGGCCGGTGGAGCAGCCGCTGTTTGAAAAAGTGGTCTTGCGTATCGAGTATCCCAGCCTCACGAAACACTGTTCGCTGCAGCAGGCTGTCGTCCAGGGGCTGGCGGATCAAGGTCTGAACGGTACCGGTTCCGGACTGAACCAGCTCGACGTTTTGCGGCAGCTCAGCCTATTGGGTGAGAGTAAGCCTGCGGCGGTCACCGCGGTTTTCTTTCAGCAGGAAGTGATCGCGCTGGAAGCCGGGGACACCGGCGACTGCTTGTATGGAGTGGCTTTTGACATTGGAACCACTACGGTGGCCGGGATGCTTGTGGATCTGCGGACCAACAAATTGCTCGCGGTTTGTTCGCGGACCAATCCCCAAATTTCCTTCGGGGCCGATGTGATTTCCCGGATTCGCGTTGCCCAGGAGCGGGTAGAGGGTTTAGCGGAACTTGCCCAGGTGATACGGCAATGCCTGAACCAGGTTATAGCGGAGCTGTGCGTCACGGCAGCGATTGAACCGGCAGCAATATACGGCGCGACCATTGTTGGCAACACCACGATGATCCAACTGTTGCTGTCGCTGGCGCCGTCGTCGCTGGCCCAACAACCCTACGCGGCGTTGTTCAACCACCTGGCACCGCTGCCCGCGGCTCTCCTTGAACTGAACATCAATCCCCAGGGCGTCGGGGTGATTTTGCCGAATATCGCCAGCTTTGTCGGCTCCGACACTACCGGGGCGATTTTGGCCGTTGATTTGGATCGGGCTGTGGCGCCGGCGCTGCTGGTCGACCTGGGAACCAACGGGGAAATGGCCATTGGCGGCAAAGATCGGCTGTTTGCCTGCTCCACGGCAGCCGGCCCCGCCTTTGAAGGTGCCCATATCCGGGATGGCATGCGGGCGGTGAATGGGGCCATCCAAGATGTGGAAATCGCTGGAGACGTAACGCTAACGGTGATTGGCGACGGACCGCCTAAGGGAATTTGCGGGTCGGGCATGATCAAAGCGGTCGCTGAAATGCTAAGAGCCGGAATTGTCAGCGCCAGCGGTCGATTCAACAACAAGCACATTACCCCATTGCCGCCTGCCGTTGCCAACCGGTTGCGGCAACAGGACGGACAATGGGAATTTGTGCTGGTCGGGGAATCGGACGAGGGCCGGTCTGCGGTGGCCATTACCCAGGGCGACATTCGCCAAATTCAGCTGGTCAAAGCGTCCATTTGCACCGGTATCGAGTACCTGCTGGAACGGGCCGGGTTGTCTGCCGACTTGCCGCTTCATCTGGCGGGAGCCTTCGGAAATTATGTCGATGTGGACAGCGCCTGCCGCATCGGCATGTTTCCCGGCATTGCCGCCGAACAGATTCTTGCGGTGGGGAACGCGGCCGCCATAGGGGGGATGAAGGCGCTGACTGATCAGAAAAATCTTTGGCGGGGGCAACGGCTTATCGAAAAGGTGGAATACGTGGAATTGGCGGCCCAGCCGGATTTTCAGCAGCGGTTTCTGCAGAATTTGCAGTTAGGCACTCCGACGCAAAAATAAAACTAAAAAACATTGACTTAATGATGAATGAATGATATGATAATAAAATCGATCACCAAGAAAATTCTGTGCGGAGAATGACTAAAGAAGAACAAGAAGTTTCGTTGCCTTTTCTTATTCTGTTAGTGTTGGTAAGAGTCGATGGTAATGGCGGCTGATGACGTTACCTAACGTTGTGATTACCAATTTTGAATAAGAGGAGGGGAATATCTTGGAACAACGTACGGATGAATTGTACAAAAGACTGAGCTTTTTGGGTTATTGCCAGTTTCAGATAAAAAATATCGTTCATGAAGCACTGGACATTGTCAACAATGAAGAGACGCGTTTTGATGAACGGGTTGTGGATGCACTGGAAAAATACGAAAAATTAGGCTATGACTATATGCTTACTTATAGTAAGTAAATCATAGGGTACGGCTCAATGACAAAGCAGCGGCAATTGCCGCTGCTTTTGCCATATATCATCACATGTATGCCGCAGCGTGGCCGCTGAGAAAGGAGCCGTTGTGGCCGAGTATAACCGATTGAATCAAGTGTTTTAGTGTTTTTTGCGGGATCTTAAACGCTTTCCCCGGGGAATACGATGGAAAAATAGGCAAAATAATGCGAAAACATAAAATAAATAAAAAATACGGCAGGAATTAAGTCATAAATGTCGAAATCCGAATAAGCACAGCACATGAAGATATCGGGGTGCTCAATATGTTTCCATCCGGGACCATTTATATTGTCGGCAATGCCAAGACGCAGCAAAACAATCCCATCACGGTTCGGTACGGTCAGTTTTTCATCGGTTTTGTCGTGAGTAAAACATCGGGAGAAATCATTGAATGCGGCAGTTCGGCCACCGTTCAGGTCACGAATGATTTTATCCGTACTTTGCTTATCGGTAAATCGCTGGCTGCTGATATTGAGACCGTACAGGAAGAAATCGAGGAACGTTATTTTGGGTCATCGCAGCGGGCGATTCTGACTGCGTTTAAAGACGCGCAGAAACAGTACCGCACGATCGTTTCCGGCAAAAAAATTCTGGCCGAAGAGGGATAGCGAATGATAACAAAATAGCGACACTGCTTTGTTTTTACACCCATCTGTTTGCCCAGATGCGGACACAGACAAAATCCAGTAAGACGGAAGCTCCAAAACCGGGAGCGACGTTTTGCTGGATTTTGTGCGTAATCGAAGGTGTAAACTCAACGTCTTTAAAAATGCTCTGTGCATTTTTTGGAGAAATATTGTAAAGAAGATGGCATGGCACGCGTACCCCTGACAAGAACAACGAGAAGGAGGCATTACAAATTGAAAATTAAAGAGATCAAAATTGGCAAAGTCAGCATTCCGCTCAAAAAACCGTTTAAGACAGCCCTGCGGCAGGTAAACTCGGCAGAAGACATTATTATCAAGGTGATTGCCGACACAGGTGAAACCGGGTTTGGCAACGCGCCCCCGACGGCAGTGATCACCGGTGACAGCCAGGATTCGGTGGTGGCAGCGATTCGCGATACCATCGGACCGAAACTGATCGGACAGAATGTGGAGAACCTGGAACTGTTGTCCTCCTTGATCGACGGCGCAATGGTCCATAACCATTCGGCCAAAGCAGCGCTGGATATTGCGGTGCATGACCTGTTTGGCAAAAGGTACGGTATTCCGCTGCATCAACTGTTCGGCGGCTACCGCCCATCGCTGACGACCGATCTGACCATCAGCATCAACGCGCCGGAAGAGATGGCCCGGGATTCACGCGAAGCGCTGGCGGAAGGTTACACGGAACTGAAACTGAAGGTCGGTGTCGACGCGGCGCTGGATATTCAGCGGGTGCAGGCGATCCGCCAAGCCATTGGACCCAATGTGAAAATTCGGCTGGATGCCAACCAGGGCTGGCAGCCGAAAGAAGCGGTCCGTACGATCCGGAAATTTGAGGATCTGGGCCTGGACATTGAACTGATTGAACAGCCGGTTAAGGCCCATGATTTCACGGGGCTGAAATATGTGACGGATAATGTGTCGACGCCGATTATGGCGGATGAATCCTCGTTTGGCCCGTATGAGGTGTTCACGCTGTTGTCGATGCGGGCCTGTGACATGATCAACATTAAACTGATGAAAGCCGGCGGCTTGCGAAATGCGCAGAAAATTGCCGATATGGCGCAAACCATGGGTGTGGAATGTATGATGGGCTGTATGCTGGAAAGCAAGGTGGGCATTACGGCGGCGGCCTGCCTGGCTGCCGGCAAGCGAATCATCACCGTAGCCGATCTGGATGCGGCGGTGCTGCTGGCGGAAGATCCCGTAACCGGCGGGGTCAGCTTCGACAAAAACCGTATTCTGTTGCCGGATGCTCCCGGGTTGGGGATCACAGATGTCGCGGGCTGGAAGGAAATTTGCTGAACCTGGTGTCCTGATTTAGCGAAAATGAGGGGGTAAAAAAAGTGGAGATTGTTGTTGCCTTATTGGTTACGTTTTGGGTCGGTTATCTCATTACGAAAAAGTACAAACCCCAGCCGGTTCTGTTCATGGGGGGCCTGGTACTGATGTTTGCCGCGGTGGCGCTGGGTCTGGGGAAAATTCTGCCGGACAAGTCCAGTACCGGTTTTGTTCTGTTTGACGCGTTTGAATTTATCAAGCAAACGATGAGTTCCCGGGCCGCGGGCCTGGGTCTGAATATCATGGCAGTGGGCGGTTTTGCCCGTTACATGGATCATATCGGCGCCAGCCGGGCGCTGGTCAACCTGACCATTAAACCGCTGCTGCTGCTGAAAGCTCCGTATCTGGTCATGTCTGCCTGCTGGGTGGTCGGAATGTTCCTGGGTTTATGCATCAACAGCGCTTCCGGCTTGGCTATGCTGCTGATGGTGACCATGTTCCCGGTGCTGGTTGCGCTGGGTGTCAGCCGCCTGTCGGCCACGGCCGCCATTGCCACCACGTTGTGCATGGACTGGAGTCCCGCTGACACCGGCACCATCCTGGCGGCCCAAACGGCCGGTCTGGACCCGGTCATGTACTGGTCCAACTACCAGATTCCGGTGACGATGTGCGTTATGGTGGTAGTTGCCCTGTTACATTATTTTGTACAAAAATGGTTTGATAAAAAAGAAGGTCATATCGTTCAGGCAACGGAACTGGTGAAAACCGAAGCCGACGAAAATATGCCGCCGCTGATTTATGCGATTTTACCGACGCTGCCGCTGATATTGATTTTGGCGTTCAGCGATCTCTGGATTACCTGGATCAAAATGGACATTATTAAAGCCATGTTTATCGGTGTGGTTATTGGTATGATTTTTGAGTATGTACGCCACCGGGACGGCAAGAAGGTCCTGGGAGACATCCAGTCGTTTTTTGACGGACTCGGGATGCAGATGGCCAACGTCATTACCCTGATCGTGGCCGGTGAAACCTTCGCCAAAGGTTTAACGACGATTGGCGCCATTGACACCATCATCAAATCCGCCCATTCCTCAGGATTTGGCGCTGCCGGCATGATTTTGGTCATGGTTGGCATTATTGCCGTATCCTCCGTAGTCATGGGTTCGGGCAATGCTCCTTTCTTCGCATTTGCCGCCCTGACCCCGACGGTCGCCAGTAAAATGGGGATTGCACCGGTACTGATGGTGCTGCCGATGCATTTCGGCGCCAGTATCGCCCGCAGTGTTTCCCCGATTACCGCGGTGATCGTGGTATCATCCAGCATGGGCGGCGTATCGCCGTTTGACCTGGTGAAACGGACGGCAATTCCGATGGCGGGAGCCATGATCATTAACATTGCGGCGACTTTTTTCTTCTTCTATTAATAGGTCGCCACGAAATGAACCGCGCTTCTGCCCGGGACGTTTATTGAACGAAAACGGCCGTTGAGCAGTCGCAATGAAAACGTGTTATATTGCTGCTTTGTTTGTTTATGCATTTGTATTTCGCAAATGCGGGCGTGAACAAAATCCAGCCGGAACATCTTTTCCCGTCGGAAAAGATTGTTTTGGCTGGATTTTTTATTTGTATCTGAAGGCATAACGCTTATTGAGGATAGGAAAAGGGGATTGACTTTATGAAAGATGTGAATACCAATCGTTTGACAGACAGCTTTGTTTCCATGGCCAAGATAGCCAGTCCGTCGTTGCAGGAAAATAAATTTAGCGAATATGTGCGGCAGCAGTTGACAGAACTCGGTTTTTTTGTTGAAGAGGATCAGGCGGGTGCGGCCACGGGTGGCAATACCGGAAACCTGATTGCCACTCTGGGCGGCGATGCGGAGCGGGAAGCCTTGATGCTGTGCTGTCATATGGATACGGTACAGCCCTGCCAAAATATCCGGCCGCTGATTGACGGCGATACCATTCATACCGATGGCTCCACGATTCTGAGCGGTGATGACAAAGGCGGCATTGCTGCCATTTTGGAAGCGGTCCGCCAAGTTAAAGCCGCCGGAGTTCCGCATGGAACTTTGCAGGTGGTGCTGACTATTGCGGAAGAAATCGGTATGTTTGGTTCTAAAAATCTGGATTATAGCAAAATTGTGGCGAAGAAAGCCATCATTATTGATGCGGAAGGAACACCGGGCACCATCGTCGTACAGGGGCCGGCCAAAGACGTGATTAAGGCCACTATTCAGGGGAAATCCGCTCACGCCGGCCTAGCGCCGGAGACGGGCGTCAGCGCGATTCAGGTGGCGGCCCGGGCTATTGACCGGATGAAACTGTTGCGCATTGACGCGGAGACCACCGCAAATATCGGAACGATCAAAGGGGGAGAGGCCACCAACATCGTTGCTGACCGGGTGGAAATCATTGCCGAAGCCCGCAGTCTGTCCAACGAAAAACTCGATGCCCAGAGTCTTCACATGAAAGAGTGTTTTGTAGCGGCAGCCCGGGAATTTTCCGTCAGCGCCCAGGTGGATATCCAGCGCAGCTATGCGGCTTTTACACTGACGGCGGATAATCCGCTGGTGCGTCAGTGTGTCAAGGCGATGGAACAGCTGGGACTTCAGCCGCAATTGGTTTCCACGGGCGGCGGCAGTGATTGCAATGTCTTTAATGCAAAAGGGATCACGGCGGTGGATCTGGCGGTAGGTATGACCAATGTACATACGAAAGAGGAAAGTATTTTGATTTCGGATCTGGAAACCGTAACTCGTTTGCTGGTTGAAATTATCAGGACCAACTAAGCATTAAAATGTGGAAAAGAAGCGATGCTGATGCTGGAAAAAGGGTGGGGCAACGGGGAGAATACGGCGTTTTTACTGATAAAAAAGGAATTTTTAAAATGTTGGAGAATGGGAAGACCATTCTTGCTATTTGCGAAATAATCCAGTATTGGTGATTCGAAAAGACAGGAGGAGAAACTGCATGTTTTCATGGATGAAACAAAAGCATAAGCCGGACGACAGAGAACAAGAACCGGAATGGAGTTTGCTCGCCGGATCGGTGCAAAACGATCACATAGGCATTCTTAAACACAACCAGGAATGTATTGTTAACCGGATTGGTAATAAGATCGAAGAAACCCGGGTCGTTGCCGATAATCTTATCAGTATTACCGACAGCATCACTAAATTTATCGATGGTCAAATGGAATCCACCGAGAAAGTGGTGGATGAAATTGGTTCCTATTCGGCGCTGGCGCAGGAAGTGTTCGCCAGCACCGAGAGCGCCCGGCAAATTTCCCGGCAAACCCTGGAAGTGGCCAGTCAGGGCAGCACGGCTACGCAAAAATCAATACAGGCAATGGATGAAATCGCGGATTCGGTGGAGGATGCCAAACAGGTGGCCAACGTACTGAACGTCAAGGCGGGGCAGATTTATGAATTACTTAATGTCATCAAGGAAATTGCCCATAACACCAACTTGCTCTCGCTCAACGCTTCGATCGAAGCGGCCCGGGCCGGCGACGCCGGACGGGGCTTCGCCGTGGTGGCTCATGAAATTAAAAACCTGGCGGAGCGGAGCGTTGAATCCGTCGATTATATTAGCGGCATCATTAATGAAATCAACGGCAGCATTGCCGATACCACCCAATCGATGGACGCTATCATTCAAAAGGTTCAGTCTGGCGCGGATATTGCCAATGAAACCGCAACGGTGTTCCATAATATTATTAACGCGGTGAAAAACAGCAATAACATATCCGACGAAATCAACAATGCGCTGGCCAAACAAACGACGGCACTGGAGGATATTATCCGGTCCACCCAGGAAATGCGCGGTACTTGCACACAATTGATGTCTGTTTCGGAACTGGCTTCGCTGTACACGTTTTTTACGAAATTTGCGCTGGAGTCGCTGAATAAATCCTCGGCGGGACTCCGGCGGATCAGCGGCCAAATGCTGGAGAAGATCGATTGTCCGGCTTATCAGGGGATTGTGATTGCCACCTGCCTGCCCGATGAAATACGGTCGTTTAATCCGCTGGAAACATCGGACTACCTGGGAGGACATATTTTTTCCAATGTCCATGCGGGACTGTTGACGATTGACGAATCCGGTCACCTGTCGCCGGGCATCGCCAAAAACTGGAGCTTGCAGGAGGATAACACCTGGGTGTTCAATTTGCGCAAAGGGGCACGGTTTCATAATGGCCGCGAAATTACGGCAGAGGATGTAAAATACAGCTATGAACGTATTCTGCATCCGGACAGCCATTCCCCGAATGCCTGGTGCCTGCAGAATGTGGCAGGCAGCCAGGCATTTGCCAGCGGCAGCGCCCGGGAGATCAGCGGGATACAGATTCTGGACCGGTACCGGATCAGCATAAAGCTTTCGAGCCCTTACAGCGGATTTTTGCTGAATATCGGACAGTTTTATTGTGGTATTGTGGCCCGGGAAGAGATCGAACAAGGCAACGTTGTCGGTTGCGGTCCGTATAAGCTGAATGTGCGGGAAAAGGTTTGCGAACTGGAATCGTTTCCTGACTATTTCAACGGCGAACCGTACATTAAGAGAATTGATATCAGGCTGACCAATGAAAACGCTGTGGACGATTTCCTGGACAAAAAATACGATTTTATTTTCGTTGATACCAAAGCGGCGGCCGACCGGGTGAAGGCGGCTCCCCATGTAAAATGGGACGTCGACAGTATTTTGGGTATTTATTATGCTGGCTTTAATTTGCAGGCAAACTCCGTTTTTGCGGTGAATAAAGAAGTCAGACAAGCGCTGAACTATGCCGTCAATAAGCGGCGAATCATTGATGAATTATTAGGCGATATGGGTGTGGAAGCGAAAGGGCCGTTTCCGCCGAATTTACTGAATGACACGACCCTGGACGGTTATCCTTATAATCCCCGCCTGGCCCGGGAAATCATCCATAAACATATTTCCGACAAAAAGCGCTGCCAGCTAAAGATTCTGCTGCGGGACGGCGCGGATGCCACGGCCTTTAACAAGGTGACAAAATACATTGTGGAGGATTTGGGAGAGGTCGGAATCGAGTGCCGTCTGATCAACGTCCCACCGTCGAAATATTTGTTGCCGGAGTCTATCGCCGGCTGCGATTTGTTTGTGGGCCGCTGGATTGCCGATACTGGCGATCCGGATAATTTCCTGCAGCCGATTGTGGGTCAGGGGTTGAAGACCAACCGGACCCACTACGTAAACCCGATTGTTGACGAGAAACTGGAGCGGGCTAAAAAAATCATTAATCCGGCCAAACGCAACAGTATTTATCAGGAAGCCCAGAAAATCATCGTGGACGATGCGCCCTGGATTTTCCTGTATCATCCCAATATGGGGGTGGCGAGTCAGGATACTCTCGCCGGATTGCAGATGAATCCGCTGGGGTTTTTCCGGTATGAGAACTTGATCATAGAGAGCAAAAAAGCATAAAGGCGGGCGTTTACTACTGCTTGTGGCAGCATTCATCTTTTCGCGGATGAATGCTGTTTTTTTGTAAGGTGGTAGAAATGGGTTTACCGCAAAACGTTCCGCTCTTTTCTTTCCTGCCGGGAAAATGTACATTCGGAATTTGACGGATAATGTCAGCGCGAGGTGAAAAAATTAAAGGAGAGAGTAGAAACTTGTAGAATAATTGACAGTGCGGAGCCGCAGTATATCAGGCGGCAAAGCATGAACTGTCTGTACGTTTTGCCCGCGCTACAGAAGCGGTCGTGAGGAAATAAAGGAGCGGTTTGTTTAATGAAAAAAAGAGAGAAGCCGGTTGCTTCCTGGAAGGTGTCGGAGCGGGAGGCATCAGGCTATGTACTGAGCGTCGCGATGGTGACGGTTATTGTCATTGCATTTCTTTGTGCCTGGGTACGGGACCAGATTGCGGACGATTATGACCGGACGTATACGGAAGCTTCGCGGGAAACCATGAATTTAGTGCGGGCATTGGAAGCTCATGTGCGGGAGTCCATTTCGAACGCCGAGGATGAGCTGCAAACCTTAAAAGCTTTGTATGAACGGTATGGCGAGAATACGGAAGCGTATGCCGATTTTCAGCAGCATTTGCGGTTAAAGTCAGGGTATAACATGTACTCTGTGCTGAATGCGCAGGGAGACGCGACGATCAGCGCTATGCCACTCAGCGGGCTGCCGAACTATGCTTTCCGGGAGTTCTTTATCTTTCATCGGGATCATGCGGACAGCAATTTAAACATTGGAAAACCGATCAAAGGACTGGTGACGGGCGAGAATGTTATCCCGCTCAGTCTGCGCATTAATCATCCGGATGGAAGTTTTGCCGGGGTAGCCTATATTGGCTTGCGTTCCGACACCTTTTCGGATTTTTACCAAGATATGGAACTTGGTGATGATAAGCTGGTTTCCGTTACCGGCATGGATGGGGTGGTTCGGGCCCGCCAGGTGAAAAACGTTCTGGAAGTGGGTCAGAATGTAGTGGCGGGAGATTTGCGGCAAAGGGCGCTGAAAGCCAAACAGGGCACGTTTTTTTCGCAGAGTATCGTTGATAATACCGTGCGGGTGCGCAGTTATCAGGTGATGCCGGACTATCCATTGATCATATCGGTTGGCGTATCGGCGGAGACTGTGTTTGCGCCGTATGAAAAACGGAAACAGATCTATATTGCAGGCTTGCTTTTGATCAGTGTCTGCCTGCTGGCTTTGAGCATATTCCTGATCAAGCGGATAAACCAGGTGATTCGTGAAAAAGAAAATCGTTATCATGCGATTATTGCGGCGATGGCCGAAGGGGTGCTGCTTTTTGACGCCAACGGCTTAATTTGCGCCTGCAATGGCAGCGCGGAAAAAATTCTGGGATTAACCGCGGAGCAATTGCTGGGCAAGCCTTCATTTTATCCCGGCTGGTCCATCGTTGATGAGAATGGACAGCCGATTGACAATGATCATAGTCCAGTGGTGCTCGCCTTGCAATCCGGTGACAGTGCAGAAAAGATCATTGGGTTGCAGCAAACGGGGGGAGTGCAGCTGTGGCTGTACATCACTTTTACGCCGCTGTTTTGGGCAAAAAAGAAGGAAGCCTACGGTGTTGTCGTGACGTTTACCGATATTACCGAACGAAAACGGATTGAGTCCGCGCTGAACGAAAGCCGGGAGCGTTTTGAAGCGTTGATTAAACAGTCTTCCGAGGCAGTCGTTGTCTATGACGTGGCGACGATGGGCATCGTGGAAGTCAACAACGCCAGCGCTGTGATGTTCGGATATCCGGAAGAGGAGTTACTGACCAAAACCCTGGCTGATATTGTGGCCTATAGTGTCGAGGAAAGAAACCGGATCGTGGATCAGTTGTTGACGCAGGGGAAATTTCCTTCCGGGATCGGGCAGTATCTTCATAAAGGAGGGCGGCGGTTTTTGGCGGAACGGACCGGCTCTTTGATCAATTTCCAGGGGAAAAAACTGGTATTGGTTTCTCACCGGGACATTTCCCAGGAACGGAAATTGCGCGAGGATATTAAGCGCGAAGTCGAAATTGCCGGGACGGTACAAAAAACGATGCTGCCCAGTGATGAGGAACAGGAGTATTTGAGCATCCGTACGGTCTTTGAACCGCTGCACATCGTCAGCGGCGATTATTTCGGTTACCAGGTTTCCGGGGATCAACGAAAACTCCGGGGATATCTTATCGACGTCACCGGGCATGGGATGGCAACCGCGCTGCATACTTCCGCCATATCCGTGCTGATGCACAAGGAAATGGAGTTGGAGACCACTTGGTCAGTCGGTGCCTTGCGGCGGCTGAACCGGCAATTTATGAAGATGCTGCCCGAAGAAACTTTTGTGGCCATGATTGTGTTCGATGTGGATCTGTCCCGGCGGGAGATTGCCTGCTGGTCGGGTGGTATTAACGAGTTTTACACATTAACCGCCGGCAGTATGGAACGGGTTATTTTGCCGGGAAGTTTGATGGGAATTCTGGCGGATACGGATATTGAAATCAACAGCGTTACGATACCGATACAAAAAGGAGACACGTTTTATTTCATGACGGATGGTATTACCGAATGGATGTCAGCCCGGGCGATGTCACCATGTAATTCCTTTGAACAAACCATGTCCAGGATCAAAGAAATGGCAACCAGCAAAACCCGCCACGACGACTGTGCCGCCATTTGCATAAGAATCAATGACATTCCCGAATGATAAAAAAGCTGTTAACACCCGTTTCCGACCAGGGTCTGAAACGAGTGTTAACAGCAGCTGAGGCACCGGCAACAAAAAGGTCACGTTGCTGCGGATTGATTAAAGGGTTTTGTGGGTGCCGTCACAGAACGGCGGCGTCTTTGTTTGTTTACAGGCGCATAAATAAACGGTATCATCTTTTTCGGCGGTAAACGCCAATGGCTGGAAAGAAGTTTCTTTATGGGAACCATCACAGAACGGCTGGGTGGCACTTCGGCCGCAAGCACACCAATAATACGTTTGGCCTTTTTCCACCTTGACCGCAATCGGTTCTTTTTGGCTGATAACCGGCTTTTCCATCGCTTCCAACTCCTTAACCATTATTATGCTGCAGCGGATTGTAGCTACATCATAAAGACTATCTT
>DATMYQ010000008.1:0-30305 GCA_035560935.1 Patescibacteria group bacterium | reverse complement strand
GGAATATTCTGTTTGATACAGAATGTTTCTAGATATAGGAGAATATGGGACAGAGACATTGAGAGAGTCCAAATTTGTATGGCGCTGGCTGTAGTTGCAGGCGGCTGTCTGTTGCATGTTTGGATTTTTCCTTGTCGCAGTGGGGAGGGATGCGGGCAGTAAAACGCGAAAATGCGGGAGAAGTGTGGGCAAAGCATCAAACAGGTAAGACAGGTGAAAAAGTATCCGGTTCAAATGATTCTTAATAATAAGGAGGACTTTTATTTATGACGAACTTATTCGGCGAATTTTTTGGAACCATGGTGTTGCTTACTTTTGGTTGTGGTGTTGTGGCCTGCGTGTTGCTTAAAGATTCCAAGGGGAATGGCAGCGGCTGGATCGTAATTACCACAGGGTGGGCCTTGGCCGTATTACTGGGTGTGTACAGCGCGATTGCTACGGGCGCTCCCCAGGCGGACCTCAATCCGGCCGTTACTTTGGCCAAAGCTATGCTAGGCGTGTATTCTCCGGGGCATGCAGTCATGACCATGCTGGCTGAACTGGCTGGCGGCATTGTTGGCGCAGCTATCTGCTGGCTGGCGTACCTGCCGCATTGGGAAAAAACCGAAGATCCCGGCTTGAAACTGGCTGTATTCTCCACTGGTCCGGCTATCCGCAATACGACAGCCAATCTGCTTTGTGAAATTATTGCTACCTGTTTCCTGTTGCTGATGATCTTCGTGATCTTCTCGAAAGAAGTCAGCGGCGGCGGCGCGAAATTTGCCGCCGGTTTCGGTCCATATCTGGTTGCCATGTTGATCTGGGCTCTGGGCCTCAGCCTGGGTGGTCCTACCGGTTATGCGTTGAACCCGGCCCGTGACCTGGGACCCCGTATTGCTCATGCCATTCTGCCGATTGCCGGCAAAGGCAGCTCCGACTGGGAATATTCCTGGATTCCGGTAGTGGGTCCGATGGTTGGCGGTGCTTTATCCGTAGTGATCGGTAAAGCCATTGGTATCCTGTAAGATTGATTCGTATGTTTCCGGCGGTTGGAACAGCTGCTGCCGGTGCCGGGAAGCCGGTGCCGGCAGCGGCTCAACAATAAAATTATGAATTGAGGAGTGGATTTCATGTCGAAGAAGTACGTATTGGCGCTTGACCAAGGCACGACCAGTTCCCGGGCGATTTTGTTTGATGAAACTTCCAGCATTGTCGCTGTGGCCCAAAAAGAGTTCACCCAAATTTTCCCCAAACCGGGCTGGGTTGAACATAATGCGGACGAAATCTGGGCTACTCAGATTGGTGTTGTGAGCGAAGTAGTCGCCAAAGCGGGCATCAGCCATAAGGATATCACCGCCATCGGTATTACCAACCAGCGTGAAACCACTGTTGTCTGGGAAAAAGCCACCGGTAAACCGGTGTACAATGCTATTGTCTGGCAATCCCGCCAAACGATGGAAATCTGTGATGCGATCAAAGCCAAAGGCCTTGAGCCGATGTTCAAGAAAAAAACCGGACTGGTAGTGGATGCGTACTTTTCCGGTACCAAAGTCAAGTGGATTCTGGACAATGTGGAAGGCGCCCGGGCCAAAGCCGACAAAGGCGAATTGCTGTTCGGCACCATTGACACCTGGCTGATCTGGAAACTGACTGCCGGTAAAGTGCATGTTACCGATTACTCCAACGCTTCCCGGACCCTGATGTACAACATCCGTGAACTGAAATGGGACGAAGAAATCCTGAAGGAACTGACGGTTCCCGCCTCCATGCTGCCGACGGTACGCCCGTCCAGCGAAGTATACGGCAAGACGGATCCCGCCGTATTCGGCGGTGCGGAAATCCCGGTTGCCGGCGCTGCCGGTGACCAACAGGCTGCTTTGTTTGGCCAGACCTGTTTCCAACCCGGTATGGCGAAAAATACTTATGGCACCGGCTGCTTCATGCTGATGAATACCGGTGACAAAGTGTATGAATCCAAAAACGGTTTGCTGACCACCATCGCCTGGGGCCTGGACGGCAAAGTCGAATACGCGCTGGAAGGCAGTATCTTCATTGCCGGCGCTGCGGTACAGTGGCTCCGTGATGGTTTGAAACTGATTGAAGCCGCTCCTGACTCCGAATATTACGCCGGTAAAGTGCCCAGCACGGAAGGCGTGTATATGGTTCCGGCCTTCGTGGGCCTGGGCGCCCCTTACTGGGATATGAAAGCCCGCGGCGCCATTTTGGGTCTGACCCGTGGATCGACCAAAGCTCATGTGGTTCGGGCTACGCTGGACTCGATGGCTTATCAGACCAAAGACGTGCTGAACGCGATGGAAGCAGATTCCGGCATCAAGCTGCAGGCACTGAAAGTGGACGGCGGCGCGGTGGCCAACAATATTTTGATGGGCTTCCAGGCCGATATCCTCGGCGTGCCGGTTGACCGTCCCCAGGTTACGGAAACTACTGCCCTTGGTGCTGCGTATCTGGCGGGTCTGGCTACCGGCGTATGGAAAAACAAAGAAGACGTTCTCCATCACTGGAAACTGGACACTCGATTTGAACCGAAAATGGGTGGCGCTGAACGTGACAAACTGTACAAAGGTTGGCAGAAAGCCGTTAAACGGGCCATGGATTGGGAAGACTAAAAAAATATATGTGCGGGGCTCAGAGTTAAAGAGAAGTCCCTTTGCGTCTGTCTTTGGCAGGCGCAGGGGGGCTTTTGTCTCGCTGAGAATATCCAAAAAATGGATTCAAAATATTGTTTTGGTAATTTAACAGGGAAGGGTTGTTAAGGATGCAAGAAACTACAGTAGTTGTCATCGGCGGCGGCGCCACCGGCGTGGGTGTGTTCCGCGACCTATGCATGCGGGGCGTCAAGACGGTTTTGCTGGAACAGCGGGATCTGGCTTATGGTACCAGTTCGCGCTTTCATGGGCTGCTGCACAGCGGCGGACGTTATGCCGTGAAGGATGCGGAATCGGCGAAAGAATGCATTGAGGAAAATATGATTCTGCGTCGGGTAGCCAAGCACTGCGTGGAAGAGACCGAAGGTTTTTTTGTCCGTTTGCCGGGAGACCCGGAGGATTTCGAACCGAAGTGGGTGGCAGCCTGTCATCAGGTGGGAATCAATGCCACGCCGCTTTCGGTCGCGGAAGCATTGCGGCTGGAACCGCAAATGACGGAAAAGGCGCTGGCGGTATACCGGGTGCCGGATTCGGCCATCGATGGTTTTCGGCTGGTTTGGCAAAACGTCATGTCGGCCCGGAAGTATGGCGGGCAGGTGAGGACCTATACGGAAGTTGTCGGGATTGAACATCAAAATGGCCAGGTAACCGGGGTAAAAGTGCGTAATACCCTGACCGGACAAACTGATTCCATTGCCTGTGATTATGTTGTCAACGCGGCGGGATCCTGGGTAGACCAAATCACGGAAATGGCTGGCATTCCTGTTAACGTAAAACCGGACCGGGGTGTGTTGATTGCCTTTAATCACCGCTTCACCAGTCGGGTGGTCAACCGTTTACGGCCCGCGTCTGACGGCGATATTTTCGTACCTCATGGTTCCATTACGATTCTAGGCACCACCTCGTCTCCGGCTGACCGGCCTGACGATACTGTTCCCAGTGCCAGAGAAGTGATGAATTTGCTGGATATTGGCGAAGCCACTTTTGAAGATGTGAAAAAGTATCGGATTCTGAGGGTATTTGCCGGTACCCGGCCGCTGTACAGCGCCGACCCCAATGCCTCCGGACGGGCGGCTTCCCGGAACTTTACCATCCTGGATCACCGCAAGGAAGGCCTGCAGGGCCTGGCCAGCATTGTCGGCGGAAAGTTTACCACCTACCGGCTGATGGCGGAAAAAATGGCTGATTTTGTCTGTGCTCAACTGGGCGTAAAAACAGAATGCCGAACCGCCCAAGAGCCATTGATTGAAGAACCTTCCGCCCAACTGGTGGAGAAAGCCCGGGAATACTTTCCGGCCTATTCGTTGGAACGGGCGGTTTCACGTCTGGGAACCCGTCTGGAACCGGTGCTGGAGCGGATGAAAAACAGCGAAGGCAAGAACCAGCTGGTTTGCGAGTGCGAAATGGTGACGCTGGCGGAAATTGAAGAAGTGTCGGCTGATCCCACCAGCTATTCCCTGGAGGATGTGCGCCGAAAAACCCGGATGGGTATGGGTACCTGCCAGGGTGCGTTCTGCGGATTCCGCAGCGTGGGCACGGCGGTGTTGAATGACTTGGGACATGGCAAGGGAGCACCGGAACTGCTGCAGGACTTTTTGCAGGCACGCTGGAACGGGATCCGCCCGGCGCTGTGGGCCAACCAACTGCGGGAGGCGGAACTGATGCGGGGTATTTATGATGGGACATTAAACATAAATGGAGCGATTCATGATGAGGGAATATGATGTAATTGTCGTCGGCGGAGGCTTGGCGGGTCTGATAGCCGCAGCCGGCGCCGCCGGACGCAATAAAAAAGTTTTAATGCTGACCAAAGGAGCCGGAACGCTGGCTATTGGCGGCGGATCGGTGGATCTTTTGGGCTATGTGGGTGAAGGACGGCCTTTGGCGTCGCCGGAACAGGGATTGACGGAACTGCCGGACACTCATCCGTATTCTAAGATCGGCCGGGCTGGTATTCAGGCGGCGCTGGATTATTTCAAGACGGTTTGCCGTCAGGAAGGCTACGAGTATATCGGCAGTCCGGAGAAGAACTATTGGGTGCCCACTGCCGCCGGTACGTTGAAACCGACCTGCCTGATTCCGAAAACTATGGACACGGCGCCGCTAAAAGCGGCAGAGAAAATTTTTGTGGCCGGCTTTCATCGGCTCAAAGATTATTACCCGCAAATTGTGGTCCAGGGATTGGCGAAAATCCCCGTTTACGCCAAAAAAGAATTTTCGGTGGTCTGGCTGGACACCGGTATGCACGAGGGGCGGGACATTACCGCGCTGGAAGTGGCGCGCTGGCTGGATACGGAAGCGGGCCGCCGTTCCTGTGCGGAACAGTTGAAAAAAGCACTGCCGCCTGGAGCTGTGGTGATTGTGCCGCCGGTTCTGGGTACCAAGCCCAGCTATGCTGTGGCTGAGGAACTGGAAAAAACCGGTGGTTACCGGCTGGTGGAATCGACCGGATTGCCGCCGGCCATCATCGGCTTGCGGTTGCGTAACCTGTGGCTGAATTTCGCCAAAAAATCCGGGGTTACCGTAGTGGAAAATGCGGCTGTGACTGGTTCGGTAGTGGAAAATGGCCGCTGTATAGCTATAAAGACCGGTAATCTGGACCGGGAGAGGACGTATCGGGCCCAATCCTTCGTTTTGACCACCGGCGGCTTCTTCGGAGGCGGCCTCGGATCGCAGCCGGGACGGGCGACGGAAGCCGTGTTTGATTTACCGGTGGCGGCGCCGGCGAATCCGGAAGAATGGGGTGCGCCCCAACTGTTTGGCACCCGGCAGCCTTTTGCCCAAATCGGCATCGTGGCCGATGGCCGGATGGCGCCGGTTGATGCGGCCGGACAGCCGATTTTATCCAATGTGTTTGTGGCCGGACGTAATCTGGCGGGTTATGATTTCAGCTTTGAGAAATCCGGCAATGGCGTGGCTATTGTAACGGGATATCAGGCAAGTTTGTCTGTTTAAGGAGAGAAACCAATATGAAAAAACACCAAAATTTACCGGATGAATGTACGGCCTGTACTTCGTGCGTGGTGCACTGCCCGGTTGCTGCCGTTACCAGCAAATTTCGCGGACCCAAGCTGAGCGGTCCGGCGCTGGAACGTTACCGGCTGCTGCTACATGATGAAGACCCTTCCCTGGAATACTGCTCCAATTGTAAGAACTGTGATATTACCTGTCCTTCGGGAGTTTCTCCCTCCACGATGAATATGCTGGCCCGGGGCGAATATTATAAGAAGCATCCGCACCGCTTGCGGGACTGGATTTTAGCCCATGCGGAGAAAATGGGCCAAATGAACAGCCCGATGGCGGCCGTAGCCAATATGGGAGCGGATAATCCCCTGACCAGGATCGCGCTGAAAAAAATCGGCATCACCACCAAACGCCGGTTGCCCAAGTATGCGTCCCGGACCTTTGTCAGTCAGTTTCGTGCCTTAAAACAGCAGTCATATCCGGACAAAATTGTCTTTTTCCCCGGCTGTTTTATTAACTACAATGACCCGCAGGTGGGGATGGATTTTGTCGCGGTGATGCAGGCCAACCGGTATGAGGTGATTGTCCCGGACGACACCGAATGCTGCGGCTCACCGATGGTGGCCGGCGGTTATCTGGAAGAAGCCGCCGCCAATGCGCAAAAAAACATTCAGGCGCTGCGCCGTCTGACGGACAAAGGCTATCCGGTGATTACCTGCTGCACCAGCTGCGGTTTGATGCTAAAGCGGGAATATCAGGAATTGTTCCGGATTGACGGCGTGGAAACGGTGGCCGCCCGGTTGTATGATTCCACGGAATTTTTACTGGAGCTCTATGACCAGGGCCGGTTGAACACCGGTTTTATTCGGCAGAACGGTAAATATCTGTACCATGCCCCCTGCCATTTGCGGGCTCAGGGGATTGGGCGGCCGGCGCTGGAACTGCTGCGGCTGTTGCCGGATATTGAGATTACCGACGCCGATGCCGGTTGCTGCGGCATTTCCGGCAGTTATGGTTTCAAAGACGATAAATATGATATTTCCATGGCCATTGGCGAAGATCTGTTCCGCACAATCCGCGAAAGCGGCGCGGATGGCGTAGTGTCCGACTGTGGCACCTGCCGGATGCAGATTGCCCACGGCACCGGCGCCCGGACCCTGCACCCAATGACCTTGGTCGCCAATGGTTACGGAAAAAGATAACGCAAATTTTACCGAATATTTTCCTATGTTAGGCAGGACAAACGCTGCGGCAGGAGAATAAAACTTAGTAAGGTAACTTATTGCTTTTGCTTAATACTGACCGAAAGATTAAAACTTTTGGCTGTTTTCGAGGTTGAATGATGTATATGTTTGTTGCCCTGATAGGGGATTTTGAATTGAGGAGTTGAGGGGGTCCGTTATGATAAAAAAGACAAAAATTATTTGTACAGTAGGGCCAAGCACCGATCAGCCGGGGATTTTGGAACAAATGATCGAAGCGGGCATGAATGTGGCCCGGTTTAATTTCTCCCATGGCACGCATGAGGAACATTCCCAACGTATTGCCATGGTCCGGGCGGCATCAGCCAAAATGAAAAAGCCGGTGGCGCTGATGCTGGATACCAAAGGTCCGGAAATGCGTCTGGGGAAATTTGCCGAAGGCAAAGTGATGCTGGAAGCCGGTCAAAAATTTATTCTGACCGGCCGGGACGTATCGGGAACCAAGGAAATCGCCTCCGTCAGCCATGCCTTACTGCCGGAAGAAGTTTGTCCCGGTAACATGATTCTGCTGGCGGACGGACTGATCTGTCTGCAGGTGGATGAGGTTCAGGGACAGGATATCATTACCACTGTGTTGAACAATGGTGAAATCAGCAACCTGAAACGAGTCGCTGCGCCGGGCGTGGCCGTGAAATTGCCGCCGTTGTCGGAACGGGACGTGGCCGATATTCAATACGGCGTGGAACAACAGATGGACTTTATTGCCGCCTCCTTTGTACAGCGGTCGGCGGACGTGCTGGCGATCCGGAAAGTGGTGGAAGAAGCCGGCTATCAGATGGATATTTTTG
Organism: Patescibacteria group bacterium; assembly: GCA_035560935.1. Classification (GTDB taxonomy): domain Bacteria; phylum Bacillota; class Negativicutes; order Sporomusales; family Sporomusaceae; genus DATMYQ01. The sequence continues at coordinate 22,646 of DATMYQ010000008.1, read as the reverse complement.
CAAAAATCGAGAACGCCGAAGGCGTGCAGAATATTGACGATATCTTAAAAGTGGTGGAAGGTATCATGGTGGCCCGGGGTGACCTGGGCGTGGAAATTCCCACGGAAGAAGTGCCGCTGGTCCAAAAAATGCTGATCCAAAAATGCAATAAAGCCGGCAAACCGGTCATTACCGCGACCCAGATGCTGGAGTCGATGGTGGTCAATCCCCGGCCAACCCGGGCGGAGGCCAGCGACATTGCCAACGCGATTATGGATGGCACCGACGTGATCATGCTCAGCGGCGAAACCGCCTCCGGCAAGTATCCGGTGGAAGCGGTGAAAATGATGGCCCAGATTGCCATCCGCACCGAGTCTTCCCTGAGTTATCAGGAGATGTTTTTGTCCCGGGGTCTGGCACCGCAGCGGACGACCACCGATGCCATCAGCCATGCCACCGTGCAGATTGCCCATGAATTGGGCGCAGCGGCGATTATCACCTCCACTGAGGCGGGTTACACCGCCCGGATGGTTTCCAAATACCGGCCCCAGGCAACCATTGTGGCGGTTACCCCGCACGAGCGGACGCTGCGACGGATGCTGGTGCTGTGGGGCGTACACCCCGTGCTGGGGGTTAGCTCGACGAATTCTGACGAAATCGTCACCAATGCCGTGATGGGCGCGTTGGCGGCCAATGTAATCAAGGATGGCGATCTGGTGGTGGTTACCGCCGGCGTACCGGCGGCCATGTCCGGCGCCACCAATATGATCCGGGTGCATGTAGTGGGCAACATCCTGCTGCGGGGTACCGGCATCGGTCAAAAAGTCGCCAGCGGCAAAGCCTGCGTGGTTTCTTCCAACCGGGAAGTGATGCAGAAGTTCCGCCAGGGTGACGTACTGGTTATCGACGCAGTGGACGAGGAAACGGCCGCTTATGCCGCCAAGGCCACTGCTATTATCGCCGAAGAAGGCGGTTTGACCTCGCACGCGGCGATTGTCGGCATCAGTTATGGTATTCCCGTCATCGTTGGGGTCGATGGCGCCACCGACCGCCTGGCGGATGGCGAAGTGGTTACTGTTGATGCCTCCCGGGGACTTGTCTATCAGGGCGAAATCAACTCCAAATAGTATTACTCAAATATCCCGAAATATTTACCAAAAAGCCTTGACAGGCAGGATTTCTTTCTCCGGATGCCGAAGATGAGAATATCCCGAAAATGCGGAATGGTATTTTGGGATATTTTGAGAAGATGATGGGACAAAAAATGTTCCCCTGGGACGAAAAACGTCCCAAGAAGGATCTGACGTGGAAAGAATCATTCGCTTGCAGCGGAAAATCGCTCCGGAACTATTTGGAACTATTGAGATCCGTTACAGGATTCTGCGTCATGTTCAGTACGCCGGTCCGGTGGGCCGCCGGGCGTTGGCAGGCATGATGGGTATCGGCGAACGGATTGTCCGGGCCCAGGTGGATCATCTGAAATTCCAGGGATTGATGGATTTTTTACCCCAGGGAATGGTGATCACGTTGGAAGGGCAGTCTATATTGGATGAACTGGCCGAGTACATCCGCCTGACGCGAGGCCTGGCGTCACTGGAAGCGGAGCTGAAAGAGCGGCTGGCGCTCAATCAAATTGTTATCATTCCCGGTGACAGTGACGAAGATGATTCCGTTGCCCGGGAACTGGGACGGGCCGCAGTGGCGGTTTTAAACCAGCGACTGAGGGAAAATATGGTGGTTGCTGTCAGCGGTGGGTCCACTATGGCCAACTTTGCGGAAGCGGTGACCGGGGCCATGCCCAGCGTCACCGTAGTACCGGCCCGGGGCGGTCTGGGCGAACTGGTGGAATATCAGGCCAACACCATTGCCGCCGTGGTGGCCAATAAACTGGGCGGCCGGTACCGGCTGCTGCATGTGCCTGACGGCGTCAGTGAACAGGCGCTGGAAGTGTTTCTGGCGCAGGATGCCAATCACCGGGCGGTGGCCGAAATGATTCGGCGGGCCGATATTCTGGTTCATGGCATTGGCGGGGCGGCGGAAATGGCCACCCGGCGGGCCCTGGATGACAGTGTGGTGGCGGAGATTGTCCGGCGCGGCGCCATCGGTGAGGCGCTGGGACAGTACTGTACCCCGGAAGGAAAGATTGTTTACGTAACCAGTGGTGTGGGTTTACGTCTGGAAGACCTGGCGGGAATCGGCGTAGTTATCGCCATTGCGGGCGGCAGGCGGAAGGCGGAGGCGATTGTTGCCGTCGCCGGAGCCGGCGCTCAGGATGTGCTGATTACGGACGAATCGGCAGCCAGGGCCATTCAGACCTTAATAAATCAATCTTGATGGAAGAATGAATAGGAGGAATTTTATTATGACAGTAAAAGTAGGTATTAACGGGTTTGGCCGTATTGGCCGCAATGTATTCCGGGTGGCTTTGAAACATCCGGGTGTCGAAGTTGTGGCGGTTAACGATTTGACCGACGCGAAAACCCTGGCGCATCTGTTGAAATATGACTCGGTTCATGGCACGCTGGATGCTGAAGTGAAAGTGGTTGAAGGCGGCATTTCCGTCAACGGCAAAGTCGTCAAAGTGCTGGCGGAAAAAGATCCTGCCAACCTCCCCTGGAAAGCCATGGGCGTTGACATTGCCGTGGAATCCACCGGCCGCTTCACTGAGAAGGAAAAAGCCCAGGCGCATATTACGGCCGGCGCCAAAAAAGTGATCATTTCCGCTCCGGCAAAAAACGAAGACATTACGGTTGTTATGGGCGTTAACCATACCAAATACGATCCGGCCAAACATCACGTCATTTCCAACGCTTCCTGCACCACCAACTGCCTGGCGCCGTTCGCCAAAGTACTGAACGAAACCTTTGGTATCAAACAAGGTTTGATGACCACGATTCATGCGTATACCAACGACCAGAACATTCTGGACTTGCCGCATAAAGACCTGCGCCGGGCGCGGGCCGCTGCCCTGTCGATCATTCCCACCACCACCGGCGCCGCCAAAGCGGTGGCCCTGGTATTGCCGGAACTGAAAGGCAAACTGAACGGTTTTTCCCTGCGGGTTCCCACGCCGAATGTTTCGGTTACTGATCTGGTGGTCACCACGGAAAAACCGGTGACGGTAGAATCGGTCAACGCGGCGCTGAAAAAAGCGGCCGAAGGCGAACTGAAAGGCATCCTGGCTTTCTGCGAAGAAGAGCTGGTTTCCAAAGACTTTAACGGCAACGCCAATTCCTCCATCGTTGACGCTCCGTCCACGATGGTGATCGGCGATAACATGGTCAAAGTGGTTTCCTGGTATGACAACGAGTGGGGTTATTCCAGCCGGGTGGTTGACCTGATCGACTATATTGTCAGCAAAGGTCTGTAAAGAGCGGCGATTGCCGTAACGGTTGCGGAAACACAGAGGGAATGGGGAATTTTGAGTGGATTGCAATACAACACTCTTATACTCTGCTCCCTCTGTGTCTCTCCCGGTTTTTGCGAACGAAGAATGACCGACAAGTGGTGGAGGAGATGAGTATATGCAGAAAAAAAATTTACAGGACGTGCATGTCGGCCACAAGAAAGTGCTGGTGCGCGTTGACTATAACGTGCCGATGGACAAAGCCGGCAACATTACTGACGACACCCGCATCCGGGCCACTCTGCCGACGATAGAATATCTGTTGTCAAAAAATGCAGCGGTGATTCTGGCCAGCCATCTGGGACGCCCCAAAGGCAAGCCCAACCCGGAATTTTCACTGGCGCCGGTGGCGAAACGCCTATCCCAGCTTTTGTTCGACAAGGAAGTCCTGATGGCGCCGGACTGTGTCGGTGCCGCTACGGAAGAAATGGCCAAAGCGTTGCAGCCGGGACAGATTTTGCTGTTGGAAAACCTGCGGTTTCACGCGGAAGAAGAAGGCAACGATCCTGACTTTGCGAAACAACTGGCGGGTTTGGCTGAAATTCTCGTGAATGACGCGTTTGGCGTGTCTCACCGGGCGCATGCCTCGGTACACGGTATTACCCAATACATCCCGGCGGTGTCCGGTTTCCTGATGGATAAGGAACTGTTGTTCCTCGGCAACGCCGTCAGCAATCCGGAACGTCCGTTTGTGGCCATTATCGGCGGCGCCAAGGTTTCCGACAAAATCGGCGTCATTGAGAATCTGCTGGGTAAGGTCGATACGCTGATCATCGGCGGCGGCATGGCCAACACTTTCCTGGCGGCGCAGGGATATCAACTGGGAAAATCCCTGGTGGAGGGCGACAAACTGGAACTGGCCCGCCAGCTGATTGAATCGGCCAAAACCAAACAGGTCAACCTGCTGCTGCCGGAGGACGTGGCGGTGGCGGATAAATTTGCCGCCGATGCTCAACGTAAAGTGGTCAGTGTGGATCAAATCCCCGCTGAATGGATGGCATTGGATATTGGACCGGCTACAGAAGAGAAATTCGCCAAGGCGCTGGCCGGGGCCAAAACCGTTGTCTGGAACGGTCCCATGGGCGTATTTGAATTTGACGCTTTCGCCGTGGGCACGGAAGCCGTGGCCAAAGCGGTGGCGGCTTCCGGTGCCAAGAGCGTTGTCGGTGGCGGCGATTCAGTGGCGGCGCTGGAAAAACTGAAACTGAGCGGGAAAATTACGCATATCTCCACTGGCGGCGGCGCTTCGTTGGAATTGCTGGAAGGCAAGGTATTGCCGGGCATTGCGGCCCTGGCGGACAAGTAGAAGAAGACAGGAAGGAAGCGAAAACATTGCGTAAACCAATTATTGCGGGAAACTGGAAAATGCATAAAAACTTAGGAGAAGCAGTGGCCCTGGCCAAGGAAGTGGGCCGGCTGGCCGCTGCCGGCAGCAACGCGGAAGTGGTGGTTTGCCCGCCCTTTACCGCTCTGGCGGCCGTGAAAAATGCCTTGGCCGGAACACCGGTGAAACTGGGATCGCAGAACATGCACTGGGCCGACCAGGGAGCTTATACCGGTGAAATCGCGCCGGGGATGTTAAAAGACATCGGCTGCGATTATGCCATTATCGGCCATTCCGAACGGCGCCAGTATTTTGCCGAAACCAATGACAGCGTGAACCAGAAGACCAAAGCGGCCCTGAAGGCGGGGCTGATCCCGATTGTCTGCGTGGGTGAAACGCTGGCGGAACGGGAAAGCGGCGCCACCGAAAAAGTGGTGGAAGTCCAGGTGAAAGAAGGGCTGGCCGGACTGAGCGCTGCGCAGGTCGCCTCGCTGGTCATTGCCTATGAACCCATCTGGGCCATTGGCACCGGTAAAACGGCTTCTTCCGATGATGCCAACGCGGTTTGCGCGTTTATCCGGAACACAGTGGCTGCCGTTTTTGGCAAAGAAAGCGCCGCGGCCGTGCGGATTCAGTACGGTGGCAGCGTCAAACCCGACAACATCGCCGAGCTGATGGCCAAGCCGGACATCGACGGCGCGTTAGTAGGCGGCGCCAGCCTGGATGCCGCAACCTTCGGCAAATTATTTCAGTAATAGGAGATAGAACGTGACGACGAAGAAACAACCCGTTGCACTGCTGATTCTGGACGGCTGGGGTCTGGGCGATCCCAACGACAGTTATAATGCCATTGCGCAGGCGAAGCCGGCCCGGATGGAACAACTGGCCGCCGAATATCCGGTTACCGCGCTGGCTTGCTCCGGCGAAGCCGTCGGTCTGCCCAACGGGCAGATGGGCAACTCCGAGGTGGGGCATCTGAATATTGGCGCCGGCCGGGTGGTTTACCAGGAACTGACCCGGATCAGCAAATCCATCCACGATGGCGATTTTTTCACCAATTCCGTATTGGGACAGGTGATGGAGCAGGCGAAAGCCGGCGGTGGCGCTCTGCATTTGATGGGACTGCTATCTGACGGCGGCGTTCATAGCCACAATACCCACTTATATGCTCTGGTGGCCATGGCCAAAACTTATGGACTGGAGCGGGTGTATATCCACGCGTTCATGGACGGGCGGGACACGCCGCCGTCCAGCGGCGCCGGCTATGTGGCCGAACTGGAAGCGGAACTGGCCCGGACCGGCGTGGGAAAAATCGCTACGGTTTCCGGACGTTACTATGCTATGGACCGGGATAAACGCTGGGACCGGGTGGAAAAAGCATACGCCGTACTGGCTTATGGGGAAGGGGTGAAAGCTCCGGACGCAGCCACTGCCATGAAACAGGCGTACGACCAGCAGCAGACCGATGAATTCGTATTGCCGACGCTGGTGGAGAATAGCGGTTTTGCCGGCATGGCGGCCGGTGACGGTGTGATTTTCTTCAACTTCCGGCCGGACCGGGGCCGGGAACTGACCCATGTGTTGACCAGTCCGGTTTTTGTCGGATTTGAGCGGCGCACGGGACGGATCCCCCTCCACTACGCGACGATGACCGAATACGATGAGACTTTCAGTGTACCGGTGGCGTATCCGCCCAATCATCCGACGGGGACGTTAGGCGAAATCTTCAGCAAGGCCGGCAAAACGCAGCTGCGAATCGCCGAAACCGAAAAGTACGCTCACGTTACCTATTTTTTCAGCGGGGGCGAAGAAACGCCTTTTAAAGGGGAAGAACGGATTCTGGTTCCGTCGCCCAAAGTGGCAACCTATGATCTGCAGCCGGAGATGAGCGCCCGTGAGGTGACTGACCAGGCGGTGGCGGAGATCCGCGCCGGCAAGCATGACCTGATCATTCTCAACTATGCCAACGGCGATATGGTGGGACACACCGGCCTGCTGGCGGCGGCCATCGAGGCGGTGCGGGTGGTGGATGAATGCGTGGGCAGAATTGTGGATGCCGTCCGTGAACAGAACGGCATCACGATGATTACCGCTGATCACGGCAACGCTGACATGATGCGGGACCCGGTCAGCGGCGAGCCGTTTACGGCTCACACGACCAATCCGGTACCCTTTATCCTGGTGTCGGACCGTCACCGGAATTGCCGGCTGCGGCCGGGCATCCTGGCGGACATTGCACCGACCATTCTGGAACTGACGGGATTGGCGCCGACGGCGGCCATGACCGGCCAGAGTCTGCTGGAAAAAGCATAATCGGAATACAAAGACCGGCAAGTGATGATTTACTGTAAGGAGGAACGAAAGTGACGACAATTACCGATATTTACGCTCGTGAAATTATGGATTCCCGGGGTAATCCCACCGTTGAGGTCGACGTACTGCTGGAAGACGGAACCCTGGGCCGGGCGGCTGTACCTTCCGGCGCTTCCACCGGGATTTTTGAAGCGGTGGAATTACGGGATGGCGATAAAGGCCGCTATTTGGGCAAAGGGGTTTTGAAAGCAGTAGAAAATGTCAATCAGATCATTGCGCCGGAGATCATCGGTATGGATGCGCTGGATCAAGTAGCCATTGACCAGGCGATGATTGATCTGGACGGCACTCCGAATAAAGGCAAGCTGGGCGCCAACGCCATTCTCGGCGTATCTATCGCCGTGGCCAAAGCGGCCGCCGCGGCGCTGGGACTGTCCCTGTACCAGTATCTGGGCGGTTTTAACGCCAAACAGCTGCCGACGCCGATGATGAACATTCTGAACGGTGGCGAGCATGCCGACAACAACGTGGACATTCAGGAGTTTATGGTCATGCCGGTGGCGGCGCCGGACTTTGCCGAAGCGCTGCGGACCTGTGCCGAAGTATATCACAGCCTGAAAAAAGTATTGAAGGACCGCAAGTTGTCGACTTCGATCGGTGACGAAGGCGGCTTTGCGCCGAACCTCGAATCCAACGAAGCGGCGCTGCAGGTGATCGTGGAAGCGATCACCAAAGCTGGTTATAAGCCCGGCCAGGAAGTCTGTCTGGCGCTGGACGTAGCCTCCTCAGGCATGTTCAAAGACGGCAAGTACCATCTGGAAGGCGAAGGCGTGGTGAAAACACCGGCCGAAATGGTTGAATACTATGCGGCGCTGGTGGAAAAATATCCGATCATTTCCATTGAAGACGGTATGGCGGAAGAAGACTGGGATGGCTGGGCGCTGTTGACCCAACGCCTGGGCAGTAAAATTCAGCTGGTGGGTGACGATCTGTTCGTGACCAACACCGAGCGTTTGAGTCGCGGCATTGCCAGCGGCACCGCCAACTCCATTCTGGTGAAAGTAAACCAGATTGGCTCGCTGACCGAAACCTTTGACGCCATCGAGATGGCTAAACGGGCCGGTTACACCGCGGTCATTTCCCATCGTTCCGGCGAAACCGAGGACGTGACCATTGCCGATATTGCCGTGGCTGTCAACGCCGGTCAGATCAAAACCGGCGCGCCGACCCGGACCGACCGGGTGGCCAAATATAACCAATTGCTGCGGATTGAAGAGGAACTGGGTGATATGGCTCAGTATCTGGGTGGCCAGTCCGTCAACCGTTTTACAAAATAAAACCTGACCCCGGGACTTGAGCGCGTGGAAACAAATGTTGGTGATGCCTTGTGGTGCCAAACGGAGCAGGAGACGCTACGGCGTTTTCCTTACAGCCGGACTGCAGGGGCTGACTGTAAAACGCCGTTCGTTCTTTAAGAAAGACCGGGAGGAGGTGAAAAGTAATGGCGAAGGACTATTTGTTCAGATGTGGTGACTGTGGCTTGATGTGGCAACCCGAAGACAAAGATCCCAACGACAAAAAATGCGATCGCTGCGGGAGTGAAAACCGAACCCAGGTGGCGCAACAGGAAGGCCGTTTTGGATGCACCAGCCATATGAACACCCACGTAGAGAATGTCAATTTCAAACAATGACCTCTCGTGCAGTCGGTTTCGCCGTTACTTCGTACCCCAAACACTGGCAGTATTACTAGAAAAAAGACCGGGAAAACCCGGTCTTTTTTCTGCAACGCCAGCCATGCCATCTGGTGAAACAAAATTTTCTTGAACAATTGTCAAGGGTGTGGAGGTGTGATAAAATATAACGGTACGTATGGGTAGGGGGTGTGTGTGTGGTAACGTTTCTGATGATTGTGGAAGCGCTTTTGTCGGTGGCCCTGATTGCGGCGGTGGTATTGCAGTCGGGTAAGAGCGCCGGAATGTCAGGTTCAATTGCCGGCGGCGCGGAAACGCTGTTTGGCGGCAAGAAAAAAGGTATGGATGAAGTACTGGCTAAAGTAACGATTGTTGTCGGGTTGCTGTTTGGCGCGGTGACGCTGGCCTTGGTGAAACTGATGCAGTAACCGCCGTGAAACGGAGGCAGTCAACTCATAGATAAAAATCCTCAATGTTGACTGAACGTGACGTTGGGGTATTTTTAAGGTTAAGAAGGAGGGAATTTTCACAAAGTCCCTCTGTTCCTATCATAAAATACATAAGGAGGAAGAAAAAGTAATGAATTTGTTGTACATTGCACCGCTGGCCGGTCTGCTGGCGTTGGCTTTCGCCGCTTACTTCATGAACAGCGTGTTGCGCGAAAGTCCCGGTAACGCCCGGATGCAGGAACTGTCCCAGGCAATCTTTGAAGGGGCCATGGCTTATCTGAATCGTCAGTACAAAACACTGATCCCGTTTACTATCGCAATTTTTGCCGTTTTGTTTTTTGTTGAAGGTTACAAACTCGCGGTCTCATTTTTAGTTGGTGCTGTTTGTTCAGCGGTTGCCGGTTACATCGGCATGACTTCCACGACCAAAGCCAATGCCCGGACCACGGAAGCGGCCCGGACCAGCCTGAACGCCGCACTCAGCGTGTCGTTCCGCGCCGGTGCCGTCATGGGTATGTCGGTTGTCGGCCTGGGTTTACTGGGTGTCTCGGTTCTGTATATTATCTTCGGTGATCCCGTGGTCATCAACAGTTTTGCTTTTGGCGCCAGCGCCATCGCGTTCTTCGCCCGTATCGGCGGCGGTATTTATACCAAAGCGGCTGACGTGGGTGCTGACCTGGTAGGTAAAATAGAAGCCGGCATCCCCGAGGACGATCCCCGGAACCCGGCTGTTATCGCCGACAACGTGGGCGACAACGTGGGTGACACCGCCGGCATGGGCGCCGACTTGTTTGAGTCCTATGGCGCCACCGCCATTGCCGCCATGCTGATTGGTAACACTCTGTTCGGTATCAATGGTGTTTTGTTCCCGCTGCTGATCGGTGCTGCCGGTATTGTGGCCGCCATCATCAGTATCTTTCTGGTCCGCACCGGTGAAGATGGTGATCCTCAGGCAGCCTTGAACCGGGGTCTGTGGAGCACCAACTTATTAACCGCTATCATGGCCTACGGCTTGGCCAATATGATTTTCGGCGATAAAGGCTTCGGCATTTTCATCGCCATCGTTTCTGGTCTGGTGGTTAACGTATTGGTGGGGATGATCACCGAATACTACACCTCCAGCGCCAAACCTCCCACCCAGCATATTGCGGACGCATCGCAAACCGGTGCTGCCACTAATATTATTGCCGGTATCGCGACCGGTCTGAGAAGTACCGGCTTGCCGATGATCGTTTTTGCCGGCGCTATTTGGATCGCGTTCCATTTTGCCGGTATCTACGGTATCGCCATGGCGGCCATGGGCATGCTGTGCACCGCCGGCATGGTGGTTGCCGTTGATTCCTTCGGCCCGGTGGCCGACAACGCCGGCGGTATCGCCGAGATGGCCGAACTGGGACCGGAAGTCCGGAAAACCACGGACAAGCTGGATGCCGTCGGTAATACCACGGCAGCGATCGCCAAAGGTTTTGCCATTGGTTCCGCCGCGCTGACCGCGTTGGCGCTGTTCACCGCGTTCGGCGAAGAAATCGCCAAAAACCCCAAACTGTCCGGATTGCTGGTTAATGGCCACCTGGTTGTCAACCTGACGGAACCGGGCGTTATCATCGGTATCTTCCTGGGAGCTACGCTGCCGTTCCTGGTTTGCGCGTTCACCATGGAGGCCGTGGGTAAAGCTGCGTTTGAAATGATTGCCGAAGTGCGCCGTCAGTTCCGGGAGATCCCCGGGATTATGGAAGGCACCGGTCGTCCGGATTATGCCCGTTGCGTTGATATCAGTACCGCGGCGGCTATTCGTGAAATGATGCTGCCCGGCGTATTCGCCGTGGGCATGCCGTTGCTGGTTGGTTTTGCGATGGGTGCCAAGGCTCTGGCCGGTTTCCTGGCCGGTGCCACCGCTGCCGGCGTATTGATGGCTATCTTCATGGCCAACGCCGGCGGTGCCTGGGACAATGCGAAGAAATACATTGAAGCCGGCAAATACGGCGGTAAAGGAACCCCGACCCATGCGGCCGCTGTTATCGGCGATACCGTGGGCGATCCGTTCAAAGATACCTCCGGTCCGGCCATGAACCCGCTGATCAAAGTGGCGGGTACCATTTCCCTGATCATTGCGCCGCTGCTGTTCTTCTAATCGCAGTGGACAGATATCCTTCTGTTGCGTGAAGTTTGCGCGACCGGCACTGGCTGCCCCTCCTTGTGAGAAGGGCGGCCAGTGTTTTTTATTGTCCGTTACCGCCGTTATCCCGTGGACAAAGTACGTGAATTGTGCAAAAATAGCATTATGGGTGAAAATTATGGGTATCAGTCCACAAGGAGGAATACGATGGCGGTACGAACGCTGATCAGAAAAAATGCGTATTACGATTCGGTCGTTCTCATGTCCGTTTCCGGCCGGATTGCCGAACAGGAAGGCGTCAGTGACGCGATGGTGGCCATGGCCACTGACATGAACAAAGAACTGTTGGACGGTATTGGATTGCTGACGCCGGCTATTTCCGGCTGCGGCGCCAACGATCTGCTGATCGTGGTCCGGGCGCTTGATGAAACAATCTGCGAGCAGGCGGTGGCGCAGGCGGAAGCGGCGCTGTCGCAGCGGGCCGGTAATCTGCAGGGAAATGCAGCGCCGCCGCCAGCGACTTTGAACGCCGCGGTGCGAGCGCTGCCGCCGGCAAATCTGGTCGTGATCTCGGTTCCGGGAGCGTATGCGGCCCGGGAAGCCTGGCAGGCGCTGCGTCAGGGATTGCATGTCATGATGTTTAGCGACAACGTGAGTATCGAAGAGGAAAAATCGTTGAAAGCATACGCTCATGAAGCGGGCTTGCTGATGATGGGACCGGATTGTGGCACGGCCATTGTCAATCAGGTCGGTTTGTGTTTCGCCAACGCGGTCAAGCCGGGCGTCGTCGGTGTAGTGGGCGCTTCCGGCACCGGCATTCAGGAAGTCACCGTGCTGCTGGACCGTTATGGCGGCGGCGTGTCGCAAGTGCTGGGCGTGGGTGGCCGCGATCTGTCAGAAGCAGTGGGAGGGCGGATGATGCTGGATTGCCTGCGGGCCCTTTCCTGGGATGAGGCCACTAAAGTGATCGTGCTGATTTCCAAACCACCGGCAGCGGCAGTGGCCGACCGGATATTGAAAGCCGCCCGTCAGAGCGGTAAACCAATGGTCGTTTGTTTTATCGGTTCGGAACCGGTGGTGAAAGTAGAAGACAACCTCTACTTTACCGGCAGCCTGGAAGCCGCGTCACGACAGGCGGCCGCGCTGGCCCGGGGTGAGACGGAGGCTGTGATTCCGCGGGACGATAGTCAGGCAGTGCGGGAATGGGCTGCCGGTCGCAGAAAAATGTTGAGTCCGGGACAGAAGTTTATCCGGGGATTGTTTTGCGGCGGCACCTTGTGCGATGAAGCCGTGGCCGTGGTGGGTCGGGCCGTGGGACCGGTGTACGGCAATACAATAAAAGATCCCCAGCGGCGCTTGCAGGACGCAACCGTCAGCCAGCGACATAGCTTTATCGATCTGGGGGATGACGCCTTTACCGTCGGCAAACCCCATCCGATGATTGAACCGGGACTGCGCCTGCCGCGGTTGCTGCAAGAAGCCCGGGACCCGGACGTGGCGGTTATCCTGTTGGATGTTTTGCTGGGTTATGGCTCTCATCCCGATCCGGTGGGCGTGACGCTGCCGGCGATTGAGGAAGCTCTGCGCCTGAGCCGGGAAGCCGGGAGACATCTGGAAATCATCTGTTATCTTTGTGGCACCGGACAGGACCCGCAAAACTATCGGGACCAGGAAACCAGGCTCAACGCCGCCGGCGTGACCCTGGCATCCAGCAACGCGGCAGCGGCGCGAATGGCTGCTGCCATGGTGGGATAAGGGAGGAAAAGGAGCATGAAGCTGATTCAAGAGTTATTTGGACAGAAGCTGGCCATTATCAATATGGGAACGGATACCTTCCGCCAGGATATGTTGGATCAGGGCGCGGATGTGGTGCAAATGGACTGGCGGCCTCCGGCGGGCGGAAATGTCGAGCTGATGAACGCACTGGACCGACTGGAAGCGGAAGAAGCGGTGATTCAGGCGGCCAACGCCCGGGCGCTGGCCGCGATTCTCAGCGCGCAGCCGGTATTGGTGGATGTGGATACGGCGCTGAAGGTAGTTCCCGGGATGACTCCGCAGACCATTCTGCACGCCGGCCCTCCTATTGCCTGGGAACGCATGGCCGGGCCCATGAAGGGTGCGGTGATCGGGGCGCTGCTCTACGAGGGGCTGGCGGCGGATGAGGCGGCGGCGATCGCGCTGGCGGCATCCGGCCGTATTCGTTTTGCTCCCTGCCATGAGCACAGCGCTGTCGGACCCATGGCGGGAATTGTATCGGCATCGATGCCGGTACAGATTCTGGAAAATAAGACCCATGGCAACCGTTCCTACTGCACGCTGAACGAAGGTTTGGGCAAGGTGCTGCGTTACGGTGCCTACAGCGCCGAAGTGATCGACCGGCTGCGCTGGATCGAAAAAGAGTTGGGTCCGGCACTGCAGGCGGCGGTTCGGCTATCCGGCGGCATTGACGTCCGTTCACTGATTTCCCAGGCGTTGCATATGGGGGATGAATGCCACAACCGCAACAAAGCCGGCACCAGTCTTTTTATCCGGGCTATTGCTCCCTGGCTGCTGAAGGCGGAACTGCCCCGGGATACCCAGGTCCGGGTACTGGAATTCATCCATTCCAACGATCATTTTTTCCTGAACCTATCCATGCCCGCCTGTAAGGCGGCTCTGGATGCAGCCCACGGCGTGGAAGGCTCCACGGTGGTCACCACCATGTGCCGCAACGGTGTCGAATTTGGCATCCGGGTCAGCGGCTGTTCGGGAAATACCTGGTTTACCGGTCCGGCTCAAATGGTACAAGGGTTATTGTTTCCCGGTTTTACCCGGGAGGACGCCAACCCGGACATCGGCGACAGCGCCATTACCGAAACCTGCGGTATCGGCGGCTTTGCCATGGGTGGTGCGCCGGCCATCGTTCAGTTCGTCGGCGGCAGCGTCGAGGACGCGGTGCGTTATTCTCAGACCATGCATGAAATTACACTGACCGAAAACAGCAACTACTCCAATCCCAATCTCAATTTCCGCGGCGCCGCCACCGGTATTGACGTGCGCAAGGTAGTGCGGACCGGCATTTTGCCGGTGATCAATACCGGCATGGCCCACAAGGAAGCGGGCATTGGCCAGGTGGGCGCCGGCATCGTTCATCCGCCCCGGGAATGCTTTGACCAGGCGCTGTTGGCGCTGGCCGACCGGATATCATTATAAATAACCGAAACAAATAAAACATAAAAGGAGCGAAATAACCATGATCAAAAACTGGGACAAAATCACCATGTATGACCTGACGCAGAAACTGAGCCATCTGACGCCGCCCTGGCCGACCTATGAACCGCTGCAGGTCAAGTTTTTCAAACGCCTCAGTTCCAATGGCGCCAACGGACAGGTTATCACCACCTCCAACCATGTGGGTACTCATTTGGACGGTTCCTTGCATTTTTGCACTCATGGCCGTGACATCGCCAGCATTCCGCTGACCGATCTGATCGGTCCCGGCGTGGTGGTGGATTTGAGCGATATGACCGAAGACTACGGAATTTATTCTTCTAAAGACATTACCGACCGGGTGGAGGTCCGCAAAGGAGATATCCTGATCATCAACACCGGCTATCATAAGTATGGCTGGGACCAGCCGGCCGGGGACGAAGTTCGCTACATGGTCAAACACCCCGGCCCTACCCGGGAATTTTCCGAGTGGTGTCGCAAAATGGAATTCAAATGGCTGGGCGTGGACTGCGGCTCCGCCGACCATCCGATGAACACTAAAATTCGTGAATGGTGCCCAAAACAGGCAGCGGAATGCGAAAAGTACTTCCAGGAAAAATTCGGCAAAAGCATCAGCGATATTTTCCCCGACGACCATTATCAGCTAATGCATATTGACCTTTTTCCCCATGACATTATCCATGCGGAAAATGTTGGCGGAGAAATTGATAAAATTCTAAACAAACGACTGATCATCGGCTGCTATCCCTGGCGTTTTGAAGGCGGCGAATCGTCCATTTGCCGGATCGTAGCCTACGACGAAAAGTAAGCGCGAAATGGTGAGGGGTTCTTGGCTTGGGAAACCGATGCTTACCGCCGTCTCCGGCGATGCGCCGTTTCTGGCCCGGCTGGCGGCGGGAACGTTTAGCGGCCGGGTGCACAGTATTTTTGCGCAGGTTATCAACATCGTCAGTACGGATGATGAACTGTACAGCCTGACCACCGACGGCATGGATCCGGGACCGCTGTCGCTGCGGGTGGCAATAGGGAAACCGTGGCCGGAATGGCCGATTACTGCCGGCGATGCCGTGTTGTCGGCCGAGGGGATATTGACAGTGGGATCGGTGCCGGTGGTTTGGAGAACGGCGGCGGTCTGGCAGGGAATATTGCCCTCCTTTCCTCGCTGGTCGCCGCCGGAAGGGCGGGCGGTACTGGACAGCCTGGCGGCGGAAATTCGCCGCCAGGGCCGGCCGGGGGGAATGCTGGAACTGCTCCTGCCGTCCGGTACTGCCGATGTGACGGCCCGGACACTAAAACAACGGGCGGAAAACTTGCTGGCGGCACTGGCGGCCGCTGACTGGCCTGCCGCAGACACCGCCGCTGTCCGTTTGCTGGGACTGGGCGGCGGCCTGACTCCCTCCGGTGATGATTTTTGCTGTGGTTTGCTGATGGCGGTGAATATGGCGGCGGGTCCTTTTTCCGAAGAATACCGGCGGTTTGGTCAGCGCCTGGTGTTGGCCGCGACCAGCCGCACCACCGATATTTCGGCGGCGATGCTGCGCCAGGCGGCGACTGGCCGGGCACGGGAGCGGGTGTTGCTGCTGCTCCGGCAGCTGGCGTCGGGAGATATGGCACCAATTAAGGCAGCGCTGGCGCCCGTGCTGGCGATCGGTTCTCTGTCCGGGACTGATCTGACAGTGGGACTGTACGCGGGTCTGGAATTGGGAAATAATAAAATATAAAGTGAGGCGGAAGCTTTCTCGCCTCGCTTTTTTCGTGTTGGCGCCGGTCCTCTGTTCTTTTTCGCCGGTGGTGGTATAATAGGAATAGATTCGCAGAAGATGACGGAAGGATGGAGTGAACCATGCAGGAAGGTGCGGAAACGTTTTTTTTGCCGGGCAGCCGCCCGGATGGTGTACTGTTGGTGCATGGCTTTACCGGCTCACCGTCGGAAATGAGGCTGATTGGCGAATATTTGAACCGGGCCGGTTATCCGGTGCTGGCGCCGCGGCTGGCCGGACACGGTACCACAGTCGAGGAAATGGCCCGTACCGACTGGCGGCACTGGTATGCCAGCGTTGTGGATGGCTATCGGGTGCTGTCCGGACATTGCCGTCAGATCCATCTGGTGGGTCTGTCGATGGGCGGCCTGCTGGCGCTGAAATTGGGACGGGAGCTGCCTGTGTCGCGGGTGGCCTGTTTGAGCGCTCCGGTATACATTAATGATTCACGACTGCGTTTTTTGCCATTTTACCGCTTGTTTCGGAGTTATGCGCCCAAGCGGCGCAGAGTGCTACCCGGCGTGGATCCCAGATATCTGGTTCATTATGACCGCACGCCGCTGCGCTGTGTCGCCAGTTTGCTGGATCTGATCCGGGATGTTACCCGGTTGCTGCCGAAATTTTCGGCACCGCTATTAGTGGTGCAGTCGCAGGGGGAGCATACGGTGAAGCCGGAAAGCGCCCAGTATATTTACGATCAGGCCGGCAGCCAGGAAAAGGAGCTGTGTTGGTTACAAAAATCCGGTCATTTGATTACTTTGGATACAGAGCGGGAAACAGTTTTTACCCGGGTGTTGGAATTTTTGCGGCGCTCGCCATAACGGGCGGCGCCCTTATCATATATATCGGCCAATATTTCCTGCTGCCGCCGCAACGAAAGGCGGCCGAAAAACAAAGCTAAAAGAGGTGCAAAATGGAAGAAATCAATCAATGGTGTTTTGCCTGTGGGCCGGCGAATCCCATCGGACTGAAACTGGAATTTCAGGAAATGCAGGATACTTATTGCGCAAAATTTGTTGCCGGGCCCGAACATCAGGGATATGACGGCATCGTGCACGGCGGCATTGTCAGCACCCTGCTGGATGAAGTGATGGCCCGCTATATTTTTGTAAAAGGGGTCAATGCCGTTACCGCCCGGCTGGAGGTCCGCTTTCGCCAGCCGACGCCCATCGCGCAAGAACTGACGATTACCGCGAAAATTGCCGGCAAGACCCGGAATATCTATGATATGACCGCCGATGTCCGGCTGCCGGACGGTACGGTGACCGCTCAGGGCAAGGCCAAAGTGGCGGTGGTGACGGGAGTGATATCATGAATATATTGGAAAAAATCCTGGAATTCATGCGCACCGAAGCATATCGCCCGCTGACCGCGGAAGATTTGGCGGCGGCCATGAAAATACGGGGCAAGGCGCTGGCAAGCTTCTGGCCGGCGTTGAAACAACTGGAAGAAAAGGCGGCGATCATTAAAACCCGCCACGACAAATATGGCGTGCCGGAACGAATGAATCTGCTGGTGGGCACCTTGTCCGTCAGTGCCAAGGGGTTCGGCTTTCTGATTCCGGAAGATCCGGAATTGGACGACGTGTTTATTCCGCCCGATGCCATGACCGGCGCTATGCATAAGGACAAAGTCGTGATCCGGGTCAGCAGCCGTCCGGCCGGCAGCGGCGGACGGGCTAGCGAAGGCGAGGTCATCCGCGTGGTGGAACGGGCCAACCGGACCGTGGTCGGCTCTTTCGAAGCGGGCAAGCACTATGGTTTTGTCTTGCCGGATGACCAGCGTCTGGGTCAGGATATTTTCGTGCCCAAGGAAGAATTTCAGGGGGCCGAATCCGGATGCAAAGTCGTGGTGGAAATCACCCGCTGGCCGGAAAAACAAAAAAGCGCCGAAGGAAAAATTATCGAAATCCTTGGTAAAGTCGGCGATCCCGGCATTGAAATTTTATCCATTATCAAAAAGCATAACCTGCCGACGGAATTTCCCGAGGCAACGGAGCAGGCCGCGGCCGCTGTGCCGGACAGCATCAACGTCAAAGAACTGGCCGGGCGCCGGGATTTACGGGACCTGCCGATCGTGACCATTGACTCGGAAGACGCCAAGGATCTGGACGACGCGGTGAATATCGAACGGTTGGAGAATGGCCGCTACCGGCTGGGTGTGCACATTGCCGATGTCAGCTATTATGTTACCGAAGACAGCCCGCTGGACCAGGAGGCAGTGAACCGGGGCACCAGCGTTTATTTAGTGGACCGGGTGCTGCCAATGCTGCCGCACCGCCTGTCCAACGGTATCTGCAGTTTGAATGCCGGTGTCGACCGGCTGACCCTTTCCATTCAAATGGACATTGATTCGCAGGGAAAAGTGCTGCACTACGAAATATTCCCGGCCGTGATCCGGGTGCATACCCGCTTGTCCTACAATGTCGTCCGGAAGATTCTGGCGGATCACGATCCGGAGCTGCGGACGCAGTATGCGACGCTGGTACCGCACCTGGAGGAAATGGAGCGCTTGTGCCGTATCCTGCGGGAGCGGCGTATGCGGCGTGGCGCCATCGACTTTGATTTTCCCGAGATCAAGGTCAAACTGGATGAGCAGGGACGGCCGCTGGCGCTGGAGAAACGAATTCGCAGCATCGCCGAATCGGTGGTGGAGGAATTCATGCTGGTCGCGAACGAAACCGTGGCCGAGCACACCAGCCGTCTTGAAGTCCCCTCGATGTTCCGGGTGCATGAAGAACCGGACCCGGAAAAAATCACCCGCCTCAGCCTGCTCTTAAACAACTTCGGCCAGGTGGGCCGTGTCGGCGGCAAAGACGGCGAAGTGCAGCCGATGGCATTGCAGAAAATCCTCAGCCGCATTGCCGGACGTCCGGAGGAACGGATCATCAGCACCGTCATGCTCCGCTCGTTGAAACAGGCCCGCTACGATGCCAATAATCTGGGACATTTTGGCCTGGCGGCCTCCTATTATACCCACTTCACCTCACCTATCCGCCGTTATCCCGATCTCATCGTCCACCGGATTTTGCGGGATACCTTCAAAAAAGGCGGCCTGTCCGCCAAACGGCGGCAAAAACTGGAACTGATGCTGCCGGAAACCGCTTTGCACGCCTCCTTGCGGGAACGGGCGGCGGCGGAGGCCGAACGGGAAACCGTCGATCTGAAAAAAGTGGAGTATATGGCCCAGTTCATCGGTGAGGAATTTGAAGGCATCATCAACGGCGTGACCGCGTTCGGTATTTTTGTCGAACTGCCCAACGGCGTGGAAGGCCTGGTACGGGTTTCCAGCATGGATGACGACTACTACCAGTATGTGGAGGAACAATACAGCCTGATTGGCGAACGCACCCACAAGATTTTCAAACTGGGCGAGCCGGTGCGGATCATCGTCACCCAGGCCAACCCGGAAACCCGGAATATTGACTTTGTACTGACGCCGGACATGCTGAGCCAGGGCCGGCGGGGCGGTCGCGGCGGAAGACCCGCCAGAAACGGCAACAATGGCAACCCGGCCGGAAAAAATAAAAACCGTGCCCCGGGCTCAAGGAATCCGGGACGGCCCGCTGCCGGAACGGGCGGGAATCCGGCCAAAGGAAACAACAAAGAGAAACCGAAGCCGCCGGGGAAAAAAGGCGGAAAATCCGTAAATAAACCGAACAATAATGCGCCGCTGGTGGTGCAGGTTACCGATAAAACCGCCTTGCGGCAACAGGAAAGAGACGCCGTTCGTCCGCCGGGATCACCGGTCGTGGTGGCGGACGAAGAAAACAAGAAGAAAAAGCGCCGTAAACGCAAAAAAAGCGGTGACAAAGGAAATCCGTCCCCGTCCCGCAATGAAAAAATCTGACCTGTGGTTCCCGGCAGGGCTGATTGACGGCGCCTGACTCCTGTTATACAATAATGAGTACGCGCAACGGCAGCCGAGGAAACGGGGGAACGACGTGAACAAGGAAACCGGCATTAAAATCGTTTCGGAAAATCGAAAAGCCCGGCACGATTACTTCATCCATGAAAGCTATGAAACCGGCCTGGTGCTGACCGGCACCGAGGTCAAATCCCTGCGGGCCGGCAAAGCGAATTTAAAAGACTCTTACGCCCGCATCCAGGACGGCGAACTGATGCTGTACCAGATGCACATCAGCCCTTACGACCAGGGCAACCGGTTCAACCACGAACCGCTGCGGGTGCGGAAATTGCTGATGCACCGGGTGGAGATCAATAAACTGATCGGCAAAACCAGGGAAAAAGGCTTTACGCTGGTGCCGCTGAAACTGTATTTCACCCGGGGAAAGGTCAAACTGGAACTGGGACTGGCCACCGGCAAGCACACCTACGACAAGCGGCAGGACCTGGCGGCTAAGGACGCCAAACGGGAAGTTGACCGGGCCTTGCGGGACAAACAAAAAGACGGCTGACCTAAACGGTCAGCCGCAGCATAGCTTCAGAATCAATTGGCGGCAGCCGCCGTTTGTTTTTCCGCCCAGAGCTGGAGAATCAGAATACCGGCGAGAATCAGCCCGCCGCCGCACAACTGCGCCGGCGTGATGTTTTCGCCCAGCAGCAGTATGGACATCAGCACCGTCATTACCGGCTCTGCGGTACTGATGATCGAAGTATTCACCGCACCAATGCGACTGATGCCGGCAAAGCAGCCGAGAATGCCGACGATCGTTGACAGGAGCGCCATCGCCAGCAAAATACCCCAGCCGGTTGGCGACAACGGCAGATAATCGCCGCTGACCACCGCTGCGATCATAAAGGTAATGGCGGCGGAAGTGCAGACATAAGTCGTCGCCACCAACGGATTCACATTTTTCAGCAGAAAATTGCCCGCCAGAATATATGCGGAATAAAGCAGTGAGGACGATAGGCCCAGCACAATCCCCAGCCAGTGAATCCCGCTGAAAGATACGCCGAGAATCAAAAAGAGGCCGATGAAGCAAACCGAAAGAGCCAATCCTTTTTGCCAGTTAAATTCTTCCAACTTAAACGAAAAGGACAACAAGGCGACAATAGCCGGATAGGTGTATAGCAGCATCGAGCACAGCGACGCCGGCAAATAGTGCAATGACGCGGCAAAAGAAGTGGACATCGCGCCATAACCGACAATGCCCAGCAGGCAGAGACTGGCCGCGTCGCGCCGGGTAACCCGGGCCGACAGGCCCTGATGGTGCAAGATCAGCCAGAGGCAGAGCGAGGCCAGCACGAAACGGGTGGCCAGAATCGTCATTGTATTGGTACCGGCCGAATAGGCCACTTTGATCAATATCGGCAGTGTCGCGAAGCCGGCGGCGGACGCCAGCACCATGAACACACCTGCGTGTTGAGGATTGATAGGAACCACTCCTTTGGTTAGTTCGGTAGATTTTTGGTATAATAGCCGTTGCAGCAATCCGTTTGTGACAAAGCGCTGGAACAGTTGCAGATTTCATGATATAATAAATACAGTCAAAAAGGAAGATATTCTTTCGTTTGCCACGAAAAGTCGCCGTGCGCGGCGCAAAAAATGACATGGGGGCGTACTGGTTTCGACAGAGGCAGGTATGGCATAGGTAGCGAGCCGGGGTTCCATCAGCCCGTCAATACGGTGGACCTTAAAGCAAACGCAAACGAAGAATACGCTTTAGCAGCTTAATGCTAACGTCCTACCTCCGCTCGCCCGCGGTGTAGGATAGGGCGCCACTTAGCGGGATACCTGAAGCCCAATTCTCGGAGGGCCGACTGGGAAATTTTATCGAGATAGCGCCGGCGCAGCCTGCCGATGGGCGGCAATGGAGCGAAATATAAACCACCGGATGCGCTCGGAGAAGCCTATGTGGTAATGCTTTTGGACAGGAGTTCGACTCTCCTCGCCTCCACCAATCAAATCCGGAAATTTTTACAGATCTTTCAAAGTCGCTTACAGCATGGACTGCCGCAAGGTGGTCTGTGTTTTGTTTGTAACAGAAAAAGAACCATGAGAGGCGGATTAGACATGACAGAAGACATCTTGACTGAAGACAAAAAAGAAGAAAAGAAACTGAGCTGGGAGGCATTCGTGAAGCAGGACGTGCTGAACTTCCTGATGGAAAATAATCTGCAGGCAATTACTGTTGATGACGGCGCTGGCAAAAAAGGCGTCATCAAGCGAACCAGCAAAGGCGACTATTCGGTACAGATCACATCGAACGAAATCATCTAAACATCATGAATACCCCGAACTCCTGCTGAAATCGTGGCAAAGAGTTCAGGGGTTCTTTTTTTCATCTTTCAGCTGCAATTGAATTTGTGGCAAATGATGATGCATTAAAATAAGGACACGTTAGACACTTCGTCGACAGCAAAGTATCGCTGCCCTGATTAAATATATCATTCAGAATCAGTTGGGTTGATGGAAAACGCGAATAAATATTAC
>DATMYQ010000007.1:0-12627 GCA_035560935.1 Patescibacteria group bacterium | reverse complement strand
ATACTTTTCTGTTGAAAATTTATGTGATGATGTTTGTGGCCGCGTTGGCAGGAAATTTATATTTTGGCTTTTTTAAACTTGGATTTTTTGATCAGCCGCTGGCGCACACGATGCACATTTGGAACTTCCTGGGGCTATTTTTGACGGGCTTGGCGGCGACGCTGGCCGGGGGCTGTCCGTTGCGGCAAATGATCATGTCCGGTGAAGGCAACACGGATGCGATGTGGTGTGTTTTGGGTATGCTGGCCGGTGCGGGTGTTTCCCACGGACTGAACGCTGCCGGTTCTGCAGCCGGTGTGGGAATCAACGGGCAGATCGCGGTGGTGGCTGGAATTTTGCTGGTAACCGGCATTGGTTTGGCTTTCCGGGAGAAATTGACGATGGCCAGTGAAGGAGTTTGATGCTTTATGGCGAATGTACTTGATTTGCGGGGATTAAGCTGCCCCATTCCGTTGCTGAGGACCAAGGAAGCGTTGCCGTCAGCAGGAGCGTTGACGGTGTTGGTGGATGAGGAGCCGGCGCGGGAAAATATTATGAAATTTGTTCGGTCCCAGGGATTAGCGGCGGAGTGCCGCGAAAAAGACGGCGATTATGAAATCAGTATCGCCCGTCCCTAAGTCGTTGGGAGCCGCAGGAAAGGGACTGGCCGGAATGGATCTTTGTGTGATAACTTTTCCTTCGGTATATCATGCGTTTCGGGCAAAAAAAGTTTTAAAAGAACAAGGCATTGAAGTGGAGCTGATTCCGATCCCGCGAGAACTGAGCGAGTCCTGTGACGGGCTGGCGGCCCGGATTGATGAAGTGTCGGTGGAACGGGCGGTAGAAGTTTTGGGAGCCAAAGGCATTGTCATGTTAAAAAAAGGCGTGAAACTGGAATCGGAAAGATAATTGGAGAACGTCTCTCCGGATTCACCGTAGCAGGTGGGTCCGGTTTTTTTTTGTGATGCAAGAGGAAAAAGAAAGAATGTGGAGAACATATATATATTTATGAGTGACACATGTATGGAGAGGTTAGTGAATAAATGCAAAGTGTATTTGACCGTATGAATCCGGCCCAGAAGGAAGCGGTAGCCCATATTGAGGGACCGTTGCTGATCATGGCGGGCGCCGGTTCAGGGAAAACAAGAGTGTTGACCAGCCGTATCGCCTATTTACTGGAACAGGGAGCAGCTCCTTGGCAAATTTTGGCGATTACGTTTACCAATAAAGCGGCGGCGGAAATGAAGGAACGGGTTTCCCAAATGGTGGGAAGCCGGGCCAAGGATATCTGGCTCAGCACGTTTCATTCTTTTTGCGCCAAATTTCTGCGTCTGGAAATTGAAAATCTGGGCGGCTATACCCGAAATTTCGTGATTTATGATTCCGGCGACTCCCAGGCGCTGATCAAGAACTGTTTGCGGGAACTGAACCTGGACGATAAGCAGTTTCCCGTTAACAGTGTGCAGTCGGCGATATCCAATGCCAAGAACGAATTATTGGACCCCGTGTCTTTTAGCCGCGAGAACAACAACTTTCACGGCTCAAAAGTTGCGGAAGTTTATGCACTGTACCAACGGAAAATTCGCGCTAACAACGCTTTGGATTTTGACGATCTCCTGATGGTGTCGGTGCAGCTTTTGGAATCCAATCAGGATGTCCGGGATAAGTACCAGGATAAATTTCGCTATATCCTGATCGACGAGTATCAGGACACCAACCGGGCGCAATATCGTCTGGCCCGGCTGCTGGCGGAACGGCATCGCAATCTGTGCGTCGTCGGGGACGTGGACCAGAGTATTTACGCCTGGCGGGGCGCTGACATCAAAAATATTCTGGATTTTGAAAATGATTATCCTGAGGCGAAAGTCGTAAAATTAGAGCAAAACTATCGATCCACTAAGAATATCCTGGAGGCTGCCAACGCGGTGATTGAAAATAACCGCAACCGCCGTCCCAAATCCCTTTGGTGTGAAAATCCCGAAGGCGAGCCGATCAGCTGCTACGGTGCTTACGACGAACGAGATGAAGCACGTTTCATTGCGGAAACCATACAGCGCCTGAACACCGTGTATCGCACTGCTTACGGCGGCATAGCGGCTTTGTACCGGACCAACGCCCAATCGCGGGCGATTGAGGAATCCTTTGTCCGCTGCGGAATACCCTATACCATGGTCGGCGGCCTGAAATTCTATGATCGTAAAGAAATTAAAGATATTATGGCCTACCTGCGGGTGATTTTTAACCCGGCGGATGGCATCAGTCTGATGCGGATTATCAACGTGCCAAGGCGGGGAATCGGCGACACCACTATCAGTCACCTGACCAGCTTCGCCGCCGCGCAGGGAATCACGCTGTTTGAGGCGGTGACCAATCCCGATCAGGTGCCGGGGTTGACGGCCCGGGCCAGGAAGCAGCTGGAAGAGCTGGGTGAACTGATTTTTCTGCTGATGGCGGCGCAGCAAACATTGCCGGTGATGGAACTAGTTAAAAAAGTCATGCTGGATTCCGGCTATATGGCGGAACTGGAGAAAGAAAAAGATCCCCAGGCTGAAGCACGGATTGAAAACCTGAAGGAACTGGTCAGCGTGGCCAAAGATTTCGCCAACGGCGACGTTGAGGATACGCTGGAGAATTTCCTCAGCCAAGTGGCTTTGGTGGCAGATATTGACACGGCGGAAATCAGCGAAGAAAAGGTGACGCTGATGACGCTGCACTCCGCCAAAGGCCTGGAATTTCCGGTGGTGTTTCTGGCCGGACTGGAGGAAGGAATCTTTCCTCATGCCCGGACGCTGATGAGTGAAACGGAGCTGGAAGAAGAACGGCGGCTCTGCTATGTGGGCATTACTCGCGCCCAGCGCAAGCTGTTTATGACGCATGCACGGATGCGAACCGTTTACGGAAGCTCGGTGATGTACCCGCCGTCCCGCTTTTTAACAGAGATTCCCGATCATTTGCTGGATGATCTGCGTAAATCACCTCCCGCGCCGCAGCAGAGCGCCGGACCTGTGCGTCCGACTGCTCCGGCGCGACCGGGCGTCAATCGCTCCATGGCGGGGCGGACAATGCCTGGCGGTGCGGATGTCAACCGGTTGGGAGCCGTAAAAAACGCTGCCGGTGCTGCGGCTGGGGAACGTCAGTCAGAAACCTGGCGGGCTGGCGAACGGGTATACCACAAATTATGGGGCAATGGCACCATTGTGGCCGTTCAGGGTGACGGCGACGCCATGCAGCTGAAAATTGCGTTTCCCGGTGAAGGGGTAAAACAGGTAATGGCCCGTATGGCGCCCATCAGCCGTCCTTAAAAGTTTGTTGAGAGAGGAGAAACGTAATGAGTCCGGAAACGACCGGCGAAAGCCGTGCGGTGCAGGAAAAAATAGCGGCGTTGCGCCGGGATTTGCACCATCATAACCATCGTTACTACGTTTTGGACGCACCGGAAATCAGTGATGTGGTCTTTGACCAAATGTTGCGCCGGTTGCAGGAATTAGAAGCGGCGTATCCAGAATGGATTACTCCGGACTCGCCGACGCAGCGGGTGGGCGGTGTCGCCGCCGCCGGCTTTGACCGGGTAGCCCACCGGGCGCCGATGCTCAGCCTGGGCAATGCGTTTTCTCCGGAGGAATTAAAAACGTTTCACAGCCGGGTGATTGCCGGGCTGAACGATGAGCCGCCGGAATACGTGGTGGAACTGAAAATCGATGGCTTAGCGGTGAACCTGATTTACGAACAGGGGCTGCTGATGCAGGCCGCCACCCGGGGCGACGGCGAATACGGTGAAAATGTTACCACCAACGTTCGCACGATCCGGTCGGTTCCCCAGGTATTGTTCGATACCGGCGAGCCAGCACCGGAATTATTGGAAGTCCGGGGAGAAATCTATCTGCCCAGGCAGGCCTTTGACCGGCTGAACCTGGTGCGAAGCGAAAGCGGCGAGCCCTTGTTTGCCAATCCCCGCAATGCCGCTGCCGGTTCGTTGCGGCAACTGGACCCGGCGGTTACCCGGCAGCGGGCGCTGGACATTTTCGTGTACGGATTGGGAGCCCGTCAGGGACGGGAATATGCCACCCATTCGGAGATGCTGACAGCACTGGCGGAACTGGGGTTCAAAACGAATAACCAGTGGCGGGTATTTGACAATATAGACGCAGTGATTGATTATTGCGGAAGCTGGGCGGAAAAACGCTTCCAGCTGCCTTATGATATTGATGGTTTGGTCATCAAAGTCAACAGTCTGGCTGCACAGGAGCGGCTGGGCATGACAGCCAAAGAGCCGCGCTGGGCCATTGCCTATAAATTCCCGGCGGAGCAGGCGACCACCAAAGTGGAAGACATTTTCACCGGCGTGGGCCGCACCGGCGTGCTGACGCCCACCGCTATTTTGACGCCGGTCCGCCTGGCGGGTTCCGTGGTTAGCCGGGCCA
The DNA here is from genome assembly GCA_035560935.1 of Patescibacteria group bacterium. Lineage (GTDB taxonomy): Bacteria > Bacillota > Negativicutes > Sporomusales > Sporomusaceae > DATMYQ01. The sequence continues at coordinate 8,227 of DATMYQ010000007.1, read as the reverse complement.
CTCTGCATAACGCTGATTATATCGAAGAAAAAGATATACGGATTGGCGATACCGTGGTGATCCACAAAGCCGGTGAAATTATCCCCGAAGTACTGTCGGTGGTGTTGGTGGAACGTCCGGCGGATGCTGTGCCCTTTCAAATGCCGGAGAATTGTCCGGAATGTGGCAACGGGGTAGTCAGAGAAGCCGGTGAAGCGGCGTACCGCTGTCTGAATCCCGCCTGTCCGGCGCAGGCGCGGGAAGGAATGGTGCATTTTGTTTCCCGCAACGCCATGAATATCGACGGCCTGGGGCCGGCGGTGCTGCAAACGCTGCTTGCCGCAGGGATGGTCCGGGATGCCGCCGATCTATATCAACTCAAAGCGGAAGATTTGGCAGGTCTGGAGCGCCTGGGTGAAAAGTCGGCGCAGAATATAGTGGCTGCGATTGCGGCCAGCCGGGAAGCCGGCCTGGGACGACTGCTTTTTGGTCTGGGTATCCGGCATGTGGGAGCCAAAGTGGCCGCCGTGCTGGCGGAGGCCTTCGGCGATGTAGATCTGCTGGCCCGGGCCACCACGGAAGAATTGACGGCACTGGAAGAAATCGGACCAAAAATCGCCGAAAGCATTCAGGGATATTTTGCCGACCCGGAACATTTGCTATTGGTGAGCCGTCTGCAAAGCCTGGGAGTAAAAACCCGGGAAGAAAAAAAGACAGTCAATGTATTGAGCCCGCTGAACGGCAAGACCCTGGTGATTACCGGGACTCTCAGCCGGCCGCGCCCGGAATGGGAAGCGCTGATTCAGAAGCAGGGCGGCAAAACCAGTTCGTCGGTCAGTAAAAAAACCGACTACCTGCTGGCGGGGACGGAAGCGGGTAGCAAATTGGACAAGGCCCGCCAACTGGGCGTGACAATATTGGATGAGGCCGGATTCTTGGCGCTGCTTAAGCAGCGGGATACCGGCGAAAATGATGATAATGGAAGGTGAGAGTCATGAAAATAACTAAGGAAATCGTAATGGATGTGGCGTTGCTTTCACGGCTGGAAGTGCCGGAGGACCAGATGGAACGGGTTACCGGCCAACTGGATTCGATCCTGGAGTATGTGAATATGCTGGATCGGGTGAATACAGACGGCGTGGAGCCGACCGCTCACGTTCTGCCGCTGAAAAATGTGCTTCGTCCCGATGAAGTACGGCCATCCTTGCCGCGGGAACTGGCGTTGTCCAATGCTCCCGAAGAGGAAGACGGGTATTTTAAAGTGCCGAAGATCATGGAAGGCTGATTGCAACCAACGATGTAGGGAAAAGGAGGCTTCGTCCGATGGAATTATATCAACAAACACTCCAGAGCTTGCACGACAAATTGTTGAAAAAAGATGTGTCGGCGGTGGAGATCACGGAAAGCATATTCAAACGGGTGGACCAAGTGGAAGCCCAAGTTTGCTCTTATATTACTCCGAACCGGGAAGCGGCGCTGGCTCAGGCCAAAGCCGCGGACGCTAAAATTGCCGGCGGCGGAACGATTGCGCCGTTGGCGGGTCTGGGCGGCGCGCTGAAAGATAATCTGTGCACCAAGGGTATAAAAACGACCTGTGCATCGAAAATTTTAGCCAAGTTTGTCCCGCCCTATGATGCGACGGTGGTGGAAAAACTGGCAAGCCAGGATGCCGTGTTTATCGGCAAGGCCAACATGGATGAATTCGCCATGGGCGGTTCTACGGAAAACTCTGGATTTTTCCCCAGTCGCAACCCTTGGGACCTGGAACGGGTTCCAGGCGGCTCCAGCGGCGGTTCGGCAGCGGCGGTGGCTGCTGGGGAAGCGTTATGGGCTTTAGGCTCCGACACAGGCGGTTCCATTCGCCAGCCGGCCGCCTATTGCGGCCTGGTGGGCCTGAAACCGACCTATGGCCGGGTTTCCCGCTATGGCCTGGTGGCTTATGCCTCTTCCCTGGACCAGATTGGTCCCATCACCCGCAACGTAACCGACTGCGCGTTGGTGATGAACGCTATCAGCGGTTACGACCCGAAAGACTCGACGTCAATCAAGGCGGCAGCGCCAGATTATACCAAAGCTCTGTCCCAGGATGTAAAGGGCCTAAAAATCGGCCTGCCCCGGGAATATATGGGAGAAGGCATCCAGCCGGAAGTGCGCCAGGCGGTGTTGAAAGCGGTGGAGCAACTGCAGGCGCTGGGCGCGGAATGCCGGGAAGTTTCCCTGCCGCATACCGAATATGCGTTAGCCGCTTACTATATTATTGCGCCGGCGGAAGCCAGCTCCAATCTGGCCCGGTACGACGGCGTCAGCTTTGGCTATCGCGGTGAGGGCGACGATATCGTCAGCATGTATAAAAAAGCCCGCAGCCAGGGTTTTGGCGCGGAAGTGCAGCGGCGGATCATGCTGGGAACCTACGCACTGAGTTCCGGCTATTACGATGCCTATTATCTCAAGGCCCTGAAAGTACGGACGCTGGTTAAACAGGATTTCGACCGGGCGTTTGAACAGGTGGACGTGCTGCTTACGCCCACGGCCCCGACACCGGCGTTTAAAATCGGTGAAATGATGAGCGATCCGCTCACGATGTATCTTCAGGACGTGTTTACCATTCCCAGCAACCTGGCGGGGGTTCCGGCTATTTCCGTTCCCTGCGGCTTCGCCGGCGGTTTGCCGCTGGGGCTGCAGATCATCGGCCCCGTACTGGGTGAAGAAAAGGTCATCCGGACGGCTTATGCCTTTGAACAATGCAACGACTATCATCAGCGTTTCGCGCCGCTGGGGGAGGTTAAATCATGAGTTACGAAACCGTTATCGGTCTGGAAGTCCACTCGGAGCTAAAGACGAAATCAAAGATCTTCTGCGGCTGTAGCACGCAGTTCGGCTCCGATCAAAATACCAACGTTTGTCCGGTTTGCCTGGGATTGCCGGGCGTACTGCCGGTGATCAACGAGAAAGTGGTGGAGTTCGCCGTTCGGGCCGGACTGGCGCTGAATTGCCGGATTTTGCCGTTTAGCAAGTTTGACCGGAAGAACTATTATTATCCGGATCTGCCGAAAAACTTTCAGACCTCCCAGTATGATCTGCCGATTGCCGTTGACGGCTATTTGGACATTGAGGTCAATGGAGAGACCAAACGCATCGGCATTACCCGGGTTCATATGGAAGAGGACGCGGGCAAACTGGTTCATTCCGGCACCATCAGCAATTCGGATTATGCGCTGGTGGACTACAACCGCACCGGTGTGCCGTTAATTGAGATCGTTTCCGAACCGGATCTGCGTTCGCCGGAAGAGGCCAAAGCCTATTTGGAGAAAATGAAAGCCATTCTGGAGTATCTGGACGTCTCCGACTGCAAAATGGAAGAAGGCAGCCTGCGCTGCGACGCCAACATTTCCCTGAGACCGGTGGGACAAGAAGAATTCGGCGTGAAGAGCGAAATTAAAAACCTGAATTCTTTCCGCTCCGTGCAAAAAGGACTGGAATACGAAGTGGCCCGCCAGACGGAACTTCTGGATGAAGGCGGAAAAGTGGTTCAGGAAACCCGTTCCTGGGATGACGCCAAAGGAATCACCGTTTCTCTGCGCAGCAAGGAACAGGCTCACGACTACCGTTATTTCCCGGAACCGGACCTGGTTCCGATCATGGTGGAGGAAAGCTGGGTGGAGGACATCCGCGCTCACTTGCCGGAACTGCCGGAAGCCCGCAAGCAGCGGCTGATGAATGAATATGGATTGCCGGCCTACGACGCGGGGGTCATCACCGCCAGCAAAGCCATGGCCGAGTATTATGACGCCACCGTGGCCAAAGGCGCTGAAGCGAAAGTGGTCGCCAACTGGCTGATGAGCGAAGTATCCCGGATGCTCAACGCGGAGGGACGGGAGGTTACCGATTGTCCGGTTTCACCGGCGCATTTGGCGGGATTGATTGCGCTGATCAGCAAAGGGACCATTTCCGGTAAAATCGCCAAGACCGTATTTGAAGAGATGTGGAGCAGCGGCAAGGACGCGGAAAGCATCGTGAAAGAAAAAGGCTTGGTGCAAATCAGCGACGAGGGTGAAATCGTCGCCATCGTCCAGGCGGTTATTGCCGCGCATCCTCAGTCCGTTGCCGATTATCGGGCCGGCAAAGAAAAAGCCATTGGCTTTTTGGTAGGTCAGATTATGAAGCAAACCAAGGGACGGGCCAATCCGGAACTGGTCAACCGCCTGCTTAAAGAAAATCTGTAATTTCTTTATCCCTCCATTGGAGGGATTTTTTTCTGCTCAGTCGAACGTATTTAAAAACATGACCTTTTACAGAAAGGACTGATTCCATGACCATGTGGCCTGAACTGACACCGGACAAGCTTCGCTTCTCGTGTGAAGACTGCCAGTTTGATTTTGAAACCACGGCAGCGGTATCGCCCCTTTCCGTCATGATTGGACAGGAACGCGCCGTGAAAGCGGTGGAATTCGGATTATTCGCCAAGAATCCCGGCTATAATATTTTTATGTCGGGGCTGGTGGGAACCGGTAAAATCACTTATGCTCAGGCTGCGGTGCGAAAAGTGGCCGCTGATCAGGAAAAACCCGGCGACTGGTGCTATGTAAACAATCTGGAAAATCCCGGGCAGCCGATTGCGCTTGGCTTTCCTGCCGGTATCGGCTGTGAGTTTCGCCAGGATATGCTGGGTCTGGTGGAGGATCTGAAGACCGATATTCCCAAGGTGTTCAACAGTGAGAACTACGAACAGGCTAAATCGGCCCTGGCCAAAGAATTTCAGGAACAACGGACGGCAACCGTTGAAAATTTCAATAAACATGCGGAAGCATTAGGCATTATGCCTCAATGGAGTTCCACCGGCTTTGTGGGGGTTCCTGTCGTGGACGGCAAGCCGGTGACCCCGGAGGACTATCAGCAACTGGAAAAAGAAAAACGGGACGAGATTGAGAAAAAAATGCTGGCCATCCACGAAAAGGCCATGGAAGTCATTCACCGCATGCAGCAGATGGAGCGGGAAGTGCGGGAAGAACTGAAAAACCTGGATGAAAAGGTCGGTTTATTTGCGGTAGGACATTTAATTGACGAACTGGAGGAAAAATACCGGGAATACGACGGAGCGGCGGCCTATCTGGAATCCGTCAAACAGGACGTGGTGAAAAATATCAGTGATTTTAAACCACAGACTGAAGAGGAACCTAATCCGATGATGTTTTTCCGCAAGCATGCTGGTGATGCTAAAGATAAATACAAAGTCAATCTCTTGGTGGACAATCGCGAGACCGAAGGCGCGCCGGTGGTGGTGGAAATCAATCCGACCTACTATAACCTTACCGGACGGATGGAATACGAAACCCGGATGGGAGTGGCCAATACCGATTACACGATGCTGAAAGCGGGCGCGCTACATCGGGCCAACGGCGGTTATTTGATCCTCAATGCCCGGGATGTGGTGACCAACCTGGGGGCCTGGGAAGCGCTGAAACGGGTGTTGAAAACCAAAACCCTGCAGCCGGAAAATCTCAGCGAACAGTACGGGATTTTGGCGATGGCTTCGCTAAAGCCCCAGCCGATTCCGGTCAATGTCAAGGTGATCCTGATCGGCAGCCATTATCTGTATCAGCTGCTGTACAACTATGATGAGGATTTTCGCAAGTTATTCAAGGTCCATGCGGATTTTGACGTGCAAATGGACAATAACGCCGCCAACATTCAAAAACTGGCCGCGTTTGTCAGTTCCACCGTCCGCCACGAGCAACTGAAAGAATTCGACCGCTCGGCGGTGGCCAAAGTGGCGGAATACAGTTCCCGCCTGACCGGCAGTCAGAAAAAATTAACCACGCAGTTCAATGAAATCGTGGAAATCCTTTGTGAGGCCGATGTCTGGGCTACCATTGAGCAACAAAGCATTATAACCGGTGCGCATATCCGGCGGGCCATTGATGAGCGGCGCATCCGCTCCAATAAATATGAAGAACGGATGCAGGAAATGTTCGCCGAGGGGAAATTGCTGATTGACGCCGATGGTGAAAAGGTGGGGCAGGTCAACGGCCTGGCTGTGCTGTCCGTTGGCGAGTATATGTTTGGCAAACCTTCGCGCATTACCGCCAATACCTACTTGGGGCGCGGCGGCGTGATCAATATTGAGCGGGAGACCCGGGTCAGCGGCGCCAGCCATAGCAAAGGGGTACTGATTTTAAGCGGATATTTAGGGGAAAAGTATGCCCAGAAACATCCGTTAACCCTGACCGCCAGTCTGACCTTTGAGCAGCTGTATGACGGCGTGGATGGCGACAGCGCATCCAGTACCGAACTGTACGCCCTCTTGTCCAGCCTGGCCGGCATACCCATCCGGCAATATATCGCCGTTACCGGATCGGTCAATCAAAAAGGGGAAATTCAGCCGATTGGCGGCGCAACCCAGAAAATCGAAGGCTTCTTCGACGTCTGCAGGCTGAAAGGACTTACCGGCCGCCAGGGAGTTATGATTCCCCATCAAAATGTCAGCGACCTGACGTTGAACGACGACGTGGTGGAGGCGGTCCGGGAGGGGAAATTTCATATTTATCCCGTCGAATCGGTGGATCAGGGGATTGAAATTCTGACTGGAGTAGATGCAGGGCAGCTCCAGGACGACGGAACCTATCCGGCGGATACAATCAACGGCATGGTGAGCCGAAAATTGCGAGAATACACCGAAGCGCTGATGAAATTAGGCAAGTCATCCGAGGATGGCAATAACGACAAAGCTGGGCAGGAATAACTCCGAATCCCATGCGGCAAGGAAGTAAATGCTTCCTTGCCGTGTTTATCGTCAAGTGATGATTTTGGAAAGTGAGGAACCCATAATGAAAGAAAACCGGGACATACCGGTAAAAATAGGTCAGGATTATATGATCGATATCGAAGGTTTGGGGCACAGCGGCGAAGGCGTGGGGCGAAAAGACGGTTTTACCGTTTTTGTTCCTATGGCATTGCCGGGAGAACGGGTCGCGGTCCGAATTAAAACCGTAAAAAAACAATATGCGGTGGCGGAGTTACAAGAAATCCTTGTTCACGCAGCGGAACGCAGTCAGCCGCCCTGTCCTGTCTACCAGGCTTGCGGCGGCTGCCAGCTGCAGCACCTGTCCTATAACGGTCAGCTAACGGTAAAACAACAGCAGGTTATTAACGCGATGGCCCGCATCGCCCATTTGCCGGAAATTCCGGTTCACTCCGTACTGGGAGCGGTAGATTGTTGGCATTACCGGAACAAGATGCAGTTTCCCGTCGGCGTGAAAAAAGGCGTGGCGGTGATTGGCTGTTACGCTGCGGGTACCCATAATGTCATTGATACCCGCCAGTGTCTGATTCAGCAGCAGGCCAACAACCAAATGGCCGTTGCCGTAAAAGATCTGGTGGAGGAACTGAAAATTAACGTGTATGATGAATTGACCGGACAGGGAATCCTGCGCCATATACTGGGACGAGTGGGAACTGCCAGCGGGGAAGTAATGGCTGTTCTGATTACCGCCACGGACAATATACCACACAAGGAACAGATCATCGCCGGATTGCAGGCGCGTGTACCGGGCTTGGTCAGCATCTGCCAGAACGTGAACTCCCGGCGAACCAACGTGGTGATGGGAGAGAAGACGCGGGTTCTGTGGGGACAGGAAACCATCAGTGATCGCTTAGGTGAGTTTTCTTTCCGGATTTCACCCCGTTCCTTTTTTCAGGTGAACACCGTCCAGACGCAGGTATTGTATGAAAAGGCGGTGGCTTTTGCAGGCCTTACCGGTCAGGAAACGGTGATCGACGCCTACTGCGGCACGGGGACCATTTCGTTATTTCTGGCCCGGCAGGCGGCCAGGGTTTACGGCATTGAAATCGTAGAACCGGCTATCCGGGATGCGGTTTTAAACGCGGAAAATAATGGCGTTGAAAATGCGGAGTTTATTGTGGGGGACGCGGTGGATGTGATGCCGGAGCTTTATCACCGGGGCATTCGCCCGGACGTGGTGGTGGTCGATCCTCCCCGGGCTGGTTGCGATGCCAAGGTTTTGCAGACCTTTGTCCGGATGGAACCGCAGCGTATCGTCTATGTTTCCTGCAACCCGGCGTCCCTGGCGAGAGATTTGGCGGTGCTGGATGAATTGGGGTATGCAGCAAGAGAAATTCAGCCGGTGGATATGTTTCCACAGACGTTTCACGTGGAGTCGGTAGCATTGGTGCAAAGAAAACACATACCGTAAAATGACCAACAAAAGGTTTGTTGGTCATTATAATATAG
>DATMYQ010000006.1:0-3234 GCA_035560935.1 Patescibacteria group bacterium | reverse complement strand
GGCAAAGATACTACTCAGTATCGGCGCGTACAGTGAATCATCCAACAGAAAAGAATCGTGCCCATATGCCGAATGAACTGTCAACGCCTCAGGAACTCGCCCGGTTTTGAAACGCATAGCTGATTCCTCTATGACAGCAGGCGGAAATAACTTATCTTCCAAGCAGCCGACAATCCTGACTGGCGGCTGCTTGGAAGCGAACCGGGGACTACAGTCAAAATCCATCATGGCATGCAAAAAGCCCAGATAACTGTATGGATTAAACCTCGCAGCAAAGGCATCAGCTTCCTGCTCAAGCCATTGATGCAACCGCCCAATCCCACCAGCCGGATTCATCATCTTCAGTATGGCGGGCCACATGAGAATTGGCCGAAAATCCATGAATAACCAAAACCGCGTTGTCTCGGGCTTTATTCAGTTTCCCGTACGTTTCGTATACCAGGCTAACCTCATCGATGACTCCCTCGTAACGGGCCGGTATTATGCTGGTTGAAAATGTGTGGAGATTGCTATTGTCCTGCATCATCTGTGTTGCTCAAGGTAATCGAAAGCCAATTGCGCCAAGGCAGCCGCTCCATACCTCAAACAGTCATCATCGGCATCAAATCGGGGATTATGCCACTGATTCACGATCCCTCTTTCCGCATTTCCAGCCCCCAGGAACAAGAAGACACCGGGAATCTTCTCCTGAAAACAGGCAAAATCTTCACCCCCCATGCTGGGTATTGTATCGACCAAACCTGTCGGGCCAAACACTTTTTCCAGAGGCATGCGGCACCACTCCACCAGTTCCGGCGGATTTACAACCGCCGGCAGATCTTTGCGATAAACAAATTCCGCCTCCGTTCTCATTGCCGCGGCGATACTATTGATTACGGAGCGCATTTTTTCAGGCATCTGAACTTGCAACTCCCGGTTAAATGTCCGGACCGTCCCGGTCAGTTCGACTTTTTCCGGAATTACGTTATTGGCGTGACCACCGCAGATTGTGCCAAAAGATATGACCGCCGGCTCCAGTGGATTAACCTGGCGGCTGACAATAGTCTGCAATCCCTGGATGATCGCTGCAGTCGCAGTGATCGGGTCACAGGTAAGGTGAGGAATGCCACCGTGCCCGCCAACTCCCTTGACGGTCAAGAAAGTGGTATCTACTGCCGCCATCAGTCCACCTGTTTTCAGGCACACCTGACCACTGGAGATATTGGGACTGTTATGTAACCCAAATATTACAGAAACCGTTGGGGCGACGAGCACATTTTTCTCCAGCATATATTTAGCTCCGGCATTGATTTCCTCGGCGGGCTGAAATAGAAACTTCACCATTCCGGCCAAATGCTCACGCTTCTCGGCAAGAAGCATCGCCGCTCCCAGCAAAGAGGCGGTGTGGACATCATGACCACAGGCGTGCATTATGCCCTGATTTTGCGAACGGTAGGCACAATCATTTTCTTCCTGGATTGGCAATGCATCGATATCAGCCCGCAACGCCACAACCGCCCCCGATTTTGCGCCTTTAAGCAAACCGACAACCCCGGTTTCCCCACCCCAGTCAATAATTTCTATGCCTAAATTGCCGAGAACTTCTTTTATATATGCTGTTGTCCGGTATTCTTTAAAACTAAATTCCGGATCTTTGTGCAACGTATGCCTAATATCAATAATATTTTGTTGAAGTTCTGCCGCACGTTCTATCATTGTTTTCATATCGCACCTCAGATTCACTCTAAAATATTTTGCTCTTCATCGTTTTCAGACGTGAATAAGCCTTCCATTTACAGTTATTTCATTCCTAAATGATTCCTTGCGCGCGCAATACGGCTTCGGCAATAAACACAGCGAACACAAATGTGCCTGTATAAACTGCTAATGCTACTACCACGATTCTCCATGACATTTGCTTAACCATTGGCAAATCTTTACCCACCGCCAACCCGGCATAGGCCAGGATAGGCGTGGCAATCGCCATAAATTCCATTTTACCGGTATAATTCAAAACGAATTTATCAATAGGCGAAATTGGCGATGTGGAAAGCAGCGCAATAAGTGAAATCCAGAAAACCATGGGCAATTTTATCGGCAAAAATTCAGCCAGAGCCATACCAAGAAGCGTAATACTCACTAATATTATATAACCGATCAACGCCGTATCCCAAGGCAATTTGTAACCGATTGTGTTACCAACAACTGCAATAATACCAGCCACGATAAAAATTACCACAGACTCTTTCCATTTCATTCGGATATGACCTCCTTACTCTCTTTCCGGCCAAGTACAGGCAACAATTTTTTGTACAAATAGTTGCTAACAGGAAGAGAAATAAATAGGCAGAAGTAAATTCCAATCACTGTCGTCAAAAGGTTGCTGGCCCCTGCGTAAGCAAGAATCTGGTCTTTATATTCCGGAAAAACTGCTACGATGGCTCCTGACGCAGCAGCCATCATACTTCCCGAACCGACACCGGCACCCATCGCCAGTGAAATGGGATGAAAAATTTTCATTGCTCCCAAGTACCCGGCTAATAAGCCCAGCCATACGGCACCGAAAACAGTACCACAAATATACATTGTCATGACCCCTCGTCCTTCGGGGGAATCCATGCCATATTTTTCAGCAATAATCGCGATATTAGGCTCCCTATCAATGGAAAAAGTTGCTCCAACTGCTTCCCGTTTCATGCCAAGCATCAGAGCAATCGGCAAACCCAGTATCACTGTGCCGGCAAAATGCCCCAGTTCCTGCAATGACAGCGCTAATCCCGATTGGGCCAATTTAGGTACGGCTGGTCCGATAATCACGCCCAGCTTAGTAACCAGGATCAGCGCAAGCAAGCTTAACACTCGAGTAGCCGCGTTCATTTCCTCAAGATTAAGGATTTTGAACCGTGGCGCGCTGACAACTCCGCCGATTATCATCGCGTAAAGCATAGGCAAAAACATCAGAACGCCTGGACCCAAAGGCACCTTGATCATTCCAATAAACTCACAAATGGCTACGATGATTAGGGCAAAAACATGAATTTTCCAGTTCTTTAATCCCATTTTACGGCCTCCTCTGCATTTTTTCTTGATAGAGCAGTATTTTTACACACCACCTTTCAGGTCAGTTATGTGGTTGTCCCCAAGTTCCCGATTCTCATATTATGAAAAATCTTTTTTCCGAGAATCTTCCGTTAATTTTATTGGATAAGCTGCCTACTTGATATTTTTAGCAATTTTCATGCCACGCTTTAACAT
>DATMYQ010000005.1:0-10002 GCA_035560935.1 Patescibacteria group bacterium | reverse complement strand
TTTGTGGCTCTAAAAATATCAAGAAATTATTGATTTGGAACGATACTATTTTCACAGTACGGTTCCCGCACATCTGGCTTTTTTAACCTTACATTGTTTAGTTTTCAAGGAACACTTCACTGTTTTCACCGTCCGGCCTTTCAGCCACTCGCTTGCGACAGCTTGTATATGTTATCACGGTTTGTTGCTCCGTGTCAACATCTTTTTTATCTTTGTTTTCAGCCGTTCTTTCGCGGCCTGTCTGCCTTAGCGACAGCTTAGATAGGATACCATGTCCCGTTCAGCTTTGTCAAGTGTTTATCAAGACTTTTACGCAAAACGATCCAGACTTTTCGCCTGGATCGTTTTTGTCACGCCACTGGTTATTTTTTAGCCACTATCAGCAACATCTTAAAGTTATCGACAGCTTCCAGTCCATGGGGTACATTCGCCGGCATAACTACAGCCTGTCCTTTGCTCGCCGTTACCGTTTCCTCTCCGATGGTGATATCTGCTGTCCCATCCAGAATATACACCAGTGCATCGCCGGAAGCCGCATGGGTACTGATTCCTTCTCCGCCGGCAAAAGCAAACAGCGTAATGCTGACCGCTTCATTTTGCACAAAAGTGGAACTGACCACCTTACCGGGCTGATAATCGATCGCACCGGCAAAGTCAAAGGTTTTGGCAATCTCCAGGTTTTTAATATATCGTTTGTCCATTTTCATCATCCTCCTGCATTTCCGGGAAACGGTCATTCCTGCCGCAGCAATATATCCGTTGGTTCCCGGTTCTTGATTACAGTATAAATGATTCTGAACAGAACAACATTGATCTATATCACAATTCAGGTACTATATTTGCTGTTCATAATAGTCCCGGAGACTGTCCATGTCCAACACGATAATTTTACGTTCATCCGCATCCAGCACTTTGTCTTTCTTCATAATACTGAACACCCGGCTGACGGTTTCCCGGGTGGCCCCCACCATATTGGCAATATCCTGCCGGGTAATATCCATATCGACCTCAATACCCCGCTCGGTTTTCCTGCCGTACTGCTCTGCCAGACTTTCCAGGGTTTGAGCAATTTTCGCATAACTGTCGGAGAACGCCATGGTTTTCACTTTGGTCTGAATGTACAGGAGTTTTTTGCTCATCACTTTGATAATGTGCAGGGCGATCTGGGGATAGTGCAAAATGACTTTTTCCAGTTCGCTGTTACGAATCACACCGACACAGGAATCCTCCATTGCCACCGCAGTTGCCGGATAAGCCCCCTGGTTAAACAGCAGCACTTCGGCAAATACTTCTCCCGCCCCCAGAATATTGACGATATGTTCCCGTCCGTCCGCCGACAGTTTGATGATTTTAATTTTACCGGTTTTTACGTAATGAAAGCCTTCCCCGTTCTCGCCCTCATTAAAAACGGTGGCGTTTTTTCGTACATTCCGTTCCGCTGTCACCTGGTTGATCACGTCCAGGTCTTCCGGTTTTAAATCTTCAAAAACCGGTATGTGCCGCAAATATTCCGTTCGCAATAAAGCCACCTCCAAAAAAGAATAAACCAAAATTTGTCGTGACCGGAATCACAGCGCGTTGTCCCGTTTCATGATAGGTTGGAGCAAAGGAGCTGATACGATGAAAATTTGGCAATGGTTTTGTCGTCTGGGAACCCCTGCTTCCTCGCCACAACCGATATTCTGGCGGCACTCCCGCCCGCAGCAAGCTTCAGGCGTCGAGGTTTGTACCCGCCTTTGCGGTCAGCAAGGTTGTCGCTGCGGCGGCACTATGCGGGGCTTACACTGCATTTGGTCCTATTATCGTGAAGAGTAGCCCATTACTTTCTTTTCCACTTCATTTTATCGTAAATTAATAGCCTGACGCCACCTTTTTCAATATTATTAGCAAAACAACAATAAGGACCAACCGGTGCGGTTGTATTGTTCCCCATCCGTTGGTCCTTTTGGTTTTCGATGTAATGATCACTGTCGGAACGCTATCATCGGACGTGGTACCAGGTCAGCCGTTTTTTTCGCAGACACGATATGGCGCTGGCGCCCCTCTCATTTTTCATTTGGATGATCGGACACACAAAGACCTTTTATCATGTTGACGGTTTGTTGCTCCTTGCCATTTTCCCCGCCATGCGTATAACCCACAACGTCAAAATGCTGTCCCAGAAAATTTACCAGTTCTTCATAGTTCGCGGCTCTGCTGCGCAGGCAGGAAGACAAATGGACAACATCAACGCCATTACTGCGCAGCATTTCAATTTTGTGCGCTAGGTCACCACCTGCATGCGTAAATGCCGCCAGTTCCAAATCTGCTTCCGCCTCGTAGCGCGCAAAAGCATCCTTTTTTTGAAAAAATGCCGCCAGACAACCTTTACCGGTACACCGCTGCAAAGTCTCTTCCCGAACCAATATTGCTACTTTCATGACCCACCTCTTTTTTATGAAATAGTTACTGACTGTTCATTTCTTTATCTACATCAACACCAGCACCGTTAATGATTGATTATACTTCCTGCCCCGGGCGAATACCGTGATATACATCACACGCCACCGAAAAATAACGAACTTTTACAAAAATGTGATCCGAATCACTGCAGAATACGGCAACATAAGGTAGAATAGATATCATGGTCTTTCATAAAATATCAATGTGAGAGGTGGTCATCCGATGCTCATCGATTTAAGCATAAAAGACTTTGCCAACGCGGTTGCCGCTCACGAACCGGTGCTGCCAGCCGGCGGCTGCGTTATCGCCGTATCCGGCCTGCTGGGTGTCAGCCTGTTGGAAATGGCGGTAAATTCAGCCTGCAGCCAGTCCGACAGGGAGGCGCCATCCGGTTTGACCCGTATTAAAGAACACTTGACCGCCCTGCACACTGATCTTTCCCACTATATCGAACAGGATGCCGTCGCCTACAGCGGCTTATTGGCCGCCTACAAACTGCCTAAAACAACGAGTGAAGAGGCGGACTATCGCCGGGATAAAATTCTGACCGCCGCGCTGCGTTCCATCGAAATCCCTTTGAAAATCGCCACCGCCTGTCTCGCAGCAATGGAGCCGGGTATTTCTTTCCTGCCGCAAACAAAGCCGGGAGTATCCGGCGATTTAAAAATCGGGTTATTGACATTAAGAACCTGTGTCGACGGATCGCTAGCCGCCGCCAGAATTAACCTGCCGCTGATCCGCAATAATCCGCAAAAGGCAGCCTTTAAAACCCGGATTGATCAGTTACAGCAACAGTTTGATGAAATCATTCTAAAGTTACGATAACTCATTTATACAGACAGCCGGATCGATACAAAATGGGTTGCAGCCTCAACAAGGCGCAACCCATTTTGTATCGATCCATCACGAAGGATGACCGGGATGTTCCAACGACAACTGACGCTTAAGCGCAAACTGCGCTAGGGAACCACTATTTCAAAATCGCTTTCAGATCCTCTGCCGGCGTCGTGATCGGATGCAGATCAAATTTAGACACCAGAATATTGAGCACGTTCGGCGACAAAAACGCCGGCAACGAAGGACCGATATAAATGTTTTTGATGCCCAGCGAAAGCAACGTCAGTAAAATGCAGACCGCTTTCTGCTCATACCAGGACAGCACCAGCGTCAACGGCAATTCATTGACACCGCATTTAAACGCATCGGCCAGAGCCACCGCCACCTGAATGGCCGAATAGGCATCGTTGCATTGCCCCATGTCGAGGATCCGCGGCAAACCGCCAATTTCACCAATATCCAGATCATTAAAACGGTATTTACCGCAGGCCAGCGTCAAGACCATCGTGTCCTTCGGCGTCTGTTTGACAAAATCGGTGTAGTAGTTCCGGCCCGGTTTAGCGCCGTCGCAGCCGCCCACCAGGAAAAAGTGTTTGATCGCGCCGGATTTAACCGCATCAATCACCGTTCCCGCAATACCAAGGACAGTGCCCTGAGCAAAACCCGTCATGACTTCCGTACCGCCGTTCACGCCCGGAAACGCTTTCGCTTCCGCCCAGCCACCCAGTTCCAGTGCCTTGGCGATCAACGGCGAAAAGTCTTTTTTATGATTTGTTTCGGAAATGTGGGCTGTTTCCGGGAATCCCACCACCGAGGTGGTGAAAATACGATCGGCGTACGACGCCTTCGGCAGCATCAGGCAATTGGTCGTATACAATATCGGTGCCGGCACACCGTCAAATTCTTTCTGTTGATTTTGCCAGGCGGTGCCGAAATTCCCCTTGAGGTGCGCATGTTTTTTCAGCTCGGGATAGCCATGCGCCGGCAGCATCTCACCATGGGTATAGATGTTGATGCCCTTACCGTCCGTCTGCTCCAGCAGTTGCTTCAGATCCAGCAAGTCGTGCCCGGTAATAATGATAAAGGGTCCTTTTTCTACAATCTTCGATACTTTGGTCGGTGTTGGCTGCCCGTAGGCCGCTGTGTTCGCTTCATCCAGCAGCGCCATGCAGGCCAGATTAACTTTGCCGAATTCCATAATGAGCCCCAGCCAGTCATCGGCAGAATGGTTCTCACCCAGCGCCGCCATCCCTTTATAAAACCAGCCGGAAACTTCCTCACTTGCCTTACCCAGCACCGCGGCGTGTTCGGCATAAGCCGCCATTCCGCGCATTCCCAGCAGCAGAGTCGAACGCAGTGACACTACGTCGGGATCACCGCTCCAAAGTTCACTGGTGGGGAAGTCCGCCGCAGCCGCGTCCAGTTTATTTTTTTCCGCATGAACTTCTGTGATCAGCGCCTGAATTCGTTTCACATCAAAACAAACATTAGTAACCGCCGTAAACAGTCCCTGACGCATTAATGCATCCGCTTTCTTGCCGGGAGATTTTCCTTTTAACGCCCGCGCCAAACCAATTAACGAGCAGGTTAGTTCATCCAGGCCGTTTGCTACCTCGGGCTGCTTGCCGCATACACCGATTTTTGTACATCCTTTGCCGCCCGCTGTCTGTTCGCATTGGAAACAAAACATTGCCATGGTTCGCCCTCCTCATATTCAATTTGGTTGTTACTCACTAATTTCGTGAAAAATTTTCAGAATCCTCCAATCAAAATCCGGATGCCCGCTCTTCAAGATCAGCGCTTTAAAGTCCGGGTGCTGCCAGCCTTGAACAAAGTTGGTGGATTTATCTGCATAATATGCATACATATTTGCCGCTGCCAGTGTACCCGGCACCAGCGTGCCTCTTACCTGGACGCTGCCATTCATGCTCCGGGCCTGGGCAAAGGTCACATACGGGGTAAGCGAGTCGCGAAAGGTCAATAGACAAAACAGGGTCAAAAACGCCATCGCCGCGATAGCGATCCAACGACGCCGTTTCATCGATTCACTCCTTCCCGCAACGGCATTTCATACTGTCTTTCCTGGCGACCAACCTGCCAGCGCCAAAGCTGCCAGTAGATCGCCGTGACGCCGCCAACAGCCGCCAGCAGCACCACCAGCATTCCCGGCTCCATTTGCAAACGCCCCGTGCTGTTCAGCAGCGGTTCCGGGTGCAGCGAGTAGTAAAATCGCGGTAAAACAAACACCAAGAACGGCACCGTTAAAAACGATAATAGCGCATACACCGCCGAAATCCGGGCCCGCAATTCCGCTTCTTCCAACGAAGCCCGCAACGCCAGATAGGCGCCATAGATCAACAGCAGGACAAAAATGGTGGTCTGCCGGGGATCCCAGTTCCAATAAGCGCCCCAGGTCAGTTTGGCAAAGACCGCACCGCTGCCGGTAGCCAACAGGCAAAATCCCAATCCCAGAGCCGCCGCTGCCGAGCTGCGCCAGTCATGCCTCGGTTCCCTTGTGCGCAAATAGCGGAACGCCTCCAGCGCTGACTGAAAAAACGCCAACACCGACACCCAGGCCACCGGAATATGAAAAAAAGCAATCCGGACCAAATATCCCAATCCTTCCGCCGGCGGTACCAGAAAAAACACACCATAAGCAACCGCCGCCATCCAAAGCGCCAAAACAACCTTCATTTGTTTCCTCCTCCCGGATCAATCCTGCCAGAGAATATCAAATAGAAGCATCGCCGCCGCCAGCATCAAACCGTCGTAGCCCGCCATGAACAACAGTTCCCGATAACCGGTAAACGCTCCGTTCAGCGCCTGTGTTGTCACACTGACCGCGCTGAGGAACTGGGGCAGCAGCACCGGAAAGGTCAGCACCGTAAATAACGCCCCTTTCCCCTGAGCCCGGGTCAGCATCGCCGCCGTCAGCGTCGACACCGTACCGATGCCCAGATTACCCAGCAATACGGTAAGCAGCAATACTTCAGGCAATAACACATCCACATTCAGTAAAATCACGAACAACGGTAAAATCATCGCCGTAAGGCCCATTAACAATACCAGATTAAACATTAATTTTCCGAAAAACACCGCCGGGGCACTGGCATACAACCGCAGTGTAAATAGCGTTCCCGTTTCCTGCTCCTGCACAAACGAGCGGGCCAGACCGGCCATAGCGGCAAAGAACAGCACAACCCACAACAACGCCGCCGCCAATTGCGGCTCCAACACCGCACCACCCAAACTCATACTGACGCAGGCCAGCGTAATCAGCGCAAACATTCCCAGACTTCCCAGCGCCTGGCGGCTGCGAAACTCACAGGTCAGATCTTTCGTCAACACGGTCCAGAGAGGTTTATCCCAAATGGATGACTTGTCCGGCATAAGCAGCCTCCCCCGGTTCATTGGTCGCCATTAAAATGGTGCGGTCCTGCCGGCGAGCCGTCCACCAAGCCTTCCACCATCGCTTTTCCAACCAGGTCCAGATTGGCCGACGGTTCATCCAGCAGCCAGACCGGCGCCTGCAATAACAACAGTGCGGCAAACCGCAACCGCTGTACCATACCGGTGGAATATTCCCCCACCCGCCGGTCACTATCCGTACCCAAGCCTACCCGCGACAAATATGTATTCAGTTCCCGCGCCGCATCCTTTCGCCCCCGCAAGCGGGCGACGAACCGCAGATTCTCCCGGCCGCTGAGGTTTTTGTACCAGACCACTTCTGGCGATACCATGCCAATGCACCGTCGCCGTTCCTCCACGTCCAGTTCCCGTTCTCCCCGGCGGAAACGGATCATACCCGCATCCGGCCGCAGAAGACCGGCCACGATTTTCAGCAAGGTTGATTTACCCGCCCCGTTGCGGCCGGTCAACACCAGGCACTCGCCCGGGCTGGCCTGGCCGTTAATATTGTGCAATACGGTTCTACCCGAAAAATTCCGGCTGATATTTTCGATGTCCACATAAACAGATGTCATGTCTTATTTCCTCTTTTATCTGTGGTCTAAGCTCTCCGTTTTTTGTTTTTACAAGGAATGTTTTTCTTGGAATAGTTATTTATTCATCACTAACTTCTTTTTTCCCTTCCCGTTACCCGCATATTTGCGATGTGTTTTTAATAATGCAAAAATACAATCAATGGTTATATCACACCGCAAAATCAGTATTGCTCTGTCCCCCGTTCCCTGGATTTATGTAAAAATTCCCGTAACGGCAGCAGGAATTGCGCCGCCAAGATTTAATACCTATGGGTAGATACAACAAAATTGGCGGAGGAGGCCCCGGTGATGACAGAGATTGGTCAACTGGAAAAAACACAGTTTTTTGAATGGGGTTCCATCCTCTGGTTTGTAGAACCAGGCAATCTGGATATGGAACGGTTAAGCGTCGGACTGGTCACTTTTTACCCGAATACCACCCAAACAGACCATCTCCATGCTGGCGACGAGCAGGTTATTTACGTGGTTTCCGGCCAGGGGCAGCAAATGATCGACGGCCAAACCTCCGTCATCAAGCCGGGACATATCCAGCACATATCACCCTATACACGCCACTCCATGATCAACAACTCCGACGAAGAGCTCAAGCTGATCATCGTATACACCCCCTCCAAATTCCAGCAGTTGCTTTCGCAGCCGGCGGCGCCGGAAACACCGGAATCCGCCGATGATATTCGTTCTTTTCTCGACCTCAATGTTCTGCGGGGGTTGCTGAATAAGTTGTCCGGTGCACTGGGTCTCAGCCTGGTCATTGTCGATACCGCCGGTGATTTCATTGTCACCACGGATAATTATCCGGATTATTGCCGCCAGTTAAATCACGCCAGCCAGGGCGAACACTGTCGTCTTTGTATCCGGCACGCGCTCCGGGACATCGGTTCGGCCGACAAACCACATTTATTCCGCTGTTGCGGCGATATCGCCAGCATCATTATCCCCATATTAAGCAACGGCGCCGTCAAAGGCTATGTGAAATGCGGGGAGATTTTTCTCAACAAACCGGATCTGGAAAAACATGCAGCGATGCTGCAGGAAATGGCCGCCCGCTACCCGCTGCCGCCGGTTCCCCAGTTGTTACAGGCGCTGGCCGCCATCCGCACCGAGCCCAAGAGTCGCCTTTATGCCGCCGCCGAAGCAACGTTCGCCATTGCCAACTGCATTGCTGAAATGACTGCCACCGCCCTGCGCCGCAAAGAACTGGATCAAAGCCGTTTATCCTTAATTCAGGAGCAAATGGCCACCGCCAAGCTGGAAAAAGCACTGCAGGAAGCGGATTTAAAACTGTTGCAATCCCAGATCAATCCGCATTTTTTATTTAACACGCTCAACACTATTGCCCAAATGGCCTACATTGAAGGCGCGGAAAAAGCGGCCGGGCTGGTCTGGAACCTTTCGGACCTGCTGCGCATTACCCTGCGCAAACCGGAAGAGCTGATCCCATTGACCGAAGAAATCACCATGCTGAAAAACTATTTACACATCCAGCAAGCCCGCTTTGGTGAAAGGCTACAGGTGGAAATTTTTCTCGAACCGGGTTTGGAACAGGCCCGGATCCCTTGTATGCTGCTGCAGCCGCTAGTGGAAAATGCCATCGTTCACGGTTTTGAGATGAACGTCCGCACCGGAGTCATCACGCTGACTATTACCCGCCGTGCTGATCAGCTCTGCTGCAACATCAGCGACAATGGTCTCGGCTTTGACCCGCAGGCCGACGGCCCCAAATCCGGCGGCATCGGTTTGAGCAGTATTCGCAGCCGCCTGCAGTATTATTTTAACGACCAGTTTCATTTTCAAATTGAAAGTCAGCCCGGCCAGGGCACCACTGTCCGGTTGGCTTTCCCGCTGCGAGGTGACGAAAGTGACCGGCATTAAAGTATTGGTGGCCGATGACGAGATCACTGTCCGGGCCTTTATCGAGGCGGTCATTATGCGGGAAAATTTGCCGGTAGCAGCCTTGCTGCAAACCGATAACGGCACCGACGCGATCCGGATCGCCGGCGAGACCCGGCCTGACCTGATTCTGCTGGATATCCGCATGCCCGGCACGGACGGTCTCCGGGCTGCGGAAATGATTCTGGCGGCCAACACCCGGGCCAACATTGTCATTCTCTCGGCCCACCACGAATTTGACTATGTTCGTACGGCCTTTCGCACCGGGGTGGCAGACTATCTGCTCAAGCCGCTGAAACCCGCCGACCTGGCCGCACTGATCCGTAAAACCGCCGAAACTGTTCCCCCACCACCGGCGGCACCAGCCCCGAATCCAATCGAAATTTCCCCGCTCATCACAGCAGTGGCCGAATATGTGTCCGAAAACCTGGCGCAACCGTTGCCGCTAAAGGAAATTGCCCAGACGGTTTTCCTCAGTCCTTCCCATCTCAGCCGTACATTCAAACAGCAAACCGGCCAGTCCCTGACCGCCTATATTCAGGAACAGCGCCTGCAATACGCCGCCGACCTGCTGCTGACCACCAGCGATTCTATCAGCGAAATCGCCGGGCGGGCCGGATTCAGCGACGCCTCTTATTTCGCCACCTGCTTCAAAGGAAAAAATGGCGTATCACCGCTGCAATACCGTCAGGATGCCAAACAGCCCGTATCCGACCGATAGAAACCGCAAAATTTTAAAGAAAAATCACAACAAAACAAACAACCGGACTTATGCTGCCGGTTGTTTGTTTTGTTACGTCCGTATTTTTCCATTATTGCACATCATAAT
>DATMYQ010000004.1:0-12141 GCA_035560935.1 Patescibacteria group bacterium | reverse complement strand
GTTATAACGAAGACGCGTATAAGAACCTTTTGACTCATAGTTATTGACGTGAACGTAGCGATGTGATAATTTGTTTCATAATGTTAAAAGGGGGATAACCATGGATTTTGTTTATACGGATGGTTCCGATCAAGACTTCGTTGCCCTATGCGACCTGCTGGATGACTCTCTCAACGAAAGCGCGGGAGGAGAGAAAAACCGCTCACAGTATATTCAATATAACACGCTAAACGATATCCACGATGTCATCGTGGTGTATAAAGAGAAGGAACCTATCGGCTGTGCCAGTTTCAAGCTCTATGACACAGGGATCGCAGAGGTAAAACGGGTTTTTATCAAAAAAGAATACCAGGGAAAAGGAATTTCGAAACAGCTGATGAGTCGGTTGGAAGAAAAAGCCATTGAAAAAGGTTATCGAAAACTGATATTGGAAACCGGCGTCCATTTGGCAGCGGCCAATGGATTATACCGGCAGATTGGTTATTCCGTCATAGAAAATTATGGGCAATATAAAGGAATGAAAGGGTCCGTTTGTATGGAAAAAATTCTATAGGAGGTAAGATGTTTTTCCATAGAAAGTAAGTAAATATATGCTGTACGGTTGCTGTAAACCAAAGCAAAAGGGCCTACGGAAAACCCGTAGACCCTTGATTTTTTTGGTGGAGATAAGCGGGATCGAACCGCTGACCTCTTGAATGCCATTCAAGCGCTCTCCCAGCTGAGCTATACCCCCATATTCGTTTTGGCTGTCGGTTTGTCTCACCGACATAAATGATTATATATTAAACGCAGTATTGGTGTCAATAGTCAGGTAAATAAAAATTTCAACGAAAAAACGAGCGGTGGCTGGAGATTTTTTACCGGAATAGGGGGAAAAGTGAAATAGATGTAGAACTTAATACTTGATTTCACAAACGGTTATTGCGAGCGCGGCAACCGTTTCAATTTTATACGGCTAGTTTCCAGAAGGAGGTAAATCGTGTTACTGAAGACCGGTAAATGGAACGATGGAACAGGCGGCGAATTTAGGAACAATGAATGCATTAAGATAGAAAACGGAAAAATTGCGGCCATCGGCAAAATGGATGATTTTTCCGCCGAGGAGCAAGCCCGCTTGGTTGACTACTCGGAGTATACTCTGCTACCAGGCTTGCTGGACGCTCATGTGCACCTGTTTCTGGAAGGGATTTCTGATTTGAAGGTCAGGACGGCCCGCTGGCGGGAGGAAAAGGAACTGACGTTGGTGCGCAGCGTGAAGAATCTGGAAATGACGCTGCAAAAAGGGGTGACCACAGTCCGGGATTTAGGCGGCCCTCACGGCGTCAGCAGCGTATTGAAGAAATCGCTGAGCCGGAAAATCCTGCAGGGTCCCCGGGTGATCAGCAGCAATCGGGCGATCTCCGTTACGGGCGGGCACTTTCATTACGCCGGCGGGCGGGAGGCGGACGGTGCGGAAGAAATGGTGAAAGCCGTCCGGGAGCAGGTGAAAACCGGAGCCGAGTGGATAAAGATCATGGTCACCGGTTGCGTGGATTTTCGCAGCCAAGATGCCGGCGGCGTCGAACTTAGCCTGCTGGAAAACCAGGCGGTGTCGGCAGCGGCCCGGCGAAGCGGCCGGCCGGTGTCGGCGCACGCCAATGGCTGCGACGGGGTTAAACAGGCGCTGGAATGCGGCGTCACCACACTGGAGCACGGTGCGCTACTGGATGAGGCGACGGCGGATGCGATAGCGGAAAGTCCGGTGTTTTGGGTGCCGACGCTGGTTCCTTTTGAACGGATGCTGGACTATAGCCGTGCGCATCAATGCGCCACGCTGCCGCCGGCGGGTATTGACGAAGTGCTGGAGCAACACCGGAAAATGGTGTTTAGAGCCTGGCAAAAAGGCGCAAAAATTGTGGCGGGTACGGATGCCGGCGCTTTGGGCGTGGAACATGGCGATCTCTGGCGGGAAATGGTCTTGCTGCGGGAAAGCGGGTTTAACGCAGCGGCTGTGATTTTTGCCGCCACGGGACGGGCGGCGGATGCAATGGGTGTGGCGGAAACCGTCGGACGGCTGTTACCGGGTAAACGGGCGGATTTTTTGATTGTGAATGGCGATCCGGAGAGGAATATGGCTTGCATGGCGGATGTGGTGCAGGTGTATAAAGACGGCGCGCCGATAAAGTAAAGCAAGATCGGTATTGAAGATAAGAAAAAATGTCGGGGTGATTTTTGCATGGAGTCAACAATCAATCAGTCTGAGGAAAATTGGAACGAAACCTTACGCCGGAAATTGGCAGAAAACGGTTATTTGGCCGATGAGGCTTTGGTGATGACCTTGTATCTGGCGGAAAAACTCGGCAAGCCGCTATTATTGGAAGGACCGGCCGGTGTCGGCAAGACGGAGCTGGCCAAAGCCTGGAGCCGGATGCACGGCTGCAAGCTGGTTCGTCTCCAATGCTATGAAGGTTTGGATGAGAGCAAGGCGCTGTACGAATGGAATTATCAGAAGCAGTTGCTGTACATACAGATAGAAGCGTTGGCTACCCAGGGCTGGGAGATGGGCCGGGAGCAGATTTTCAGCTACGACTTTTTGCTGAAGCGGCCGCTGCTTACGGCGCTGACCAGCGCGGAGCCGGTGGTACTGCTCATTGACGAAGTGGACAAGAGCGACCCGGAATTTGAAAGCTTTTTGCTGGAAGCGTTGTCCGACTGGCAGGTGACTATTCCTGAACTGGGGACGATTAAGGCACTGAACCGGCCTTATGTGGTGTTAACCAGTAACAGCACCCGCGAATTGGGGGACGCACTGCGTCGCCGCTGTCTGCATTTTCATATCGATTATCCAGATTGGGAGCGGGAACTGAATATTGTGGAACTGCATGTGCCGGATATTGAGCGGCGTTTCCTGGAACGGCTGATTGGTTTTGTCCAAACGGTCCGGAAGCAGGCAGTGAAAAAACCGCCCAGCATCACGGAAAGCGTGGACTGGGTCGCAGCCATGCAACTGGTTTCCGGCGGGGTGATCAACACGGAAGTGGTGCGAGGCACGCTCTCGGCATTGTTAAAGCATACCCGGGATCGGGATCTGGTGCTGGAAAAGTTACCGTTTTTACTGCGGGAAGACGGGTAAGGCAGCATGAAAGAGATCGTCATTGATTTTGTCCGGGTTCTCAGAGAAGCCGGCGTTCCGGCCACCACCATGGAAGCGGAGGATTCTCTGAAAGCGCTGGAATTAGTGGGTTTTTCCCCGAAATTATTAAAATCGGTATTGCAAACGACTCTGGTGAAAAGCAGCTGGGAGCGGCCAATTTTTGAACGGTTGTTTGCGTTGTATTTTGAATTGTTGCCACCGGCCGCTGCGGAGGCGAGGGCGGCAGGGACGAACGTGATCATTCCCGGGAGTACGGCGGACGGCAGTGGCCGGGGCGGCGCCGGCGCCGGCGGTGACGCGGGGGAATTGCTGGAACAGTTGAAAGCGCCGCATGCTTTATTGGAAGAACTGGCGCGGGCTTTCGTCGCCGGAGTAACTATGGAGAGTCCGACGCCGCGGGAAGTGGCGGTGAGATTACACGAGACACAGGTGCAGCGGCGCTGGTTTGAAGCGGTAAATCGGATTGAGCGGCGGTACGATACCGGTAAAATGAGCGAGGCGGATTATTTAAAGTGGCAGGAACGGTTTCGCTTGCTGCAACAACTGATACAGCAGGAGCTGGAGAAATTGTCGGTGAGAAAATTCGGCCGGGAAGCGATGCAGGCTTTGGTGGCCGACGCCAATATCCGCCAGCGCCAGTTTTCCCATTTAACCAGCGGTGAAATTGTGGCGGTGGAACAGGAAATTGTCAAATTGGCGCGCAAGCTGGCGGAACGGCCGGGTATCCGGATGAGGCGGGCGCGGCGGGGGCAGGTGGCGCTGCGGCGGACGTTTCAGGAAGTGCTGCGCACGGGCGGGTGTCCGATACGCTTGCGTTATCAGGACCGGGTGAAAAGCAAAGTGGATCTGTTGTTGCTGTGCGACGTGTCGAATTCCGTGGAGCGGTTCAGCCGTTTTATGCTGCAGTTGGTGCAGGCGGCCCAGAAGCGCTATTCCACAGTTCGCTCGTTCGTTTTTGTGGATCAGGCGGTGGAAGTGACCGAATGGTTCCGCAGCCAGAATGTCAGCGAGCTTTTAGAAGCACGGCATATGCGGGAGCGCTTTTCCCGCTCGGGCTTGTCCCGCTATGATTTGGTATTTGAGCAAATGGCCCGTCATGAGCTGCTGGCGATTACTTCGCGGACCAAGGTGATTATTTTAGGGGATGCAAAAAATAACTGGCGCAAAGGGGAACCGGAAGAACTGGCGAAAATTGCCGACCGGGCCAAGGCGGTGTACTGGCTGAATCCGCTACCGGAGCCGGAGTGGTGGCAGGGGGATTGCCTGATGCGGGAATACGCTCCGTTTTGTCGGCAGATTTTCGAATGCCGCACGCTGGAACAATTAAGCGCGGTAGCGAACCAAATTCTGTAAATGGTGATGAACTGGTGAGAGGGGTGGAGGCTTTTTATCCCGTTTGGCTAAATAATAAAATGAGGCCAAGCAGGTTTGGGCAGCAGTTTTGAAATCAAAAACTCCAAACGGTTTCTTTAATTTCATTGATGCATATTTATCAGTGCTTGTCTATTGAACACTAATGAAATCAATTTTGTAAAATTATGCCCAAATTTGCTCAAAGGGATACTCAGGAAGGGAGAGTTGTGCTAACATAATAAAATATGGGACGTCCTAGCTTTCTAAGGTTAACAATAAATAAAGGCGCTCCCAATATTGAATCCAGTGAAGGTGGCGTTTGGGATGGTGGCAGAGAATTCGTTTTGGGTCATGTTGGTATTTTTAATTATGGGTGCGGTAGCCCCTTTATTCATCCGAAAAAATGATAAGGTTCTAAATTGGATTGCACACGGACTGGCGGCATTAGGATGCGGAGCGGCGGTACTGTGTGCAATTACTGTTTTACTGCAGGGTAAGTTTGTGGTGCAGTTGCCGTTGCTGCTGCCGTTTGGGACGTTGACTGTCGGAATGGATCCACTGTCTGCCTTTTTTTTGTTGCTGGTTGGCGCGGTGGGTTGTATGGTCAGCATATTCGCCATTGGCTACAGTACGGAGTACTTTCATAAGCGTTTTCCGGCGATGGCGGGATTCTACAATTTGTTTTTGCTGTCGATGATTTTGGTTTTGGCGGCGCGGCATGTGGCCGCCTTTATTATCGCCTGGGAGCTTATGGCGGTGGTTTCTTTTTTATTGGTGAATCATGAATATGAGAAGCACGAAATCAATCGTGCGGCGTTTATCTATATTGTGATGACCCATGTGGGCACGGCGTTTTTATTCATTGCGTTCTTTTTGCTGGCCCGGGCGGCGGGTAACATGGACTTTGCCCTGCTGGGTCAGGGGTTGGACGCGGCGACCCGGAATATCATTTTTGTTTGCGTGCTGCTGGGTTTTGGCGTAAAAGCCGGGATGGTTCCGCTGCATGTTTGGTTGCCGAAAGCGCATCCGGCGGCGCCCAGCCACGTATCAGCCCTGATGTCGGGAGTAATGATTAAAACCGCAGTTTACGGGCTTAGCCGGTTTTTACTGGATTTTCTGGGGAACGGACCGGCCTGGTGGGGCGGTTTGATTCTGGGCTGCGCCGCGATTTCGGCGCTGCTGGGCGTATTGTACGCGCTGATGGAGAACGATATGAAGCGGCTGTTGGCGTATAGCAGCGTGGAAAATATCAGTCTGATTCTGATGGGGATCGGAGCCGCGGTGCTGCTCACCAGTAAAGGGCAGCCTGGGCTGGCGGCGCTGGCCTGGGCGGCGGCTTTTTACCATGCGTTTAACCACGCGTTATTCAAATCGTTATTGTTCATGGGCGCCGGCGCTGTGGTTCAGGCCGCTCATATCCGAGATATTGAGCACTTGGGCGGTTTGATAAAAAAAATGCCGTATACGGCGTTCTGGTTTTTATGCGGCGTACTGGCCATTTCGGCGCTGCCCCCCTTTAACGGGTTTGTCAGCGAATGGCTGCTGTTCCAGTCGCTGCTGGTTTTGCCGCAGGCGGTGAGTGGTCTTAGCGCCAAAGTGGCGGCAGCGCTGTTGATTGCGGTGCTGGGGTTGACCGGCGCGTTGGTGGCCTGCTGCTTTGTCAAGGTTTTTGGCGTGTCCTTTCTGGCCAAGCACCGGAGCGAGCATGCCCAGCAGGCGCGGGAAGTTTCGAAGCTGATGCTGCTGCCGATGGGATTATTGTCCGTAGCGTGTCTGACGCTGGGAATTGCGCCGCAGATTATGCTGGAGATATTGAAAGAGACGCTGGGCGGTTTCAGGGGTCTGAATGTGCATGTGCTGAGCACCGGCTGGTATCAGATCGCGGTGACGCAAAACGCCGCGGTGAATAATTCCCAGTTGAGCATGCCGGTGGTTTTGCTGCTGATGGGAATTGGAATCGCCGCCGGCTTGCTGCTGTACCGGATTTGCGGCAAGCCGGGGATCGTTTTTGGCGAGACCTGGACCTGCGGCATTGTGCCCAACGCCCGCATGGAATATACCGGGACGGGTTTTTCCAAACCGGTCCGGATGGCGTTTCGCGCCGTGTTGCGTCCGCACCGTTCGCTGCTGGTCAATGAAGGCAACCGGGCCAGCGCGTATTTTGGCCGGAGTCTTTCTTATGAAGTGGGAATTACCGATATTTTTGGCCGGGCGTATCAGCCGATTAATTCGGCGATGCTGCTGCTGGCCCGCTATGTGAAAAAGATTCAGTCGGGCAGTGTACAACTGTATATTGGCTATATTATGGCGATTACGGTGCTGGTACTGATCTGGAATTCTTAAAGAAAGGTGGTGGAAAAATGGTGGAATTGATTAACGGCATTACTCAGAGCTTTTTATTGCTTCTGTTGGCGCCGCTGGTTTCCGGTGTGGTGAAAGTGACGAAGGCCCGTCTGCAAAATCGCCGGGGCCCCGGTGTTTTTCAGGTATATTTTGATCTGTTCAAATTATTGCGTAAAGACAGCGTGATTTCACCCACTGTTTCCTGGATTTTTTTCGCTGCCCCGATGATTTATCTGGGGACCGTGCTGGCGGCGGCGGCGTTGATTCCGGTGCTGGTATCCGCCGCCGGTGAAAAGTATGGGATCGGCGATTTATTTGTACTGCTTTATTTGTTGGCGGCCGGCCGCTTCTTTTTGGCGCTGGCTTCTCTGGACGCCGGCAGTTCTTTCGGCGGTATGGGCGGTTCGCGGGAAATGTTTATCGCAATGCTGGTGGAACCGGTAATCATACTGACCTTATTAACCGTGGCGCTGCGGGCTTCGGGATCGGGGCTGGCATTAATGGCGGCTACGGCGGCGGGAACACCATTTTCGCTGCCCTATGTATTCGCCGCCATCGCGTTTTTGATGGTGCTGCTGGCGGAAACCGGACGGATTCCGGTGGACAATCCGGATACCCATTTGGAATTAACGATGATCCACGAAGGAATGGTACTGGAATACTCGGGACGGCATCTGGGCTTGATCTTTTGGGCTTCTTCGGTGAAGCAAACGGTGATGATTTTATTGTTTGTGCTGTTTTTCCTGCCTTGGCCGGTCACGGCTGCACCGATGAATTTGGTGGCGATTGGGGTGAAAACGCTGGGGGTAGCGGTCTTGCTGGGCTGCGTGGAGACCAGCACCAACAAGATGCGCTTGTTCCGGGTGCCTGGATTTATGGCGGTGGGCGGACTGTTGTCCTTGCTGGCCTTGGTGGCGCAATGAGGGGAGGAGGAAGGAACGCATGAATGCGTTAACGATATTATTGCTGGGGTCGACCTGGATGCTGACCCGAGTTACGGAACTGAAAAATGCGGTAAACATCCTGTTTGTGCAGTCGGTGATTATCGCGCTGGCCTGCGGCATTATCGGTTTTGAAACCGGTGAGCTGCACATGTATGTGGCGGCGGTGATGACGGCGGTGATCAAGGTGGGCCTGATTCCTTACGCGCTGCTGCGTATTGTCGGCTTTCTCAAGAAGGAAAGGGAGACCCGGCCGATTCTGAATCCCAACTATTCGGCGCTGGCGGCGGGGATGCTGATTGTATTGTCCTACGGGATGATTGACAAAGCGCTGCCGGGAGTGGTGAGCCGGGATGCGTTGGCGGCCTCGGTGGCTTTGGTGCTGATTGGGCTGATGCTGATTATGACCCGGCGGCAGGCCGTGATGCAGATCGTCGGACTGATTACCATGGAAAATGGCCTTTACCTGCTGGGTTTATCGGTAACAAAAGGTTTGCCGTTGATTATTGAATTTGGTATCTTCCTTGACGTTCTGGTGGCGGTGGTGGTTTTGGTTATCCTGACCTACCGTCTGAAACGCTCGTTTTTGACCACGGATACGGGATTGCTAAAAAAATTAAAGGGATGATTGTGTTATGGGGGAAATATTGCTTGGAGCGCTGCTGATGCCGTTGCTGACCGGCGCGGTGACACTGACGCAAAAAAAGCCGCTGCGAATCCATCGGTTCAATGTGTTCGGAAATATCCTGACCTGCGGCTTCTTGGCGGCGGTGCTGCAGCAGTTAATCACCGGCGGCGTGATCCATGAGGGCATGCTGTATGTGGATGAACTGAGCGGCGTTCTGTTGTTGACGGTGCTGCTGCTGTCCTTTACGGCGACGCTGTTCTCGGCTTCTTATATGAAGAAAGAACTGGAACACGGAAATATCAGCCCGAAGATGCTGCCCCGCTACTATGGGCTGCTGCAGCTTTTCATCAGCACGATGATTGGCGTATTGATCGTGGAAAATTTAGGACTGATCTGGGTGGCGGTGGAAGCGACCACGCTGGCTTCGGCGCTGCTGGTGGCGTTCTATTTCAACCGGGCGGCGCTGGAAGCCGCCTGGAAATACGTTATGGTTTGCACGGTGGGGATTTGTATGGCTTTGCTGGGCACCATTCTGCTGTATTACGCCCAGGTGAATGCGATGCCGGCCGGCGGGACCGCCCTGAGCTGGCTGCAGCTACGGGAACTGAGCGGCAGTCTGGATCCGAATATGGTGAAACTGGCCTTAATTTTTATTTTGATCGGTTATGGAACCAAAGCGGGTCTGGCGCCGATGCACACCTGGCTGCCGGATGCTCACAGCCAGGCTCCGTCGCCAGTGAGCGCCCTGCTTTCGGGTGCGCTGCTCAGCTGCGCGCTATATGCCATATTGCGCAATGTGATTGTGGTGAACGGGGCGCTGGGAGGCGAGTTTTCCAGCACCCTGCTGATTGCCTTTGGTTTGTTTTCCATCATCATCGCGATTCCGTTCATTTTGGTGCAGCATGATGTGAAACGGCTGCTGGCTTATTCCAGCGTGGAGCATATGGGACTGATTACCTTCGGGATCGGAATCGGCACGCCGCTGGCGGTATATGGAGCGCTGCTGCATATTGTAAACCACGCGCTGGCGAAATCAATGCTGTTTTATTTGGCCGGTATTATTACGCAGGAATACCGGACGAAGCATATTTTGCGGATCCGGGGACTGGTTAGCGCCATGCCGCTGGTGGGGACGCTGTTTATTATCGGAATTCTGGCGATCACCGGCGTTCCTCCGTTCAACGTGTTTGTCAGCAAGTTTATGATTGCCTGGTCGGCTTTTGAAAGCAATCACCTGATGTTGGGGAGCGTGCTGCTGATTTTGCTCACGGCGGTCTTTGGCGGCATGGTGTATTATTTAATGAAAATCGGGTTCGGCAGTGTGCCGCATCATGGGCCGGGCGAAGTCCGGATCGGATGGCCGGCGCGGACGGCGCTGTTTCTTTCCCTCGCCGGAATTGTTGTGGCGGGCTTGTATTTGCCGCCCTGGTTCAACAGTATGCTGATACAGGCAGCGGCCATTGTAACGGGAGGTTAGAATATGTTTGACATTCAGGAAGTTCCGGCGGCGGCGTTGCGGGCTGCCGCCAATGTTGCCTATCATAACGGCAAGAATCCGCTGGTAGCCATGTTTGCCAACGATGAACGGGGCATTCGGGGCGATTATGCCATTTATTGCCTGTTTCATTGCAAATCCTCGCTGAAGTATCAGGTGGTCCGGGCCTCGCTGCCGCCGGTGGCGGAACCGGATTTCCCCTCACTGACCCCGGTGATTTCCGCGGCGGCCTGGTATGAAAGGGAAATCCACGATTTGTTTGGTCTGGTGCCGGTGGGGCATCCGGATTTGCGTCCGCTGGTGCTGCATGAAAACTGGCCGCGGGGCGTATACCCGCTGCGCAAAGATTTTTTGCCGGCGGTTCTGGAAACCGCTCAGGAAGGCTCGGAATATCCGATTCCGGCGGTGGCGGGGCATGGGGTTTTTGAAGTTCCCGTAGGCCCGATCCATGCCGGGATCATCGAACCGGGGCATTTTCGTTTCAGCCAGGCGGGCGAGAATGTGATCAACCTGGAAGCCAAGCTGTTTTTTACCCACCGGGGTATTGAAAAGTCGGTGGAAGGGCTGTCGTTTGACGAAGCCTTGTACCGGGTAGAGCGGATCTGCGGCGCTTGCACGGTGTCCCATGCGCTTTCCTATTCGCAGGCCGTGGAAAATCTGACGCAAGCGGAGGTTCCGCTGCGGGCCCGCTATCTGCGGGTGTTAACCGCGGAAATGGAACGTTTGTACAATCATGTGGGCGACATCGGCAATCTATGCGCCGGCATGGGATTTTCCGTAGGGATCAGCAATGGGGCCCGTCTGAAAGAAGTTTTGATGCGCCTGAATGAAAGGCTGACCGGCAACCGCTTTTTGCGCGGCATGATTGTTCCCGGCGGGGTGCGGCAGGATATAACCCCGGATTTAACAGCGGAAGCGGAGAAAGTGCTGAATGCTTTGGACCGGGACTTTATGGAATTGGCCGCCCTGCTGAAAGATAATGACGCCTTCCTGGACCGGGTAAATACCACCGGTGTGCTGACGCCGGACGTGGCTTTGGATTTGGCGGTGGTGGGCGTCGCCGCCCGGGCTTCCGGCATCGACCGGGATGTGCGGCGGGATACGCCTTATGCGGTCTATTCGGAATTGGACTTTAGCGTGCCCACGGAGAAAAACGGCGATGTGGCCGCACGGCTGTGGGTGCGGGTGGAAGAAGTGAAGCAGTCGGTAAAACTTATCCGGCAGGTACTGGGACGATTGCCGGACGGACCGCTGCGCGTATCACTGCCGCCGGCGAAGCCGCATACCTTTGCCTTCTCGCTGACGGAATCGCCGCGGGGCGCCAACTGCCACTGGGTGATGAGCGACGAGCATAACCGGATTTTCCGGCTGTTTGTGCGTTCGGCTTCCTATCCCAACTGGATGGCGGTGCCGACCACCGTTCCCGGCAATATCATCCCGGATTTTCCGCTGATCAATAAAAGTTTTGAATTGTGCTACGCCTGTTTGGACCGGTAAGGGGGACAAAAAATGCTAAAATTGTTACAAAAGATTTTTGATGTCGGTGTGGTTACGGAGGCTTTTGACGGCGCTGCCACGCCGGAGCGTTTCCGGGGACGCCTGGAGGTGGAACGTCAGGGCTGCCGGGACTGCCGGCAATGTGTGGAGGCTTGCCCGGTAAACGCCATTCAAAAACAGAATGGCGATATCGCGTTGGATACGCGGGCCTGCTTGTTTTGCGGACGCTGCGTCGAGGTCTGCGAACGCCATCAACTGCGTCATACCAACGAATATAAACTGGCGGCTTTAGGGGATTCTCTACAGGAAGAATTGGGAACGGCGCTGCTCCGCAGGACTCGCAAGTTGCTGCGGCGCTCCCTGCAAATCCGGCATGTGGATGCGGGCTCCTGCAATGCCTGTGACTTTGAAATGAATGCCCTGAGCAATCCCTTTTATGACCTGCAGCAGTACGGCATCGATTTCGTTGCTTCGCCGCGGCACGCGGATATGCTGATGGTAACGGGCGTCGTGACCCGGAACCTGACGCAGGCGCTGATGATGACCTATGAGGCTGTGCCGGCGCCTAAATTGGTAATGGCCGTGGGGGCTTGCGCCGCTACCGGCAAAACCTACGGAGAAAGCTATGCCATTCGCGGCGGCGCTGACGCCGTGGTGCCAGTGGATATTTACGTGCCAGGATGTCCGCCCCGGCCGGCGGCTTTGCTCTACGCACTGTTATTGGCTCTGGACCGGCTGCCGCGCTGAAAAC
>DATMYQ010000003.1:0-3106 GCA_035560935.1 Patescibacteria group bacterium | reverse complement strand
CGTTTATACATTGCATTACCTGAAATCAGAAACCATAATAAAGGAGTTGGCTCATGTGCTTGTTCTCATTGCCACGTTAACCGCAAAACCAGGTCAGGAAACCGCACTGGAAACTTTACTGCGGGCAATGGTGCCCAAAGTCCGTTCGGAACAAGGAACGCTGGAGTATACGCTCCATCAGTCGGCTGAACAGCAAGGCCGCTTTCTCTTTTACGAAAAATACGCTGACCGGGCGGCTTTTGACCGTCATTGCGCCACGCCTTATTTTAAAGAACTGATGGCCGCAGTGTCGCCATTACTGGGCGGCGCTCCCACAATGGATTTTTCCGAAGTACTGGTTTCTGCCCGGGACTGATCACCAAAAGATCATTGCCGTTACAAAGAAAAAAACCGCTGCTATTCCGCAGAGCACGGAAACGGCGGTTTTTCGCCATTTGTCCCAAAATCCCCGCGACCATACCAACATACTCCGGCAGCTATCCTCACCGTCCTCATTCTCCTTACAAATTTTTCTGACCGGCCAGCTCGCCGGTATCCTCTGTCTGGCAGAGCCATACCGATACCAGCAGCGCCACCAGCAAAACGACGGCCAGCATCATCACCTCTCCCTGCCAGCCATCCCAGTGCAGAAATATGCCGCCCAAAGCGCCGATAACACTGGATCCCATATAGTAAAACAGCAGATATAACGAAGATGCCCGGGCTTTTTCTTCACTGGCCGCCCGGCCCACCCGCTTCCGATCCTGTCTTTCACTTTCACGCTTTACAACATACTACTCTGACATTATCAGCGTCGGCAGGAGCCGGCAAAATCGCTCCACCTCCCGGGGATCAAACTGAATTCCCGCACCCTGCCTTAAATGGGTCAGCGCTTCCTGTTGACTCAGCGCCGACCGGTAGGGCCGTTGATGCGTCATGACATCGTAGGCATCCACAATAGCCAGCAAACGGCATTCCAGTGGAATATCCTCGCCGGCAAGACCCAGAGGATACCCTTCTCCATTCCACCATTCATGATGTTTCAATATCGCATCGGCAATTGCGATCAATTCCGGAGTAGACACCGCAATTCGCTGGCCTATTTCACAATGCCGCTGCACTTCTTGCCATTCCTCCGGAGTTAAAAAATCGGACTTTTGCAAAATCTCCCCCGCAATTCCCACTTTCCCAATATCGTGAAAGCGGGCCAACAGCTGCAAATTATGCAGCCGCCGTTCTCCCAGACTCCAGTCCCGGCCCAACGCCAGTAACATTTCCTGCAAACGTTCCGCATGTCCATCATCGAAATAATCCCGTTCTGCCAGCAGCGTCATAATTCTCCGGGCAATCGCCCCCCGCGCATTCTGTCTGCATCGCAGTTTTTCCCGGTACATTTTGCCGTCCGCCTCTTTGTACAAATCCTGCATCGAATTTCCTGACGACTCTCTGGCCGCATAACCGACCGACATATTCAGCGGCATTCTGGTCACATCCCGGTTATACTCCTCTATTTCCCGGTAAATCCGTTCAGAAGCCAGCTGGATTTCCATCGTATCCGCGTAAGGTAAAATAACGGCAAATTCGTCACCACCAATTCTGGTTACCACATCACCGCCACGAAAGCAACGGCTCAGTACACCCGCCACATCAATCAAGAGGTTGTCGCCCTGTTTGTGCCCCAACGCATCGTTCAGCAACTTCAACCCATCGACATCGCAGACAATTAATCCCGCCGGCGTATAGCCATCCTGATCTAAACGCATCAGTTCCGCTTCGAAATAGGCCCGGTTATACAAACCGGTTAGCGCATCATGGAAACTGATATGGCGCAGTTTGTCCTCCGCCTGTCGTCGTTCTGTCACATCATGCACAATATCAAAAAAGAAGTGACGCGTTGAAAGGCGTATCAACGTAGAGCGCACCTCCACATCCCGCACTTCACCATTACGCAGGCGATGTCGGGTTTCCCAATACCCGCCCCACGGTTTCCGTCCATCGCCGTCCGGCGGAATCACCGCTCCGGAATCCTCTCCGCAAAGATCCGCTACCCTCAACAGCTTAAATTCCTCCCGGCTATAGCCATAAAACCAGAGTGCCGCTTCGTTGACATCCAGAATACGCCGACTTGCGGGATCAACCAAATACATTACCGTCTGTTGCTTGGTAAACATCTGCCGGAACTGTTCTTCACTTTCCTGCAGGGCAGCTTCTGCTTCCCGCGTTTCCGTCACGTCCAGCCCCACCGACAAAACGTCTCCATTGGGCAATCCCATGGTCGCCCACATTTGCACCCGCGGCGTCCCATTTTTCGTCCGGGGCCGGCGCTCAATAAACACCCCGGACGGCGTCACTATCTTGCTTTTCTCCTCCTGATAAGTGTCAGGATAGAGTACCCGTAGCGGTTCTTTCATCGCACACATCTCGTCGGCCGAATATCCCAGACGTTTTTCCAGTTCCGCATTCCAGAGCAAAACACGGCCATTGCGATCAAAGGAATCAATCAAAACCGGCGCCTTTTCACACAGCAGGCGAAACCGCGTTTCACTTAATTGTAACAAGCGGTACAAATCCTGGGTTTTCATTAACAGCCAGATCAAGGCACCACCCATTAGTGCCATTGCCCCAATAGGCAACCACACGCCAATATTTCCCACTGCCTTTTCCCCCGCGTCGGTGAACGTCGTCTCCGTTGAAGCGCCATACACCACAGCACACACAATATAAATAACCGTCGCCATCAGCGCCGACAGCAAAATACGCCAGCCGACAGACCAATCTTGCGGTTTACGTACTGCCAGTTTCTGTTTCGTCATACCGGTACGACCTCCCTACGGAGATTTCAGCAAATTACGACGGTTGCAACCTTCCGGGTTAAGCGGCATAGCGCGCCATCCCTTGCACAAGCGTCGTTTTCATTCGCTGCGATATAATTATTATTCGTTATCACCAGATACTTTCCTGCTAACCGGTACTATTGGTCACCTCTCTGTCATGATTGCCGCATTCCCGCCTCATTTTTTTCGTCGTCATTCGGCACCGCATTCTACTTTTCTATCCTCATCATCAAGATATATCCATTTTTACACTTTGCTTCGCCAAGTTATCGATAATTTAGAAACCGTATTAC
>DATMYQ010000002.1:0-8381 GCA_035560935.1 Patescibacteria group bacterium | reverse complement strand
TTATGGCAGCTACACCAGCTCCGTCTTCAGCCGCAAATACAGCCGCCACACTAGAACTGGCTAACAATCGATCAGAAGCTGTATATGTAGCCGTTCAAAACTGGGATGCCAACCGCAATACCAATTATATGAAAGGCTGGTTTCTTGTCAAACCCAACGCCTCTACTAGAGTAACAATCGAAAATTATGGTGATTGGGAACAAGTCCTTTGGTTGTATGCCGTGTCACAAAATAACGTCTGGCAAGGCGATCCCAATGCAAACCTCTCCGATCCAGATCTTTCTGCACTGGTTAATACTTCTATTAACTTCCAATACTGGGGACACGGCGAACAATACGTTAACCAACAGGATTGGAAAACAGTCTATTTATTTTCTATTAAAGAAAACGGCGCTCACGGTAACTTTATTTGCTCTTTTGAGTAATTATCGTTTCCTCACCAGGACAGTCTAGAGATAGCCCTCCTCATAATTATCATATCAATACAAAACTCCTGACAAATTTATCGAAAAAATTTGTCAGGAGTTTTTTCTATATTAGCTATGGTACAACTCACCCAAGTTAATCCTGAACCAACACAATTTAAAAGTTTGAAATTCCAGCTCTTTAATTTTCAGGGCAGAAATGATTTCGCTTTTTTATAGACTGCTTCTTAAAAGTTAAATACACCGCCAACATTTCACACTTTAAATTGCTTGATAGCCGTCTGCAGTTCATCCGCCATTTTCGCCAATTCGCGGCTGGAATGAGCAATTTCTTCCATCGTGGCCGACTGCTCTTCCGTGGCTGCGGATACTGATTCCGTCTGCATCGCGGTATCCTGGGTAATGGCCTGCATATTTTCCATGACGCCGATGATGGCATGCCCACCGGCAGCCACTTCCTGAATCATCGCGGCGATATCTTCCACCTGTTCTCCAACTTTGCAAATCATTTCCACAATTTCATTGAAGGTTTCTCCGGTGGCCCGTACGGTACCACTGCCGGTCCGTACTTCCCGGGTGCCATTTTCCATAGTGTCCACCGCCTGACCGGTGTCACTCTGAATTTCCCGGATCAACGCTTCGATTTGTTTGGCCGCCTGCTGCGTTTGTTCCGAAAGTTTTCGTATTTCTTCCGCTACCACGGCAAAGCCGCGTCCCTGTTCACCGGCTCTTGCCGCTTCAATCGCCGCGTTCAACGCCAACAGGTTGGTTTGGCCGGCGATGCCGGAAATCGTCTCAATGATCTGACCGATCTCTTTCGAGCGTTCGCCCAATTTAGTAACCACGACTGCCGATTGAGTAACGGTCTCCTCTATGATATTCATCTGACGAATGGCCTGGTTGACGGACTGGGAGCCCATTTGCGCAATATTCGCCGCTTTCTGAGAGGTTTCCGTCACAATTTCCGCTTTCTTGGCCATTTGATCCATGGCCGCCGACCGTTGATTAACATTTTTCACCACCTGGTCAACGGAGTGCAATTGTTTATCCGCGCCGGCAGCAACGTTCGTGATGGACTGGGCGACCTGATTGGAGGCGTCCGCCGACTGCTGAGCCCCGGCGGTCAGTTCCTCCGCCGATGAGGACAAAAGCATGACGGAATCCCGCAGCTGCGTGATCAATTGACGCAGATTATCTTTCATATGATTGAAGGACTCCGCAATCTGCCCCACTTCATCCCGGGACGAAACCGCCAAATCCGGTCCTGAGAGGTCGCCGCAGGCCACTTCCTGGGAGCATTTGCCCACCGCCACAATCGGTCCGGTAATTCTTTTGCTCACAATGATGGCAATGACAGCGGCCAGCAAAATGGCCAGCAAGGCAATGCCCACCGTGTACTGGATCTGATTGACCAAATCCTGGCGCAGCGCTTGCTCCCGCTTCGCGCCGAATTTCTCGATATCATCCACCCAGTTGCCCGTGCCGACAACCCAGTTATACGGTTTAAACAAAGCAGCATATCCACGCTTCGGTAATGCTTCCGTCTCGTTGGGTTTGGGAAAACTATAATCGACATACCCTCCTCCCGCAAGGGCTTTGACAATTAATTCCTGAACCATGAATTTCCCACTGCTGTCCTTTAAATCCCGCCGGCTTTTTCCTTCCACTTCACGCCCTAACAAAACGACATTGACGCCTTCCGTTGTATCAATCCAAAAATAATTGCCATTGTCAAAACGGAGATTTCGGATCAAATCGGCAGCTTGTTTTTTGGCCGCAGCTTCCGTAAGAACTCCTTTTTGCTGCTGATTGTAAATATCCTGCACCAGGCTGATAGCCGTTTCCACTTCCAGTTTTATGGTGCGGTCAAATTGTTCATAGAGCACTGCCTTGTAATTGTCCACGTCGGTTTCAATGTCCCGGGACGCGCGGTAAATATCAAACGACGCCAACAAAGATACGGAAATGAGACTGGAAAAAACCAGGGCTGCAATTAATTTGTACTTCAGTTGATTCATTGCGACTCACTCCTCACTGACAAATTTTCGAAGCAACGATTAAAAAACATCCGCACGCCTCTGTATTATACTTCGCCGCCGTTTGCAATATTTCCTATTATTCGGAATATTTTAGTGCATTTTTTAATTGACCAAGCAATAGCTTTGGCCTGCCTTTGTTTTTCTCCCCAAATGAGAACGGCGGAAAAGAAATCCGCCTTTTCCGCCGTTCGCCGGATAGCTTGTGTTTAAGATTTCGGGGAATGTAATTTTTCCGCCAGAATGTCGGCGACATGACGGATTTTCACCTGCGGCGCCTGTTTGTCCAAGCCGCCCTGAATCTGCATCATGCAGGCCGGACAGGCAACCGCCACCACTTCCGCGCCGCTGTCGGTGATATTGCTGATTTTTTGTTTTAGGATCGGCATGGACAGTTCCGCATATTTAATGCCAAAAGATCCCGCCATCCCGCAGCACTTGTCGCAATCTTTCATTTCCGTCAGCTGATACCCCGGAGCGGCTTCCAGCAGTTCCCGGGGCTCCTGGTAAATCCCCAGCCCTCGTTTCATATGGCAGGAGTCATGATAGGTTACTTTCACCGGCCCGTCGGTTTTCGCCAGACGGCCCGTTTTACGATACTCTTCCGCCACAAAACTGGTAAATTCACGAACCTTGTGAGCGAGAGATTCCGCCCGCGCCTTCCAGTCCGGTTCATCGGCAAACAGTTCAATATACGTTTCATGCCAGGTTTCCGCACAGGTGGGACAAGCAAAAACGATCACGTCGGCGGCCGCTTCTTCAAAAGCCTCAATGTTTCGTCTGGCAATTTTCTTCGCGGTCTCCCGGTCGCCCATCCCCAGCACCGGCTTGCCGCAGCAGCTTTGGTCCTGTGGATACACCATGTCCATATTTAAATCCTGCAAGACCTTGTACACGGATTCACCGGTTTCCGGGAAAACAAAATCGATATTGCAGCCGCTGAAAAAGGCCACTTTTTTCACCGGCACGGCTGCTTTGCGTGTAATCCGGGGAATCCGGTCACGCAAAGGCTCGTCGGCAATCGCCGGCAGACTGCGTTCTTTGGCCAGCCCCGCCATAAACAACGGCAAATGCCGGATCAATTTCCCTGTCTGGAACGGTTTTTGCCCGATGGATGCAATCCGCAGCAAGGAGTGAAATACTTTCCGTTCGCTGATCACATTCTCAAACACGGTACGCACCGCAAACGGCAGGCCGTGTTCCTTGACCACCCGCGCCCGCAATTCATCAATCAGCCCAGGAATATCAATTTTCCCCGGACAAACTTCGGTGCAGCGGCGGCAGCCGATACAAAGCTCATTGATCTTTTCAAAATCCCCCATGCTGTTTAAAAACGCCGTTAAAATAGCGCCAATGCCGCCAGCGTAAATATGTCCGTATACATGTCCGCCTACTAAAGTATAGACTGGACAAACGTTTAAACAGGACGCGCAGCGGACGCATTGATAAATTTGCCGGAACTTTTCATCCTCAGCGGCATTCAGACGGCCATTGTCAAACAGGATGATGTGCAGGTCTTTTTCTTCTTCCACCCATTGCTCGCCTTTTTTCACCATAATCGGGGTTGCTCCGGATACCATCGTCATATAGCTGGTCATCAGCTGCCCCGTGGCGTTGCGCGGCAACGTCCGCAAAATAGGCGCGGCGTCTTTGATGGTGGGTATCAGTTTTTCATAACCGATAATGACTACGTGAACCCGCGGCAGGGTAGTAACCAGCCGCGCATTCCCTTCATTGGTCACCAGGCCGATCGCCCCATTTTCGGCGATGCCAAAGTTAGCGCCGGAAATCCCCATATCCGCCTGCAAAAACTCCTGGCGCAAATTGGTGCGGGCCGCCTGAACCATAAAGGGAATATCGGTCGGTATTTCCTGCTTCAGTTCTTTGGAAAAGTATTCGGCGATCTGATGACGATTGAGATGAATGGCCGGCATCA
Organism: Patescibacteria group bacterium; assembly: GCA_035560935.1. Taxonomy (GTDB): domain Bacteria; phylum Bacillota; class Negativicutes; order Sporomusales; family Sporomusaceae; genus DATMYQ01. The sequence goes on along the minus strand of DATMYQ010000002.1, from coordinate 3,984 downwards.
CCATGTGGGAGGGTTTATGCCCTGCCAGGGAAATGATCCATTCCCCCAGGTCGGTTTCTTTGACATGCAGCCCTGCCGCTTCCAGGTCATGGTTCAGGTGGATTTCTTCCGATGCCATGGACTTGGATTTGACGATCCGCTGCACGCCTTTTTCCCGGCACAAATCAATCAGGTACTTCTTCAACGCCGGCCCGTCTTTGGCCCGGAACACCTTAGCGCCCCGTTTGACGGCTTCCGACTCAAATTGGTCGGCCAGCTCATGAATCCGGGCAACCGCGCCCATTTTCATCTGCCGCACCTGTTCCCGCAAAGCCTCCACGTCTTCTACGTTTTCATACGCTTTGGCCCGAGAAATGGGATAGGCTTCCGCAAACCGCGCCAGCGCCCCGCGCAATACTTCGTCATCGAGTTTCTCATGAATCTCTTTTTTGATATTGCGGTCATTGTTCTCCATCAACGGTCACCTCCGGCGCTTTCTTCGTCGACAGCAATGATGACAAACCGGCTGGGTCCATGCACCCCGATCGTCAGCACCCGTTCGATATCCGCCGTTCGGCTGGGACCGGTGATGAAACTGATATATCCTCGGTCAAAACACCGGGAAATCACTTCCATCGCTTCCACGACCCCGGGAACTACGCGGTTGCTGTAGAGAAAAGCCACATGAAGCGGCGGCAGCATGGAAACCAGCCGCCCTTCAATTGCCAACGCATCCTGACACACACTGCCGGTCTCCGCAATGCCAAACTCCACCGTGGATATTCCCATATCGGCGCTTTCCGCATGAGCGGCTATTTCGTCCGCCCGCGAGTATACTATGATTCCGGCTGCCTGCAATCCTGCCGCTACCCCCACCGCCTGCTGCAACGGACTGTCCACGGCCACCACTTTACGGGCATTGATGTACTTTGCCAGATTAACGACAACCTCCTGCGCTTCGGCGACGGTCGCCACCCGAAACACTTCGGCCGCTGCATTTTTAGCCCGGGTTTCAAACTCGGCAAACAGCTGACTGCTGGCCCCTCCGGCCACTAAATGGCTTTGCCAGTGATCGCAGACTTTTTTCATGTGCCTTCCTCCCCTTGCAGAGTTAACGTTTGTTCTTTTTTCCGTTGTTCCCCGTCCGGCCTTTTTCATAGGCCTGATCCAGGAATTGAACCACATGCCGGGTATCCTGACTCATATTGTTGCGCACCAATCCGTCAATGATGTGCATGCGGCAGCTGGGACAGCTGGTAGCCACCACATCCGCCTTCGTGGAAGCAATGTCCGCTACCTTGCGGTCATTAATTTTGCAGGCGATATCATAGTGAGCCAAACTGAAAGATCCTCCGGAACCACAGCAGCGGTCCGGGCTCTTCATTTCCACCAGCTTCAGACCGGGAATGGCTTTTAATATTTCCCGGGGCTGAGCCGTCACTTTGATCCCGCGCGCCATATGACAGGGATCATGCATGGTGACCGTGGCGTTGATTTCACCCAGATTATCTTTTTTGAACTTAACGACGTCCACCAGGAACTGGCTGATTTCAAAGGTTTTGTCCGCCAGTTTTTTCACCCGTGCCAGCATGGCCGGATCATCATGAAACATTTCCGGGAATTCCACTTTCCAGGCTTCCGTGCAAGAACCGCAGGCGGCGACAATATAATCCAGCTCATAGCGTTCAAAGGTTTCAATATTGTGTTTAGCGAACACCTTCGCCAGATCATGATCTCCGGCCATAAATACCGGCGTACCGCAGCAATGCTGCATGGCCGGCATCACCACTTCAATATCGTTGGCTTTTAATACATTGATCACCGATTGGCCGATATCGGTATAAATATAGTTGGCGGTGCAGCCGGTGAAAAATCCCACCCGCATTTTAGGCTTATCCACCTTAATTGTTTCCGGATACATGCTGCGCAACGGCGTCGCAGCAAAGGGCGCCGTCACCCGGCGGCTGTCCAGCCCCGGCATGGGAAAGCGGGCCACTACCGCCATGCGTCCCGGCAGTTTCTTAAAGGACAGCGGGCCGAAAAATCCCGCCATGCGCAATGTGAAGTCAAAGATCTGGCGATTGCTCAAAAATTTGAACACCGCTTTTTTAATCGGATGAAGACCCCGGGCCTTCACTGCGGCCTGCCGGCCCTTGACGATCAGTTCATCGGCCTTCACGCCGCAGGGGCATTTGACAGCGCAGGCTTTGCAGGAAACGCACATTGCCATTAATTTGTCAAAGCCTTCCGTAATATCAAGCTTCCCGCTGTTCACCGCTTCAATCAGCGACAGTTTCCCCCGGGCCACGCTATTCTCCGTCTGCAATTCTTTATAAATGGGGCAAACTTCCATACAGTTGCCGCATTTCATACAGTTGGCCAGATCATCCTCAATGTTATGCAGTAAGGCTTCTCCTGTTTTTATATCTTTATTATCGCTCATATTAACACTCTCCGACCAATTTTCCTGGATTCAGGATACCGTTGGGATCCAGGGCTTTCTTAATGGTGCGCATCACATCCATGCCCACCGGTCCAAACTGGTCTTCCATATATTTTAGTTTCCCCAGTCCAATGCCATGCTCGCCGCTCAGCGTTCCTCCCAGTCTGATCGCGGTGGCAAAGATCTCATCCATTGCCTTGTACACCCGGTCCATCTCTTCTTTGTCGCGGATATCGCAAACAATCGTCGGGTGCATATTGCCGTCACCGGCATGTCCAAAGGTGCCGATCTGCACCTTGTATTTGGCGGCGATCTCATTAATGGACCGGATCATATCCGGCACTTTGCTGCGGGGAACCGTGGCATCCTCCACAAAGGTGGTGGGACGGAGCTTCGCCAACGCCGGCAGCGCCGCCCGCCGGGCCGCCCAGATCTTATCTCTTTCGGCGGCGTCTTTGGCCACGCGAATTTCATCGGCTTTATTGGCTTTTAACACTTCCAGAACCTTCGCCGCTTCTTTTTCCACCACTTCCGGAATGCCGTCCACCTCAATCAGCAGCACTGCTTCCGCGTTCACTGGCAGACCGACATGCGCGTAATCTTCCACGGTGCGAATGGTGGCATTATCCATAATTTCCAGCGTCGCCGGAATAATTTTATTGGCAATGATGGCGGAGATCGCTTTACCGGCGTTGTCCAGATTGTTAAAAATAGCCATCATACTTTTTCTTGCTTCCGGCGCCGGCACCAGTTTAACGGTAATTTTGGTGATGACGCAAAGCGTCCCTTCAGCACCGGTGAACAATTTGGTCAAGTCGTACCCGGAAACATCTTTTACATTTTTGCCGCCGGTGTTCATGATCCGGCCATCAGCCAGCACGACTTCCAGACCCATCACATAGTGCTTCGTCACACCATATTTCAGTCCGCGCAATCCACCGGAATTTTCAGCGACCGTACCGCCCAGCGTAGCCGTAGTCACGGTGCCGGGATCCGGCGGATAAATCAGTCCGGTTTCTTCCACCACTTTATTCAGATCCGATACGATAACTCCCGGTTCAGCCACTGCCACCAGATTTTCCCGGTCCACTTCAATGATTTTGTTCATCCGGGTCATCAGCAGCACAATGCCGCCTTTGGTGGGAACTGTGCCGGCGCTCAGGTTGGTCCCGGCTCCCCGCACGTATACAGGAATTTTTTCCTGATTGGCGATCGCCATCACTTTCGATACCTGCTCCGTATTTTCCGGAATCACCACCGCATCCGGCAAGTGAAAAAAGCCGGGCGTGGCGTCATAGCCATAAGACAACAGGTCCTCTTTCCCGGTCAGCACATAGCTTTCACCGGTAATTTTCTTCAGGGCGGTGACAATATTGGCGTTCATACTCATATCTTCTACTCCTTTATATAATGAATTCACCGTGGGATGATTCAACGATGCTCAATTTTTATACTGCTCGATAGGATCCGGGTAAAGCGGTCTGGTAACAGGATTTCAAAAACGACGGCAACAGGCTCACCTCCGCAAAATAGTTTCCGATACCAGAATAGTTGGCTAAAAA
>DATMYQ010000001.1:0-5407 GCA_035560935.1 Patescibacteria group bacterium | reverse complement strand
CAATAACTCTGTGTTACCTGATATCTTATATCTTGTTTTACACTTTCCAGTTGGAGATTACTGATCTCACTTCCCAGTTTGGCCTGTTTGATCGTATTTTCAATACGACCGCCACTATAAAGCGGCATCGTGGCCGAAACGGAATTGACAAAATAATTTGACGGTAATTCGTAAATTTGATAAATTTGCCAGTAGTTTCCACGAATTTTGGAACTGGTATGAGAAAAATCAACGGAAATACTTTGTGCCCCTTTGGCCTTTTCCAGATTCCACCGGGCCACTTCCGTACCGCTGGCAGCAGCCTTAATTTGTTCGTTATTGTTCATTGCCAGCCGGATGCTTTCATCCAGGCTCAGCACGGCGGTATCCGCAGCCCAAACCGGCGATGCCGCCAACATAAACACCAGCACAATAAAACCCATGACATCCGTTACTTTATTGAACACCCTATTTAATCTCCTTTTGTTTGCAACTGATCGCATTTTTTCAGCCACTCCACAGCGTTTTTTGAACATGATGGTACCCCTTGGGGTGAACAATTTGTTCCTATTTCACCACCAATACCGGATATTGCAGCTGTGATAAAACAGCACTGCTTACACTTCCCATTAACAGTTGCTTTATCGACCCGCGGCCCCGACTCCCCATAACAACTAAATCGCAATGATTTTTTTGACAAAAATCGGCAATAACTTCCGCCGGTTCGCCAATTTCCAAAACCGCTTTTTTTTCAATCGCCAAGGGTACCAGCGCGAGGGCTTCTTTTAAAATATTCCTGCCTGCTTCTTTCATATCATCCGAAATAAATCCGCCGACACTCACCTGTTCCAACGCAGACGCTTCCGTACCGATTGCAACAACATGTAGTAAAATGATTTTGGCCTGACAGGCTTCTGCTAAATTGACGGCATATCCCAGCGCACGCCGGGAATGATTTGAACCATCCACCGGCACTAATATCGAATAAATTTTTTCCATATCTTATTTTCCTTTCCGCTTTTCGGTCTATTCTTTTAGAAGCACCGACCCGCTGCCTTCTTTGTTCATGTCATATCCGCCGCCATTTTACCCTGCGCGGCAACCTTGCTATCTCGCACCAGGATCGCTTGACGCTCACGATAAAACCGCATACATACGAGCACGGCAAGAAGCCCCGTATAGATCATAAATCCGCCAAACCCCTGCGCAGTATCCATAAAAGACGCACCGCGCAAAATAATATCCCGGGCCAAACGGTACTCCCATACCAGCGGAAACACATTCGACATAAACTGAACCCACCCCGGTAAAATATCGATAGGCCCGGTCTGTCCACCAAGAATAAAACCGCCTGGTATGAACAAAATCATTCGACTTGCTGCAATTCCCGGATTCGCTGCTCCCCAGCCGAACAGCATGCTCATAAAGCCAAGCGCTGCCGTCAACAGCAGCATGGACAACAGCAGCGTGAAAATACTTCCTGTAAAACTCAAGTCGCCGATCACTCTCAGCACACAGAGGCCGATCATTAGTGAACCTATCAGACAAATCGCATACGGTACGAGGCGCAGCATCAAATCAAAAGGGCTTCCTTTCAACAACTGATCCGTCCATTTCCCTTCCAAACGCAACCGTGAAATCATCCCAATGGTCGCAAAGACAAAAAACATGGAAGAAAAAAAGAACAAGAATCCCATAGTGGTTGAATTGCTGGAGGAACCAGTAGGATTAAACAGCAGCCGTTCTTTCAGTGAAATGTTGTTCAGTACCGCTGATGTCTGTTCCGCATTAAGGCCCAGTTCCTGCACCTTCGGCAAACCGATTTTTTGATTCTGAATGGCGACAATGGTATTGAGAGCGCCGCGAATATTACCACTTTGGGCTGCATTGGTATTATCATAAATAACACCGATATTATTGGCGCCGGCGCTGTAACGGTTTTTTTCAAAACCAACCGGCAGGTAAACCACCGCAAGATATTGATCTCCATACAACAGCGTTTTCGGGTCAGCGGGAACATTTAAGACATCTTTGACGGCAAGATAAGGCGACGCGTTCATATCATCAATAAATTCATGACTGAACTTGGAATTATCCAAATCAATAACGGCTATTTTACCGTCTCGAATATAATTATTGGAAAACATCGCCGTAAACAGCAAGGAAACAACGAGGGCAACCATAATGGAAACCTTGACATAGGGCATGCCCTTTCCCGAAAAAAAATAAGCCAGCTCATCTTTTAGCGAATGCATTGGTGTTCACCTCAATCGTCATACCCGGCAATAAATTTTCCGGTTCAACATAAATCCTGACCTGAAAGGCAGCCAGATCGGACTGCCCCTTTTCCCTGGTCATCTTCAGATCGGCAAAGCCGGGTGCCGCCTCAATAAAGCGAACCGTTCCCCGGACGTTTTTCTTCGTGGCGACGGCGGTGCCGGCAATTTCATCACCCACTTTAAAGCGTGCGGCCTGTTGTTCGTCCAAGTAAACATCATAGTAAAACCGTTTGCTTTCCAGCAAAATCACCGGCGCATTGCCCGCGACCATTTCTCCGCTTTTGGCAATGATTTTTAACACTTTCCCATCTTCGGGCGCTCTTAACGTCAGACGTTCTTTTTTTACCTGCCATTCTTTCAGCTGCACTTGTAAATCCTGTTTTTGCCGCATAAGAACCTGCACTCCGAATTTGCTATTTTCCAAGTCCCGGCGCTGTTGATCAATTTCCGGCAGATAGATACTGCTGGCATTCCCGTTCGCCAGAACTTGTTCTTTGGCGGCGTCATCGGTGCCGGCCAGCATTTTTTCCAGCATTCGCTGCTGCTGTCCGGCATTGGCCGTGGCAACGTCCAGTGCCATCCGGGCGCTGTCAAGTTCCGACTGGGAAATGGCGCCGGTTTCCATCAATTTTAGTTTGCGGTTATAAGTAAGCTGCTGATTGTCATAAGTCGCCCGGGCAGCATCCAATGCCATTTTTTGTTGTTCAATTTGCCGATACGACTGTAACTCATTCGTAGACGTTTTGGCATGGCCGATCTCAATACTGCCGTTTTGTTGGTTAATTTGCGCCTCCACCTGGGCAATTTGCGCCTGCAGCCGCTCGATGGCAAGATCTGTATCCACGCTGTCAAGAACCATCAAAACATCGCCTTTTTTGACTTCCTGCGATTCTTTCACCTGTTCGCTGACTAATCGTCCACCAATATTCTCAAACGCGATTTTAACCTGTTCCGCTGTTAAAATTCCTTCTTTTTTCTTAGCGGCCATGGTAACCGCGTCATGTCCGGCAAATACCAGCAGCAGTCCGCCGATAAAAAGTAATAATAAAAAAACAACTCCCATGCGTATTGATTTTTGCTTTAAATTCATCTGCATACCCCTTGTCCTTTTTTTCAAAACCGATAACCTGAGCCATTACCTGTCGCTTTTCCCCAATATATAATTAGCCGACTAATCACATGACGAATTTTATGTTCAATAATCTCCCCCTCTGTACGTTCCCGTTGCTATTGGAATAATCTCAGTTTCAAAACGCCTATCATTAGCCGGCTAACTATATGAGCAAACCTCTCCCCTGATGTTATGCATTAAATAAAAGGGCTCTCGCTTAATACTCAGTTCATGATTTTTCCTTTAGATCTGGTACCATAGCAATGCAAACAATCAACTCACATCAATCTTCTTGAGTAATCCGATCAAGGTGTGCCGTTCTTCTTCCGTTAGATTCTTCATCAATTGCGCCGTGCGTAAAAAATGCCCCGGCAGGATTTCATCCATAAGAGATCGTCCTCTTTCCGTCAGTGCCACAAGTTTTCCTCGCCCGTCTGTCGAATCACAAACAACCCAGGCCAATTTATCGCGAACCATCCTATGCAGCATCGCGCTGATCGTCGCACGTGTCACACACGCCTTCTCCGCCAATTTGGAGGGCGCAATCCCCTCCGGTTCGTGATAAAGAATAATCATAACCACCAATTTGCCTTCGGAAAGTTTATACTTTCGCTCCAGTATATCGAAAATGGTGTACTGAATATCGGAAGAAGTCTGCAAAAACTGCACCAGCAGTTCCACTGCGGAAACATCAACCTCCGGGATCTGTTCTGCAAACCGCCGGAGACCTTCACGCCTCGGCAAATCGCGGATCGTATACCGCAAAGCCATCAAGTCATCCCGCCTCTCTTATAGTTAGCCGACTAATCATAAGTATAAAACAGAGTTACGGCTTTGTCAAAGCAAAGCCGCAAAAAAATAGATTCCCTATCTTTCTTCACCTATTGTGTGTTCATTAATGCTTTCAACCTGCCACAACGCACAATAAATCTCAAGTATTTAGGCATAAAATCAGTGTCCTCTTTCTGTCATTACGAAAAAAAACCGCCGGAGTTACCGGACGGTCTTGAAGGGGAGTAAGTTTATGTCAGCAGGTTTCCCTGCGGATTAGCTATGAGTTTATTATACGGGGTGTTTGTGACAAGAGTGTGACATAAAAGTCATCCCAAGACGATTTTTATGTCACAAGTCATATTTTATGTAGGCAAATCACTCTCTTGAATTGCTTATTTTGTCAGAAGATATAACAGCGCTACGCCGCCAATAGTCCTCATCACTTCTTCGTGATGGGCTTTTTCACGATCTTGCCGTTCGCGCCATTCCCGTTCTTCCTCATGTTCCCGACGTTGCATTTCCCGTTCGTGGCGTTCTCTTTCCATTTGCATCCGGTGATCCCGCTCAGCATACTGTTCATGACGGGGCTCCGGTCGCTGTTCATGCCGTTTTTCATGGCGCTGTTCATGGCGCTGTTCCTGACGCTCCCGGTCATCATGCGGAGATGCCTCAATTACTGATACGCCTAATCCCAGTTGCATAAGTCCAACCATTGAGTATATAATTGCCTTCTTTGCTATGGTATTCATGTCGCCACCCCTTTCTTGTAAGCTTATCTTAACATCGTATTTTAACAGTTGTGTTACAGAAGTGTGACTGAAATAACAAAAATTCCAAGACATTGCTAATATTTAATGCAAGAAAGCAGGCAACAATTCGGGTACTGCATCAAAAATTTTAACCTCTTCATCATTGACATCTCTCAGAATATTTGGTAACATAAACACAAATTATAGTTTCACTGGCACTGGCGCCTTCGTTTATTTTTTGCGGAGACGTCATTTATTTTAACGAATGGCAGCGATGTCTACAGGCAAGGGATATAAAACGTGTGTAAAGATACTATGTTGTCACCCCGCTATGAGAAAAGCACCATTTATATTGTAGGAGAAGCCCGTACGACGGTGACAAATCCGATTAACGCCCATTACAATAATCGTTTTTTTATCGTTTTTATTATTGATGCAGACCAGGAAATCATTATTGATACGGGAATCACGGTGATGTTACCTATTACCAATGAATTTGTGCGCTCTATTTTTTG